>JAYKJG010000001.1:0-3610 GCA_035286285.1 Prochlorothrix sp.
AAGATCACTCGGCCTATTCACCCCTATCACCCCCAAAGCCGCTAGATTCTGTAACAATCCAAAACAATCCAGCATAGTAAATCATTAGCAGGTCAGTTTTTTGCCTAGTCTTCACGCTTCAACAAACACAAGCCTCAGCAGAGGCAAGCGTTGACAGCAGTATTGCAGGCATTGATCAGGATGGCTTTCTGCTCAGTCAGCAAGCCTTGAGTGCAACCCAACCCCAACAACAACATGCAACCCAGCGACATGACTGCACCTGTCCCGATGTATACTGTCTCTAAGTTAGTCTCAGATATCTATATCCGAGTCACATCCTCCAAGGAGTTGACCTTGGAAGATCGCCAAGGTTTGCACAAAGCTCTCCTGTCTGGGCAGCTTAGTGAAGCAGACTACTCCCGCATCGATCGCATTCTCTACGGACTTCAACAAGGCTACTTACAACTACAGGATCGTAGCTACTTCTCCCAAGGCGTTGCCCCAAAAAAAAATTCTCAAAAACCGTGGCAATTGAGCAATTTTGTCATCGGTTCTCCCCTAAGTTATGTTCCACAACCTGAACTGTTCGCAGCAAGTCGCGATGCATCTCTGGCGATGTCGCGATGACTAAACCGGGCCATGCCCAATGGGTACAACTGCGCAGGGGGGGCAGGGACTGACCCCGGTGGTCGCTAACAATGCACCCCCACTCCTGGGCCATAAAGGCCATTGCCGCCCCATCCAAAAAATTTGCCCGCTTCAGAATCGCCCCACCATAGGCTCCATCAAAAAAGTCCACCATACTGGGCCGCTGTTCTTGGTGCGAATACTCCGTGTAGACATCGTAGGCCACATAGCGATCGGGCAAAGCCTGGGCAAAAATACCGGCCCCACCCCCTAGATAAATGGTTGGATTTTGGGGCAACGCCCCGATCGGGCGGCACTGTTCCAAAGCATCCGACAAGCAGCCCTCTAGAACCCCCGCCCCCCGCAACGTACAAAAGTAGCGATCGCGGGCGGGACTGATTAATAAACAGCCCTCAAACTGCTCTGGACTTAAAACATTCAGGATAATTTGGTAGTTATCAAACCCATCGGCATAGCAGCGAGTGCCATCGATCGGATCCAAGGTCAACAGCAAATCCGCAGACCCACTCTCCACACTCCCTGGGAACTCAATCCCTGGGAAATATTTGGTGTTAAAGGTGCGCTCGTGTTCCTCCCCATAGAAGCGAAGCTGGGGGAAATAAGCCAACAGCAAGACTTCCACAAAGGTTTGCACCGACAAATCCGCATCCGTTAGCGCTGAGGCAAAGAAATTGCCCGGATAGGCTTTTTCGGGCTGCTCCACCACGCGGTTTTGGATTTCCTTGGCATAGGCCGCAGCAACCCGCAGGTGGGGCAATAGGGTACTGAAAATTTGGCGAGGGCTAGGACTCAGGGACAGCATGGGAGGATAGGCTTAGCTAAGCAACAAAAGAACAGGACAGGATGAAAGGCTCGTAGCGCGGACTTTAGTCCGTCTATTGGCAAACATGAAATGCACCCTAAATCGGCGTAATCAGTCGATCGAACAAGGCCACAAACTCCGCTGGGGGTTGGTTGAGGTGAATACGGTGGATCAGCCCCGAAGCAACCAGTTGGGTTGCCTGTTCATGGCTGCGATCGCCCTGAAGCGCTGCCGCTAAAAGATCCGCCGTCCGGCCACTCCCCTCCACCACCACCACCGATCGCCCCACCTTTACACTCTCCGCCACATCCTGCATCGTAATTCCCCCCCCATTAATCGCCAAGGTCAAAGACGGACAGGAACCCGCCCAGAGTTGGGCCAATTTCGCAATCCAGGGCGCTTCATCCCCCCACTCCCGTCCCTCAACCAGGCAGAAAAATGGATGATTTGGCTCCAAACGCGCTTGGTACGCTGTTGCAGACAGGGTTTCTTGGGGCAGAGCAACCGTACCCCGTGCTGCAACCCCTAGCAGTGGGAAATCCACCTTAGTCTTGGCATATGCCTCCCCCATTAATTGCATCACACCGGACTGCGTACCCCCATCCACCACCCCCCAGCCATTCCTTTGGAGCCAAGGGCAGAGCACGGTTTGAAACAGTTGGGTTAGGGCTTCCCAGTGCCCCTGTTCTAAGCCGCTAGCCCCCCCCACTAACACCAACACAGGACGGGGTTGGGAGAGGGGAAATATCTGGAAAATCTGTGATAAATCGCAAGTCAGGTCTATTTCCAAGGCTAAAGCTTGGCAACCAGTGGCAAAGTGTAACGGAAACGCTGAAGATGAGGTAATATCCATGGGCAGCAGGCAGGTTTTAAGAAGGTGAGATACCTTAGGGAGGATTGTCGATCGCGGATGAATTGCAGGGTTACACTCCCGAAATGCCAGAAAGCAACGGTGCTAAGGGCACACTATAGCCTCTCAGAGACGCTTACAAGAGTTTACCTTGCCGAGTCTTGGGGGAAGATGGTGAAGCGGTCCCCTCAACCCCTGATGCTGGGGCTAGTCAACACACAGGAATTTTCAGCCAGAATTTTCAGGTTGCTTTGCCTGTTGCCTTCAGTAGACCAGTGCTATAGTACCCCTGAGATCGCGCTAGTGGGTTTGGGGCCGTTCAGAACCCATAGGATTCCTGATCCTTGCGATCGCGGCACAACACAGCCATCTTACAAATTCTTGCGATAGGTTCCTGCTAGAGTAATGACTGCTTCCCCTGCCAACCCTGACTTTGATGACCTCACTTTAGCATCTGTGCTTGCCGATCTCGATCGCATTCAACAGGCCCATCGCCAAGTCAACCCCAATCTGTCCGCGATCGAACAAGTCCGGCTCCTGCGGGCCTATACCCGATCGGACTATACCAACCGTTTGTGGGCCTTAACCGCAGGCAAGATCCCAGAACCCCTCTTAGACCTCAGCCTGGATCGATCGGTCCACCTCGCCCAGCACCCCGTAGACTTTGCCCACTTCATCGCCGCACTGTCCGATCAGTTCCCCGGCGGCAGTCTTCAGTCTGCCCTCTACGACTTGGGCCTCAGTACCCTCTCGCGCGTTTTGGCCCTGCAACTCGTCGGCACCTCAGACTTCACCTCCACCCTTGGCGATCTAGGCCAGCCGATCGAAACCTATCTCCACGCCCTCGACCATCCCCAGAGCCTCCACTTCGAGGCATCCGCCTTCCAAACCCTCCTCCAGGGCCAAGCCTCTGCGGCAGACTTCAATGCCGATCTCTTGGCCTATCATGTGGCCCAAATTCTCCGCCGCGCCCCCACCCAGTCCGTCGCGGGGGCCATTCGCTTCGTCAGCCGGACCCCCTACCCCCAAACCGTCCAACTGTACGTCAAGGAACGGCTGGGCGGCCAACTCCAGGCCCAAGGCTCCCACGTCCTGTTAAGCAACCCCAAACAGGTCAGCGCCCAACTTCAACGCCAACTCAAGGCGTATTTATCCTTAAAATTCCTGGTCGATCGCCACCTCGGTTGGGCACAGCGGGTCATCCGGGGCGATCGGCGGCTCATGCCATTCCTAGAAGCCGCTGTGGATCACTTCTTCAACTACCTCACCAGCCACGGTAATCTTCGCCTCCCCGATGCTTAAACGGCAAGCAAAAGACAGCCGATCGCAAA
>JAYKJG010000002.1:0-5764 GCA_035286285.1 Prochlorothrix sp.
TCCGCACATCTACCCGGACTTTCTCGTCTACCACGGGCACCGTCCAATAGAGGCCCGGTCCCTTGACTTTGTGGAAGCGACCCAGCCGAAAAATCACCCCCCGCTGATACTCTCGATCGACCTTCAACCCCGATAGGGCACTGCCGATCAGGCCCAGAATGAACATCCCAATTAGCCCTTCCATGGTGAATTCTCCTTGTGCTTGTTTAGTGTGCGAGTGCTGGTCTAGGGTGCGAGTGCTGGTCTAGGGTGCGAGTGCTCTAGGGTGCGATCCCAGGGCCAAACCCCCCCGATCGCGGCCTAGCCTCAGTGCGCCTAGCCTCAGTGCGCCTAGCCTCAGTGTAGCCAGTTTGTTCCTCAATCTGCCGGTCTAAACCTTGAGTAAAGGTGAAATTGTCGCAGCGGGGGGGGTGGGGCGATCGTCGGGCTAATTCGATCACGGTATACCAGAATAATCTAGGGATAACTGCTATTTTTGGGCTTTACGCCTGTTGAGTTGTTATTAACTTGCACCGATCGCCATGGCAGACACTTCTACCCCCTTGCCCAATGGACCCCGCTGGTTTGTACGGCGGGATATTGATGGCTTTTTTGGCCTTGCTTTAGATAATTTAATTCAAATCCTCGTGATTGTGGTTCTAACCCAGGGTTTGCTGCAATTTCCGGCGACTGTGGTCTATGGTCGCGTCTTGCCTGGAATTGCCCTGAGTTTGGTAGTGGGTAACTTTTAC
This sequence comes from Prochlorothrix sp., assembly GCA_035286285.1. GTDB lineage: Bacteria > Cyanobacteriota > Cyanobacteriia > Prochlorotrichales > Prochlorotrichaceae > Prochlorothrix. The sequence continues at coordinate 732 of JAYKJG010000002.1, forward strand.
TACGGCTGGCTGACCTATCGCCAGGGACAGCGCCAACAGCGGGACGACTTGACTGCACTGCCCTACGGCATCAATACCGTGAGTTTGTTTGCCTATGTTTTTCTGGTGATGCTGCCGGTGCGCCTGGGTGCCCTCAGTGGGGGGGCGAGTCCAGAGGAAGCCTCGGAACTAGCTTGGGCAGCGGGTTTGGTGGCCTGTTTGGGGTCCGGCTTGATTGAGTTAGGGGGGGCATGGGTGGCCGATCGCCTGCGGGACTTTACCCCCCGTGCGGCCCTGCTGTCTACCTTGTCCGGCATTGCTTTGACCTTTATCTCGATCGGCTTTCTGCTGCGTACCTATGCCCACCCTTTAGTGGGAATTGTGCCCCTAGGGGTGATTTTACTGACCTATTACGGAGAAGTTAAATTTATAGTCCCCGGAACACGCCTAGAAATTCCAGGGGGATTATTAGCGGTGATTTTAGGGACTGGTTTAGCCTGGGCAACGGGCCTCTGTAGCTGGGACTCGGCCCAATTCGCAGCGGCAACGGAACCGATTCGCCTCTATGTGCCGCGCCCTTGGTTTGGTGCCCTCTGGCAGCAAAAAACAGTTTTGCTAGACTATTTCAGCGTGATTCTGCCCATGGGCCTGTTTAACTTAGTGGGAAGCTTGCAGAATCTTGAAAGTGCTGCGGCTGCGGGGGATGACTACCCTGCTCCGCCCTGCTTAGCTGCCAATGGCATTGGAACCTTGGTAGCGGCTTGCTTTGGTTCCTGCTTTCCCACGACGATTTACATTGGTCATCCCGGCTGGAAAGCGATGGGTGCCCGTATTGGCTACTCAATGCTCAATGGCGTGATTATGGGTCTGCTGTGCATCAGTGGGACGATCGGCCTGTTGTCCTTTTTTGTGCCGATCGACAGTGGCATGGCGATCGTGCTGTGGATTGGCATTGTCATTGTGGCCCAAAGCTTTACGGCCATTCCGCCCCACCACACCCCTGCGGTAGTTTTGGGTTTAATGCCGGGAATTGCCGGTTGGGGTGCCCTGGTGGCTAAGGGGGCGCTGCGGGCTGCGGGTCTTGGCACCCCAGAAGCTCCCTTTAGTGCTGACTTAGTATCGCTGTTTGAGCAGGGGGATCTCTACATCACGGGAGCCTTTGCCCTAGAGCAGGGACTGATTTTTTCGGCCATGATTCTGGCCACGGTGACGGTGCATATTCTCGATCGCCAGTTTGGTAAAGCGGCGGTGTGGTGCTTGGGGGCGGCGGCGCTGTCCTGGGTGGGGCTGTTGCACAGTTACCAGTGGACGATCGGCGATACGGTGATTGCCCTAGGTTGGGGGGTGGGTGCGCCCTGGGCAGCGGGTTATGGGCTGTTTGCCCTGCTTTTGCTCTATGCCCAATGGCAAAAACCCCAGGAATCTCGCCCTAGTTAACGTCATGCTGGGCAATCTTGTTGCTAACTAGCGTCTGATACCAAATCCGACTAATCTCGATTCGTTTTGGTAGGGGCAATCCCCCCGTGGTTGCCCCGGTTGTGGGTCGCCAGGGCAGGGGCAATCCCCCCGTGGTTGCCCCGGTTGTGGTTCGCCAAGGGCTGGCACCCTTCGGCTCGGCTCAGGACAGGCGGGGGCACGATCCCGACGATCGAGGGATCCCCAGGGAAATGCACCCGGTACTTGGGTTAGGTTTGGAGGGTGACGAGGGTGACGGGGTTAAGGGGGACGTAGCGGGTAAGGCGGGCAAAGGAGGCCGATCGATCGATCCGCACTTGCCGCCACTGCACGGTCACAAAGCGATGATCCGTCTCCCGCAACCACCCCTGAACCGTTGCTTGATGCTCTAGGGTCGCTAGGGCGAGGACGACTCTGCCCAACTCCCGTAGTGACTGCCCACTAAAATCCAAAATTTCCGCTAAATTTCCGCCACTGCCGCCAATAAAAACGCGATCGGCCTGGGGTAAGTCTGCCAACCCTTGGGGAGCTTGCCCTTGGATGACTTGGATATTCCCCACCCCAAAGCGATCGCAGTTGGTTTGAATCAGTCCGACTCCGGCGGCAGTTTTCTCGATGGCGTAAACCTGGGATTGGGGGCAAAGACGGGCAATTTCAATGGAAACTGACCCGGTACCGGCTCCAATATCCCAAACCACTTGCTGAGGCTCTAGGGCTAACTCCCCTAAAATTTGAACCCGAATTTCCCGTTTGGTGATTAAGCCCGGTCGATCGGGAAAGCTAGCAAAGGCAGCGTCCGGAATCCCCAATAGAGGCCAAGACGGGCTGGGAGGCTGTGGGGGTGATGGGGAATCTGCCACCAAAATCAAAACGCTCAAGGAAGCAAAGGTTTGGGGGGCAATCTCCTGGGGAGTACCCTGGGTTAAGCGCTCCCCAGGACCGCCGAGATTTTCGCAGACATAGCAGGTATAGGACTGGGGCAAGTCTAAATCTAGGAGCAGTTGGGCGATCGCCCCCGGACCATTGACGGGATCCGTCAAAATGGCGAGTTTTTCAACCCCCCGCTGCACTAAAGGGATCAAAACCTCTAAATCTCGCCCATGGACGCTGAGACAGTGGGCATCTTGCCAGGGGAGTTTAAGGCGGCTAAAGGCGAGTTGAATGGAACTGGGCTGGGGATGGAAGTGGAGGCTTGGGGGGGGGAGATGGGCGAGGAGCAGGCGACCGAGGCCAAAAAAAAGGGGATCGCCAGAGGTTAGGACGACACCATAGCTTAAACGGGTATTTTTGGGGGTTTGCTGTGTCTGGGTCGGTGGGGGCAAGGCTAGGGGCGGGGAAGCTTGGGGGTCTGGTTGCCACTGTCGCAGGCGATCGATCGTTGCCCCTAAATCCCCCAAAATCCACACCTCTGGCCCTTGATCCCCGCATAGATCCCCCAATAAATCTAAATGACGCTGGCTACCCACTAGAACCGCCGCCCCTCGCACGAGATCCAGCACCGGCTGACTCCACCCGGCAACGCCCTCTAGGCCAATGCCCACCACATGGATCGACTTTAAGGCCAGTTCTGGCGGGATCGGGCTTGGCTCCTCCCGTTGATTCTGCATCACCAGGGGCTACCAATGAGGGTGAAGGCGGCCCAGTAGTAGGGGTGGCCTAGGGTTTCTGCGGTGAGGGTGTCGCTGCCCTCAGGCAGGGGAATGGCATAGGGCGATCGGGTGCCCCCTCCCCGGAGTTGACCGGCTTCGATGCTAATATCTCCCCGAATTAGAGCAATTTGGGCTTTTTGGAGGGCTTTGCCCTTCGTTGTAACCTCCGGATTTTGTAAATTGCGATAAAACTCTGTCATGAGGGCTAGGGTTGCCGCATCGCTCACATACCAGAGACTGGCCAGCGCGGATTTGACCCCCGCCTTAACCGCTAAGCCCCCAAAGCCTAGCTCTGCTTGGCGATCGCCGATGGCTGTCCGACAGGCACTGAGCACCAATAACTCAACGGGGGGGTCTGTAAACCACTGAAAACTATCAATATCACTGAGACTAATGGTTTCATCGCCCCAAAGCTGAATGTAGGACTGATTTAAGTCCCCAGGGAGAAAGTTAGCATGGGTGGCGAGGTGGATAATACCGGGTAACTGTTGTTCCCGCTCCTGGCGGAGATTACCCTCGGTAAAGTCTTGGTTGAGGAAATACGACGGGGAATTGAACTGGGCTGTGATGGCTGCAAGTTCGATCGGGACGGCGGGTAAGGGGTTCTGATTGGTAAATTCCGCCGCACCCATGGCCAAAATCGCCCGATCGCGCAGGGAAACGAACTCAGTATCCGTTAGGCTCAGGCTGGGGGTCACGCCAACGCTGTATTTCTCCACTAAAAACTGCTCGCCATCGTAGAGGGCACCCCAGGGAATCCCCCGCAGGTCATCCCCCAGGGACAGCAGCAAATGATCAACGCCCAAGGACTGGAGTTCGGCCTCAAGGGGGGCAAAAATGCGTCCATAGAGGGTTTCCATCTGGCGTTTGTAAACCCCGATCGGTTTATCCAGGTTCTCTTGAAGCTGTTGGCTGAGGAAGATCACCTGCTGTCGAGTGACAGGCAAGCGCTTGATTTGGGGTTCCCCGGCGGCAGTAATGACGATCACTTCCAGGCGATCGTCGGGATTTGCGCTAAAACCGCCGGGAAGCTGCCCGATCCAGGGGCTGAGGGGATCCAGTGCCTTGGTGCCGCGATCGGGGCGACTGGAGGTTGTGGGCTGGGGACTGGCGGCGAGGGCACTAGGGTGACTGCGGGAGTGGGGGGGAGAAGTTGGGGAACTGGATACTTGGGAGAGTTTGCCGCTGGAGGGGGTCAAAGTGCTGACCGTGGTGGGATTACTGACGGTGGCGGGGGTAAAGCGGCTGGTAATGTAGGCGGTGGTGGTGCCGGTTTCCCGGTCCCGTTCGCGGATGATCGTTTGGGCTTCCTCAACGGTGAGGGGGCCAGGGGCTGGGATATTGAGGTAATTGCTAAAGGCCGCAATCTGTAGGGTTTCAGCCGTGGCAAAGGTGGTGTTATCCAGCGCGGTGGTCACCACTGCGTTGGTGAGGACGGGCAGTTCATCCGGGGCTGCGGCAAGGGTGGCCCTTGGGGTGTTCTGCCCCGCACCGGAATCGTCACAGGTGGGAGGGCAGCGGGTTTCGGTGAAAATTGTATTTTGCAGATTAAAAATGGCACTGCTGTTGAGGCCCGCAGCGGTGGCAACCACCTGGAAACGGCCCTGTTCACCGTTGGCGGCTAGGGTTGTCCGGACGAGGCCACTGGCATCACTCACCCCCGCTGGGCTGTTTAAGAAGCCCGTTGCCCCCGTAACGCCCGGTTGGACCGTGAAATTAATGGCAACCCCCGCAACGGGGTTACCGTACTGGTCCGTAACCCGGACGCTGAGGGCAGAGGGGAAGGGGCTGTCTATGGTGGTGATTTGGTTGTTGCCGGTGTCGATCGCCAAGAGGCTAGGGGCATCGGCGAGGTTGGTGAGGCTGAAGGTGGTACTGAGGGGGGTGCTGGCGACGGTGCTGGTGACGGGGTAGCTTCCGGCGATCGTGTTGGCGCTGTAGGCGGTGCTA
>JAYKJG010000003.1:0-6093 GCA_035286285.1 Prochlorothrix sp.
TGGAAGTCGCGCCGATGCTCCGGGTTAAGGCAGCGGGGATCAAAGGACAGGTTGAGGATTTCGCCTTTGGGGTCTGTGTTGGCATAGCGATAGATGGAAGCCCGCGATCGGCCCAAAACGCGCTGTACTGCTTCCACATCCAGCAATTCATACTCTGCCACTGACCCAGCCGCGATCGGGTTGGGGTGGGGGGCGAAGGTGGCCCCGGTTGCACGGGGGAAAGCGGCAGGCCCGATCGGATCGCCGCCGGATGCCGTTGGGGTTGAGAGTGGGGGAACGGCTACCCCTGCCAAGGATTCCGCCTGCACCTCCAGCCCCTGGAGTTGAGAATTATGGGTCTCAGGACTATCTGCCTTGGGACGATTGGCCTCAAGATGATTGGCCTCAGGACTTAAATGCGCCATCGTAGAACTGCTCCATCGTAGAACTGCGCCTCACCAACCCACCGCCTCAGCGCCTTGGGCCTTAGGTGCCCGGTGACAGCAGCTTCATCCGCTCAATCCGCCACTGGTTTTCTTCCCGCAGGAAATTGTATTGCAGCCGCAGGCTTTCCCGGTAGGAAGACGCATCATCCTGTGTTCCATTGACATAGAACTGGGCGACCTCGGTCACCTTGGCAATGACCACGGCCCGATCGGGTGCTTCGGGGTTCACCTGCACCTCTTCCACCTCCACTTCATGCTCATACTCCGCATAGTAGCCCTCCTCCTTGGCGGATTGGGCCGCTCGTTGGCGGAAGCGTAACTCCTCCCCGGTCAGGATGGTCCTGAGGCTGGCAACGTCGTAATCCTTGCCCATGGCCTTGCCCTTAGCTTGGAGCCACAGTTCCACCAGTCGCTTGGCCTCTTCTGGGGTGGTCAGGGTGGTGGGGGGGAGATTGGGATCGGGTTCCGGTGCGGGGGGAGGACTCCAGAGGGGTTCGTCGAGGCGGACTTGCAATTGATCGCGTCCTGCGTTGGCAGCGCGATTAATCCCCATTTCACCGCCAAAGCCACCCACCAAGTTCAGCACCGCAAAGACCAATCCCCACAGCAGCAATAGCCCGGTGCCGCCCAGGAGGAGCAACCGCCCCAGCTTAAAGGATTGGGTCGCTGTGCGGCGGTTGCGATCGCGGGGGGCACTGGTGCGACTGTTATCTCCCTTGCTGTCCCCCCCTGCGGTGTGGGTGTGGCGGCTGCGGGAGTCTCGATCGCGCTGGGCGGTGGCGGCAGCCTGTCCGGAGGGGGCTGCTTTCCCCGCAGGGGGAGTGGGGCTGGCCGTTGGGGTGTTGTTCCCCGATCGTCGGCTGCCACTGTGGCCTTCGCTGGGGTTAGGGCTGCGGTGACCGGAGGCGCGGCTGCTGCTGCCCCGCTGGGCGGTGCTGGGGCTGGAGTCTGCCCCGCTGGAGACGGAGGCGAGGGAAGAGGGGCTTACCCCCAGGCGGGTTGCATCGGGGGCGGTGCCATTGTTGGCTGTGAGGTGGCCGTTGTAGGGCGATCGATCGCCTAGGCGATCGAGGCTGCGATCGCTGGGGTTTACCCGCCCAAAACCGCTCACCTGCTCCCACTCATTGGACAGGGCACTGGCCTCACTGGGCATCGACTCCAGGTAAGTTTGCACCTGGGCATCGGCAAAATATTCCTTCAAGGTGGCTTGGCACTGGGTCAAATCCCGAAAATGGGGGAAAACCTCCTCCCGCAGCCACTGCTCCGCATAGACACACAAACCGGGTAGCCAGTCCGGCGATCCCTGGGAATGGTCCCGAATAAAGGTAATGGCTTCGTATTCCCGGCTCAGTTCCAAGGCATGGCTGGCTTCTTCGGTTTGGCCCAAAAACAGGGCGCAAATGGCCTGCTCTAGGTGGACATCCTGCCGTTTGCCCAAGCGCCGCAGAAAGGACTTGGCCTGTCGAATTAAGTCAGGCTTATGTTCCGCAAAGCCCCGCGCAAGCAAGGCATAGACACAGAGATAGGTGGCGACGGCGGAGGGACGGCGGGCTTCGGTTTCAAATAAAGACTGCTGTTCTTCGGCGGTGAGATAGTCCCGCAACTGCTGCACAAAGCGCAGAAAATCATCAATGCTGAGGCCCGACTGATCATCGCCCCCGCCATCCATGCCGCCCCGCTCTTGGAGCATATCCCGCAGGATTTGGATCCCTTTACGCCGCTCAACCACGTTATCCGGCGGCAGGGCCACCAATTCCAGAACCCGATAGGGCCGCAGTTTGTAGAGGTCGCTCTTAATTTCGCCCCGCACGGTGGTGAACAGCCCCTCCCGCATGAGCAAGTCCTGACCGGCCTCTAGGGCGTTGGCGGCGCTTTCGTAGTGCCCTTGGTGCCAATATTCTCGCCCCAGTTCGAGGTAGGCGAGGGCGACGGTGAGGGAGGCATCGGCGTGGATAATTTCGTCTTCTCCCCCCAGGCCGCGCGGGAGGGAGGGGCGGTTCAGCAGGGGGTTGCCCAGTTGCAGCACTAGCTCATACTCGCCCAGTTCCTGGAGCAGCAGCAAGGCTCCGACCAATTGATTTTCGGCAAGGTCAATGTGGGGACCGGGGGGAGGGCCACCGTCCTTGAGGCGACTGTCGGGGCGGATCCCCTCCGATCGCATAAATTTAGAGTCGTATTCTTGGCGGGTTTGGGGTTGAGACAGAATGGTGTGGGCTTCGTCTAGCAGGGCACGCCGAGCCGCGATCGCCAGTTCTGAATATTCCCGACGCGGCAGTTGCAGCACACGATCGCGATGCGCCTGCTGTAGCTGCTCTGGTGTCGCCTGGATTGGCAACCCAAGTATTCGATAGTAATCCAGAGGGATTCGCACAGCCCACTTCCCCAGCAGCCAACAAATTTCAAAAGGAGTTTACTTGATGATCGGATGGGTCCAGCATCAACCTGGCTTAAACCTCCCGCCTGACGCTGGTTAAGGGCTGTCATGGCAAGGTGAGGTAGATAAGGTGAGGTGGAGGCGGAGATCAATTGAAGTAGTGAAGTAGCCTACTCCAGACCTGGAAATTCCTCGGCAGGACATAACGTTAGAACTTAGTCCAGACTGGCGTGCAGACCTGGGCCAGCGATCGGCATCAATCGCGTTTTCACGAGGTCTGCTGTCGCTTGGCTAGGGAAAGGGTTCTGCCACCGTCAAGACCTGGACTATCCAGAGTGCCCCAATAATAACCTAATCCCCCCAATAGTAAACCCCCATCCCCGATCCGGCTGTTTTATTGGGGAGCGTGGAAGGCGGGATGCCATTGGAGATCGACGATGACGGGGTAATGATCGGAGCCGATCGGCTCTCCTCGCTGGAATCCCACCGATCGCCAGTGGGGACTGATCAAGACGTGATCGATGGGAATTTGCCAGAAGCCGCCGCCCCAGGGCCAGGGTGAGTTGGGGGTGAAGCCTGCGGAGCGATCGGCCCAGCCCGATTTTTCCAAAACTTTTTGGGGCAAGACTCCGGGGGTGGGCCAGGTGGGCTGGATGCCAAAGCCTTGGCTGCTGTTGTGTAGCTCGGTTTGCTGGATGAATTGCTGGTAGTGGGGCGACCAGGGGCTGAGGTTCCAGTCTCCGGCCAGGATGACGGGCCGATCGCTGGCCATAATCTCGGTGGCCCACTGGTTTAAGAGGGCATTCCGGAGGGCAAACCCTCCGACACTGATGGGGGGAGGGGGGTGGATGCTGTAGAGGCGGAGGGGGTGCTGGTTCCAGGTTAGGTCAGCGACGATCGTGGGCAAATTGCTGTTGCCAAGGGTTTGGACCTGGACCCGATCGAGGGGCAGGCGGCTGTAGAGGGCCACGCCAAAGCTATCTCTGCGGGGGAGGGGGACTTGGTGGGGGAAGGTGCGATCGAGGGGCTGCAAGGCTTCAAGCCAGGGGGGAGTGACTTCGAGCAGAACCACCACGTCGGGTTCGGTGCGATCGATCAAGGCCAGCAGCCGATCGTATTGGTTATTGTCCCGATAGACATTGGCCACCAAGCACCGCAGCGTTTCCCCGCCGGTAGAGACTGGGGCAGGGGGGAAGTACCAGGGCACCAGGGCGGCCAAATTTGCCCCCAAGCAAAACAGACTCAGGCTCAGCCCCAAGGCATGGAGGGGCGTGGGCCAACGGCGCGATCGCTGCCACCCCAAATCGATCCCCAGGAAGCACGCCACCCCCACCAGGCTGACCACTAAGGTTTGGGCACGAAAGTGGGAGACTAGCTCTAGGGCGTAATGAAAATGCCCAAAAAAGTAGCCCGTCAAGTTCACCAGGCTGAGGACTAGGGCCATCCAAGCCACTGCGCCCAGGCAATGCGAAAGCCGAAATATGGGGATCGAAGCGCGTCTGGTCATGGTTCGAGGTTACAGTTCCCCGCTCAGTCCATATTGCGCCGCATCCAGGCCCGCAACTGCTCCCAGACCTGTTCTAGTCCCCGTGTGATTTGGGCCAGCCAGGGGGCGAACACGGATGGGGGGCGGGAAGGTTGGGGTGGGGGCAAGGGTGCTGGGCTGAGGGGCGATCGCGGGAGCGTTGGTGGGGTAGGAGGCGCGGGGGTGGGAGATGCTGAGGGAGGAGGCGCGGGGGTTAGCGGTGCAGAAGGGGGCGCGGGGGTGGATAGGGTTGGAGCGGGCAAGTCCGGGGTAGGCAAGTCTGGGGCAGGCAAGTCCGGGGCGGGCAAGTCCGGGGTAGGCAAGTTCGGAGGAGATGAGTTTGGGGTAGGCAAGTCCGGAGGAGATGAGTTTGGGGCTAGCCTTGGCGTTGGATCTGGTGCCGTTGGATTTGGTGGCGCTGGATTTGGTGGCGCTGGATTTGGTGGTGTTGGATTTGGTGGCGTTGGATTTGGCGGTGTTGGATTTGGTGGCGTTGGATTTGGCGGTGTGGGGTTCGTTACAGCCTCGGTAGAGTGTCCCCAGGGGGCCAGCCGCCGATCGGGCTGGGTTAGCTGCTGGGGTTGCAGAGCCGCGATCGGCCGATCGCGATCGGCCCCCCCTTGGGCTTGGCTTCCCGCTCGCCCATAGCCCTGCCCCCAATTGCCCCCAACCATAGCCATCAGTCATTGCCGCTGAAGTTGGGAGAGGAAATACTGGGTTACCAAGGTGGGCTGTTCTGCTTCCATGATGGCCCGGACCACAGCAACGCGCTGGGCACCAGCTTCGAGAACCTCGCGCACATTATTGGGGTTGATACTGCCGATCGCAAACCACGGAATCGGGCAGTTTGCCGCCGCATGGCGGACATAGGCTAGCCCCGCCGCTGCTTTCCCCGGCTTGGTCGGCGTTTCATGGACCGGCCCCACCCCCACATAATCCGCCCCCTCAGCAATGGCGCGTTGTAGTTCCTCTGGGTTGGTGGTCGATCGGCCCACCAATCGATTTGGCCCCAAAATCTGCCGCGCCAAGGCAACGGGAATATCCTGCTGGCCCAAGTGGACCCCATCGGCATTGGCGGCGAGGGCCAGATCAACGCGATCGTTCACAATAAACAGCGCCCCATAGTGGTGACATAGCTCCCGGATCCGCGTCGCCGTCGCCATGCGGGTCACATCATCCTCATCCTTGGCCCGATACTGCACCAACTTCAAGCCCCCTTGCAGAGCAGCCTCTAGGGTGGCTTCCAGGGTGGGTACGGGGCTGGTGACGAGGTAGAGATACGATCGCAGCAACTTTTGGCGACGTTCATGGGCCAGGAGGCGGCTTTCCAGTTGGTAGACCCGATAGCGCATTTGCTTAAAGCTGGCCCCCATCTCAACATCGTAGAGCTTGCCATACTCTTCCAAAACCCGCATCGCTTCTTCCACGCGGCAGAAGTTGGCCTGGAGCACGGCTTGGATACTGCCGCGATCGGCCTCCTGGGCATGGGTTAAGGCAGTGCCGGGATCCTGGGCGGTATCCCGCGCAGCCCGCAGAGCCGGATGGTGCCACTGGGCCGTTTCCTGGCGCAAAGCTTTACATTCAGCGGTTAAATCGGCTTGGTTCAGGCCAAAGCGACACCACTCCTCAACAATCCTTAATCCTTCCCGGACACGATCGAGGTTGGCATCTAAAATACGATACAAGGCAGGTTGGTAGAGTCGGTTTGGGCCTAGGCTAGGACCGACGGTTTGACCCTGGCGATCGTCCATGTGTTTCATCCCCCTCAG
>JAYKJG010000004.1:0-4975 GCA_035286285.1 Prochlorothrix sp.
GAGATTCTTATCCTCGATCGATCGGGAACCGGGATAGCCAGTTCCTTTGCAGTGGATCCCACCCCGACCACCACCGATCCCTTCAGTCCCAAGGCCCAATCGCTCCTCCAATACCTGCGGCAACAATACCCATCCCTCAACCAAATCCAAACCCCAACCACCGTACCCCTCACCCTTCCCCTCGACCCCACCCCTCGCGAAGTTCAAATCACCCCCTACCAGGATGAGTATGGCTTAGATTGGCTGATTGTCACGACCTTGCCCCTGGCAAAACATCCACAGTCCTGGGGGACGTTCCTGTGGGGGGCGTTGGGGCTGGGGGGGTTGGTGTGTGTGGCGGTTGGGGGAATAGGATATTGGGTCGTGCGGCAGGTTGAGCAACCGCTGGAGGCCGCACAGCAGGATCTCCAGCGTCTGTTACACAACCAAATCCCTGGGCCAATCACAGCATCCTCTTCCCTAAGCCTCATCCAAACCCTGATCACAGACCTCAATGACCTGGGAGTCAAACTGGGGCAACAGGGGAAGCATTTTCAGGAGCAGGAGCAGCGATCGGCCTTGCTGTTGGAGAACTTGCCCGTTGGCCTGGGGCTGTGGGACGGGGCAGGCAAACTGCTGCTGCTTAACCGCAAAGGCCGACAACTCCTCGGCTTGGAACCGGCGATCGGCCCTGGCCCTGGGCAAGCTGGACGATCGGCCCCCCCCTTACCGAACCCCCTCCCGCCGCTCTTCTACGTCGCCGGACAGCCAACCCCAGTCTCCCTGCAAGACCTGCCGGGATTTGCCTTCACCCCCCAGCAAACCCAGAAGGTGTTACGCAACGTCGAGATCCAGCACCAGGGGCAGCGCGTGCCCTTGGCCATTAAAATGCAGTGGATTGTGGCCAAATCAACCCCCACAACCCCCGTAGTACCCAATTTAGACCCTCCCAATCTCGCCTTCTCTGACTTAGCCGCCCTAGATTGGGGTACGCCCTGGGGGGCCGATCGGGCCGATCGCCCCGCCAACCCTGAGGCAGTGGACCCCAGCCACCTCTATCAGGTGGCCATCTTTGAGAATATGACCTTCCAGCGGCAGTTGGAGCAATTGCAGCAGACCCATGAAGAGTCTCTGCGACAACAACTCAAGACCCTAGAGGATCGCCACCAGACCCACGCAACCTTGATCCATAACCTGTTGGACCTGTTGCAAATTTGTGTCGTGCGCCTTGAGATCAATGCCCAGTCCCAGGTGACCGTGCAGTCCGTCTCGCCCCAAAGTTATCCGGTGTTTGGGTACAGCCCTGAACAACTCCAAGCCAATCCCCAACTTTGGTACAAAAACATTGCCGAGGACGATCGGGCAACCTTAGTGGATCCCTATCTCCAGGCAGCGGCATGGCGGGTACCGGGGTCTTCCCCGCTGGTGACCCCGCAGGGGAACACGTCCAGCACCGCAACGGGTTCCAGCACCGCCCCGCCCGATCGGACCCCAACGCCCGCAACCGCGCCGATCGCCGCCAGCCCTCTCCCGCCAGCCCAACCCTCCGATCGGCTCCCCGTCCCCAGTCTGGCTCCAACCCCGTCCAGCCTCAACGGGGTCGAGACCCTCAAGCTGGAGCCATTGGACGCTCAAGTCCTAGCCCCCAGAGCGTCCCAATCCTCCATCACCACCCAAACCGGCCCCGCCTACTATCGCTTCCAAAAACCGGACGGGAGCTACAGTTTTATTTTGTCCCGCTACCGTGCCCAGTGGCATACCCCGACCCAGTGCTGGTCGATCGAGGTCTTTTCCCTCGACCTCACCCAGCTTCGCACCCAGCCAGCCCCAAGTCCGGCCAGTACCCCCGGATCCCCCCTCAGTAACCCCACTGCCCCAAAACCAGGGGAAGGCGAAGTCACCCTAGCGCAGTTCGCGGCCCAGCTTCAGCACCTACACCAGGAAAAAGAACAAGCAGAACGCCACTCCCGCGCCAAAAGCGAGTTTCTGGCCACCCTGAGCCATGATATTCGGACGCTTTTGTCTAGCATTGTCGGCATGGCGGAGCTAGCCCTCAAAACCGAGCTAACCTCACAACAACACCACTACCTCGATCGCATTCAAGGCTCTTCCCACACCGTCCTCTCCCTGCTCAATGACCTGCTCGACCTCTCCAAAATTGAATCCGGCAAATTGGCCTTGGAAAACACCCGCTTTAGCCTGGAGCAAGTCCTCACCGAGCTAACGGACCTCCGGGTACTGAAGACCAACCAAAAGGATGTAGAGCTATTAATCGACGTGGCCAGCAATGTGCCACCCTATCTGCAAGGGGATTCCCTGCGGCTCGGCCAGATTTTGACCAATTTGGTGAGTAATGCCCTCAAGTTTACGGACCGGGGAGAGGTAGTGGTCTCGGCAGAAACGATCGCCAGCACCGATCACACCCTCACGATCCAATTCGCAGTGCGCGATACGGGCATTGGCCTCTCGCCCCAACAGCAACAACGGCTGTTTGAAGCCTTCCAGCAAGCAGATATTGCCATTGCCCGCCAGTCTGGCGGAACCGGCTTGGGCCTGTATATCTGTCATCAACTGGTGGAGATGATGGGGGGCACCCTGGGCCTAGACAGCGAAGTGGGGCGGGGCAGTCTTTTTTGGTTCACGGTGGTGCTGGGCAAGGTAGATCCCAAGGACTATCCCCAAGAGGCCGATCATCAAAATGCCTTGGCAAATCTGCGCATTTTGGTGGTGGATGATAGCCCCTTGGCCACCCGCGTGCTGAATAAAATGCTGCGCGGCTATGGAGCGCAACCGACTCTGGTGCAGGGTGGGGGGGCCGCGATCGCCAGCCTGACCACGGCCCTGCATAAACAGGAACCCTTTGATGTCATCCTGTTGGATCAGCGAATGCCGGAGATGGATGGCCTCGCCGTGGCGGACTATCTCCAGCGACATCCCGACCTCCTCAGTCGCAGCATCATCATGATGATGACGGGCTACAGTCTCCAAGAAGTCTCAGTTCGGGCCAAAGCCTTGGGGATTCACGATGTGCTGTCCAAACCCATTCAAAGGCCAAAGCTGCTGGAAATGGTGCTCGCGGCGATCGGTCAGTCCTGCCCCATCGATCCCGCTGCCTCCGCCCTCTCCGCTCCCTCCGTCCCCCCAGTGCCGATCGCCCCACTGCTGCACCGAGAGACCCCCCCAGCCTCACAGGGGAGCCTAGTGCCCAAGGGGGTTAAACCCATTTTGCTGGTGGAAGATAATCCCATTAATCAAGAGCTAACCCTAGCCCTGTTGGAGCAAATGAACTTGGGGGCGGACGTGGCCAATGATGGTGCCCAAGCCCTGCAAAAACTGCGGCACAATGACTATGATCTGGTGTTGATGGATTGCCAAATGCCAGTGATGGATGGCTTTGAGGCGACCCTCCAAATTCGCCAAGATCCCCGCTGGCAGCATTTACCGATCGTGGCCCTCACGGCCAATGTGCTCCGGGGCGATCGGGAGCGGTGCTTGGCGGTGGGCATGAATGACTATTTGCCCAAGCCGATCGATCACCAACAGTTCCAGGCGATTTTACGGCGCTGGCTACCCCAACTGGAGGAGCAGGCGGCGGATCAAGCAGCAACCGTTACAATTACGCCCATTTACTCCCGGAGTGAAAGCCCTAGCCCCGCTGTTCCCCTGGTGCCCCAACCCAGCCCCAGCGCGGCTACCGGTGCCCCCACCCCCCGATCGCCCCAGGAACCGCAATCCTCCCCCAGTCCAGAACCAGAACCGGATCCCGCAGCGGGGCCGCACTCTCCCTTGCCCCGATCGGCTCCGCCCGCTGCCCTCCCCCCATCCCCAGTTGCGCCCCAACCCTCCCGTGATCCCAACGGGTCGCTTGAGGCCAGCCCAAGTCATGATCCAGAGTTTCAGGAACTGACGCGGGCCAATCTCACCCTAGCCCTAGAGCACCTGGGCTATAACCGCGCCTTGTACCGGAAATTGCTCTATCGCTTCCTCGATCGCTATCTCAGCTTTACAGACAGCTTCCAGCACTACCAAACCGACATCGATAAAGATCCCCTCGGTCCCACCCGATTCGCCCACACCCTCAAGGGCAACGCAGCAACCCTAGGCTTTGAGACGCTCCAAGCACGGGCCTACGACCTAGAGCAAATCTGCCGCACCCAGGCGATTCACCTCGCCCACGCCACCGAAATCCCAGAACCGACGATCGCCCAAGTTCAGATATCCCTAGAGGCAGTGACCGTGGAACTCGGTCTGATTTTGGCAGAAATGCAGCAATGGGCCGATCGGAACACAGAGGGGCAACCCACAGAATGTTAGACTCAGCTAAGCGCCCTGACCCCCCTCTCCCTGGGGACCAAAAGGCAACAGAACCTTGGGCGATGCCCGGTCTGCACCCCCCCCCAAGGGCATCCTGATCTAAGCCCCATCCCTGCTCCTCTTTCTCCCGCCCGCCCTCAACGCCCAGAACTCGCCAAAACCACCCCTATTTCCCGATAACTCTGCCCATGGACGCATCTTCTTTGCCCAGTCCCAGCGCCGCTAGTCCCGCAGCGGATTCCCTCTCCCCAGTGAGCGTCACCACGGAACACTTAGACGGTCGGCGGCGGCGGTTGCAGGCACAAATTTGGATTCCGGCAGGGATCGATCGGGTTTGGGCAGTCCTGACGGATTACGAAGCCCTAGCAGACTTTATTCCCAACTTAGCCAAAAGTCAGATTCTGGAGCAAGAGGGCGATCGGGTTCGCCTAGAGCAGGTCGGCACCGAAAAGCTCTGGAAAGTCAGCTTTTCCGCTAAAGTTATCCTCGATATGGTGACAGAACCGCCCCATGCCATCCGCTTCAGCCAGTTCCAAGGCGATTTTAATGAGTTCCAAGGCGCATGGCTCCTAGCCCCCCAGGCCCAGGACAACCAAGCGGGAACCCAACTCACCTACGAATTAACGGTGCATCCCAAACGCACCATGCCGGTTAAATTGGTGGAATGTAACCTAAACGTCGG
>JAYKJG010000005.1:0-5662 GCA_035286285.1 Prochlorothrix sp.
CCAGATTTTGTCCTAGAACTGAAGTCCCCCAGCGACGATCTCACCACACTCCAAACCAAACTCGAAGAATACATCACCAACGGCGCACGCCTGGGTTGGCTCATTGACCCCAGCCTCAAAACCGTCCACTGCTATCGCCCCAACCAAGCCCCCCAACTCCTCCAACACCCCAGCAGCCTCTCCGGTAACCCTGTTTTAGTCAACTTCACCCTCGATCTCACCCTAATCTGGCCCTAATCTGGCCCTAAATCTGCCTCTCGCGTTACTTGCCAATACAAAAGCGGCTGAAAATCCGATCGAGCATCGACTCCGTTAACGCCTCCCCCGTAATCTCCCCCAACGCCTGAATTGCCCCCCGCAGATCGATCGTCCACAGATCCAGCGGCAACCCCTGGGCTAAAGTTTCCTGAACCTGCTCCAAGCTCTGCCGAGCGCGGGTTAGCGCCGCCGCCTGCCGTTGGTTAATGGCAAAATCCAGATTACCCGCCTGGACCTGCCCTTGGTGAACCGTTGCCAAAATAGCCGCCTCCAGCCGATCGATCCCCTCCGGAACCCCCGCCGCCAGCGCTACAACGGCGGCCCAAGCACGGGGATAGGCTCGATCGAGGGTCTCTAAGGATACCGCAGCGCTCAATTCCGCCAATAAATCAATTTTATTCAGCACCAGCACCAAAGGCCGATCGCGCACCTCTTCATAAATGGCCTGATCCCCCGCTGTCCAGCCCTGGCTAGCATCCACCGTAAACAGCACCAAATCCGCCTGTTGGGCCGCTTGGCGCGATCGGGCCACCCCCAGCCGCTCCACTTGGTCCCCTGTCTCCCGAATTCCCGCCGTATCCACCACCTGCACCGGAATTCCCCCCACCACAAGCTGAGACTCCACCACATCCCGCGTTGTCCCCGGCAGGTCGGTCACGATCGCCCGATCGCTGCGGCTCCAAGCATTGAGCAAGCTGGACTTCCCGACATTGGGCTGCCCCACGATCGCCACCTTCAGCCCCGTGCGCAACAACTGACCCCGATCGGCAGTCGCCAAAATCCCCTGCACCTGGGCCAACACTGCCCCCAGCCGCCGCTGCACAGCCCCTTCATCCAAAGGCGGCAAATCATCCTCAAAATCAATATAAGCCTCAATTTCCGCCAGAATATCCAAACATTCACTGCGCAACTGCCGAATCGGCTGGGCAAGCTTACCCTGAACCCCTGCTAAAGCAGTTTGCGCAGCCTGGGGCGACTGGGCACCCACCAGATCCGCAATACTTTCCGCCTGGGTTAAATCCAAGCGCCCATTTAAAAACGCCCGCAGCGTAAACTCCCCCGGTTGCGCCAAGCTGGCCCCCTGCTCCAAACACAACTGCAACACCCGCTGCACCACCATCACCCCCCCATGGCAGTGAAACTCCACCACATCCTCGCGGGTATAGGACCGTGGCCCTTGCATCAGCAGCAACAACGCCTCATCCACGGTCTCCCCCGTCGCCGGATCCCGCACAAAGCCGTAGAGAATGCGGTGGCTCTCCCAGGGCTGGGCACCGGGCGCTTGGAACAGGCGGCGGGCAATGCTAACAGCCTCAGACCCCGACAGGCGCACAATCCCG
The DNA here is from genome assembly GCA_035286285.1 of Prochlorothrix sp. Lineage (GTDB taxonomy): Bacteria > Cyanobacteriota > Cyanobacteriia > Prochlorotrichales > Prochlorotrichaceae > Prochlorothrix. The sequence goes on from JAYKJG010000005.1 coordinate 1,599, forward strand.
ACGCTACCCTGTTGGGGCACAATGGCAGTGGCGATCGCGGCAATAGTAGAACTGGTCATAGGCCCATGCTGTAGAGGCAAAGCGTCAGAGGTGAATAATTAAAGATAAGCCATCAAAGGCAAACCGTCAGAGGGGTATGGCTGGATGCAGGGATGAATTTGGGCTAATACAGCAGGGCAGAGTTGCCCCTCTCCTGTCTAGCAAGGGCAGTTTGCCCACGAACCCCTAGCCCAAACGCCCCACAGCGCCCCACAGACCGCTAAGATATCACTAAGGTGCAAATTCAGGAAACCTTGACCCCCTAATGGTCCCCCACGCCTCCATCGCCCCACTCTTTACGCTCTATCGCAAGCTCCATGGCTGTTAAACGTCACTATTCTCTTTGGGTTAAAAGCAAACGAACGCTGCGCTATGGCTACTATCGCTTGCTGCGTCTCCAGTCTACCCCTGGCCAGATGGCACGGGGCTTAGGAGTAGGAGTTTTTGCGGGATCCTTTCCCTTTTTCGGCTTCCAGACCCTAATTGGGATGTCCCTGGCTATTCCCTTCCGGGGCAACCCCCTCATGGCCGCAGCAGGAACCTGGGTCAGCAACCCCCTGACCTACGTTCCCATCTATGTTTTTAACTTTAAGCTGGGCTGCTGGCTCCTGGACATCAACGGGATGGGCCTCAATCTCAGTACCTTGCAGTCCTTAACAGCATGGCGGGAGTGGGGGTTAGACTTCATTTTGGCGCTGATGGTGGGGTCACTGGTGGTGGGATTGGTCCTCGGCTTTCTGAGCTATTGGGGAAGCCTGATGTGGTTACAACACCACAAGCAACGGCGACATCAGCAATGGCAGCGATCGCACTCAGCCTCTCCGGTCTCTCCCCCTAGTCAAGTGCGATAGGCTCAGGTGCAATAGGCCATGGAAGGATTAAAGAGCAGTCAAAACAAGCAGAAACAGCGGGATTGGCACTATAACAAAGGTCTAAGCAAGGGACTAAGCAAAGGTTTAGGCTCAGTCTTAGCTTTTTTAGCCTGTTTAGCCTGCCTAATCTGGTTAACGTTGGGGAGCGCGACAGCAAAGCTAGCCCTAGCACTGCCCCTGTCGCCCCCTCTCCCAACTGCTTTGCCGGTGGGGGGACCGATCGCCATCGTTCCTGTATTCCTCCCCGTTTCCCTCGCCGTCAGTTCCCCGATCGACCCTGCCACTGCCTTAAAAACCCGCAATTCCACACAAAATTCACCACAGGAGCCGGAATCCCCCCAACCTCAACCTATTTACCCCACAACCCAGCCCGCAGCCCCTGCCTTTCTCCCCGCCCAAGTTCCAGCCGTCCTCACTTTCCTGAACCAGCCCAACGCCACGGTTCCCCCTCCACTCCAAACCAAGCTGCAATCACTCCTCAGTCCCTTTACCCCCGACTATCACCGCGAAATCAGCCCCTGGCTGGGGTCAGAGATTACCGTAGCTGTCACCACCTTCGATCGGGATCAGAAGTCCCATAATGGTCAACAACCGGGCTATTTCGTCGCCCTAGAAGTGGCCGATCCAGAGGGAGCGGCCCAGTTCTTGGACAATTTCTGGCAACGGCAGCAAGACCAGGGAAGGCCAGGGGTAACCCAAAAAGTCCAGGGCATAACCATTACCAGCAGCGTCGCCCAGCCTGAGCAGCCAACAACCGCCATCGCCACGGCCTTAATTGCGCCCTACTTCGTCTTATTCAGCAACCATCCTTCAATTTTGGCCGAAGCCGTCCAAACCCTGCAAACGCCCCACCGCAGTCTCCTCCACAGCGCCCCTTACCAAGCCGCCCTGGCAAATCTAAATACCCCTAGCGCTACCCCAGCCCCCCAGGTCGATCGGTCCCGCGCCCTGGCCATCCTCAACCTTGCCGCCCTTTTCCCCCCACTCCCCACGCCCCACACCCTCGCCCTTGATCTCCAGCCCCAAGCCGACACCCTAACCCTCACCGTTGCCCTTTCCCCCAGCCTCCTCCCCCCTCAGCCCCCGATCGTCCCTCCCGAAAATCCCGAAAATTCAACTTCTTCAGCCCCAGAAGCCTCTCCCGCCCAACTATTAACCCTTTTTCTGCCCCCTAACCCGGCCCTTTCTTTTTTCAGCAGGAACCTACGGGAAACGGGCTATCAGTTACACCACAGTTTCCGCCGCTTGGGTCTCACCCCGCCGACCCCAGACAACTCCCCAGACCCTTCCTCCGCCCTCTGGCCCCCGATCGAGGCTGTTTTTGGCCCCAGTCTTCAGCAAATCCTAGCCCAGACCCTTAACCAGACCCTCCAGCCCTGCTTAAATTCGGTGGCAATCCAGCAAATTCTAGGAAATTTCCAAGAAAACCTAGGTTCGGAAGCCGCATTGAGCTTTTTTCCCGCAGAAGATGGCACCTTTCAGGGTTTAGCCATCCTCGATCGCCGTGGCTCCCAGGGGGCGGAACGCATTACCGCTCTCGATCGAGCAGTCCAAGACCAGGGCTTTGATGTCGATCGGGTCACCCTGGGCGATCGATCGGTCACTGCCTGGACCCAACTGGCCACCGAAAGCAGTTCCCCCTCCCCCAACCCCCAGCAACCGACCCCCGCCATTCGCCTTAACCTCCAAGTCGCTGGCGTTCACACCACCGTCCCCCCCTACGAAGTCTTTGCCACGTCCCTAGAAACCCTCGCCCGATCGCTCCAAAGCTGGAACCAGTCCCCCACCCCAGAACTATCCCCCATTTCCGCCCCAACTGCGCTCTATTTACATTGGCCCTCTCTCTTCCCCGTTTTTAAGCAACAATTCCCCATCCTTCAGCTTCTGGAGTGGTCTGTTGCGCCCCTCTTCAGCAATCTAGAATCCATTACCCTCACCGCTGCCCCTCCCGCCCTAGCCACCACCAACCTAGCCACCAACGACAATAATTCTGCAAGACCCGCACCCCTCGCCACCGATCGGGGTCAACTGACCCTCCGCTGGCACCCCTAACCCTAGCAAAACCCCAGCTAAAACGCCGGATCCGCCACAATTTCAGCCACAACCGCCCGTAGCAAAGCCTGAATCTGCCCATCCGACAGCCCCGACTGATCAATCACCGAAAGCACATAGATTTGGTCTTCCAGGCCAAAAATTACCGTTGTTCCCGTTGTTTCCGAAGTGCGGCCTGTTTTTTCACCAATCCACTCTGCCGCTGTTCCTTGGAAGGCTGTATAGGCTAAATCCCGATCGATCTGATCCCCCAGTGCCTCCAAAACCACCCGCCGACCCGCATAATCCCCGGTATACAAATCTCGCACCATATCCGTCAGTTCCTGCGCCGTCAGCACATTGGCCTGGGTACCGGGCTGGCTGGGCATCATCTGCTCACCCACAAACTTAAACGTCACCCGACTGGTGTTGTAACCCTGGTCTTTCAGGCGTTTATTGAGGGTTTCCCAGCCTAGATAGTCAATCAACTGGTTAGAAGCCACATTACTGCTGTTGGCTAGCATATGCCGCAGGAGTGTTTCCAAGGTATAGGTTTGTCCCCCCCGCACCTCTCCCCCATCTTCCGTATTATTGCCAAAATTCACCGAAATTTTGGTATTGAGGGGGATTTTTTTGGAGCTTAGCTCCAGGGTTAGCGCCAAAGCAATGGCAATCTTGGATAGACTCGCTGGGCGAATTATAGCTGTATCACCACGCAGAGCGCGACAATCTCCCGCCATCTGGCAAACGCTGAGGGTGGTTCGGGTGCCGATTTTCTGGGTTTGGGCGGCATTTTTGAGGGGATTGGGCTTGAGTTCGGCGGCAGCATAGCGGGCAATGCGCAAATTGTTGCGATAGGTCACCTGGCGATCGGCAGCTAGGCTTCCCCACAAAGACTCTGGCGGCACCTGCTCCAACCACGCGATCGACTCCTGCCACTGCACCGCTGCCGCTTCCCAACTGGCCAAGGTCGGGGGCATCACTTCTCCCTGGGCCACTGCCCCCATTGCCGCAACCCGTGCCTGATTCCAAGTTTGGTGGGCAATCAACTCCTGCTGAAGCCGCAGTTCCACCTCAGCCAGGGCTTTTAAGTATCGAGTCGCTTCGGGGTTGGCCGGATTA
>JAYKJG010000006.1:0-3883 GCA_035286285.1 Prochlorothrix sp.
CCCGGTTGTGGGTCGCCAAGGGGAGAGACACAGGGGCGCAACCCCGATCTGATGTCGATTGTTCCAAAGTGAAATGCACCCGTTTAGGCAGGGTAGGGGTCAGGTTGCCTGACCCTTTTTGTGAGACAACGGCACAGGTCGTTAATAGGGCATCTGCATCCGTGCTGCTTCGGAAATTGCCGGAATTTCATCGGCGAGGGTGCCTTGAACGGATTTAAAGACCCCATAGCCGACAGCGGCGATCGTGGCCAAGAAGAACATATTGGTTAAGGTCTCCAGCATAAAACCACCCCCCAGGGAGCCTAGGGCCGGTCGTAGCAGATAGCCCAGGATTAAATTGACTAAAACCAAGGCAATATCCAGCAGAATCGCCTGCATCACGTTGAAGCGGATGAAATAGTTAACTTTGGGGTTGCGGATCACAAAGAAGAGAAGGGCCAGAAAAACAATAAAGTCCCCAAAGGGAATGGCACCGTTTAAGACGACTAAGGGCAAGGCGGGTAAGGCCAGAATTTGCATAAAGGGGAACTCTTGAAAGAGGAATTGCCCAAAGGTTAAACCGACATAAAGGGGCAGGATGTAGGCTAGGGCTGCAAAGGCCCGATCGGCAGGGGAGGCAGAACCGTAAAACGCCATAGCGTAGACTCCTAAACAATCTTTTAACCAAGGTAACAGATTTATCAATTCCGCAGTTTGTCAGTCATGCAGGGACCAAAATTAACCTGTTATTCCTATGATAGAGAGAAAATCCCCTTTCTAATCCCCATTCCAAGAGAGCCTCATGGGATCCGATCGTCCTTCCCCCTCCTTTGCCCAGCGGATTCAAGCCTTGCGCGATCGCTGGGAACCGACTCGCCGCCCCAAGCCCCCAGCCGCCAATTCCTCCCTTGAGGCTTCTCCCCTGGAGACCAGCCCCCCGCTCCGGGCAGACCTAGAGCAGACATTGCAGACCGTGGGCGATCGGCTGCGGGATTTTGACCAGCGCCAAATCCAAACCCGCCTCCAACGCATTACGCCCCTGTTGCGGCAGTTTGTGGAGTCGGCCAAGCTGGAGGATCTGCCCAAAATTGCCCAGCGCCTTCCCATGATGGATCGCGGCCCCATCCACGAGATTTGGCCTAAGGTGCAAGAATTGGCCAAAATGGTGCGGGATCCGGATGCGGCTTGGAAGTCCCGTGCGTTGGCGATCGGGGCGCTGATTTATTTAATTACGCCACTGGATGCTATTCCCGATGTGATTCCGGGTTTGGGTCTGGTGGATGATGCGGCGGTGGTTGCGGCGGTGATTGCGACCTTAGCCTCGGAATTGGGGCAATACACCCAACGGGCAGCGGAAAAGGGGGTGGCAATGGCGGAGGAGCTAGCGGATATTGAGGTGCGCAAGCATAACCGCATTGTGCGGACGACGTTGCTGGGCAGTATTGGGGCGGCGGTGCTGGCGATCGTGGTGAAGCTGGTGCTGAATGCATTGGATTAAAGTGCCCTGGTGTAGCAGGGCGGAAATTCCCGCCCCCTTGGGCCTAAGCGGCCTGCAACGCTTGTAAATCCTGCAAAACCTCCTCTGGGTGCGGTTCCGGCTTCACTTTGGGGTAAATCTTGGCAATCTTGCCCGCTGGGTCAATGATCACCGTGCGGCGAAAAACGCCGATAAATTCCCGTCCCATAAATTTTTTGGGGCCATAGCTTTCGTAGGCGGCGGCAACCTTGCCCTCAGGGTCGCAGAGGAGCGGAAAGGTGAGGTTATGCTTGGTTATAAATTTGGTGTGGCTTTTGGCATCGTCGGTACTGACCCCCAGCACGATCGCCCCCAATGCCTTAAACTGGGCCTGCCGATCGCGGAAACCACAGGCTTCCTTGGTGCAACCGGGCGTATGATCGCGGGGGTAGAAGTACAGCACTACATATTGACCCCGCAGGGCTTGGAGGGTGTAAATTTGCCCTGTAGCATCGCTTAAGCTGAAGTCTGGGGCAAGGTCGCCAATATTCAGGTTCATGGTTAAAAAAGCACAGATCACTTCATTGCACGAACTAAAAAAGCCCGTAGTACGGACTTTAGTCCATAAAAGCCCGTAGTACGGACTTTAGTCCGTAAAAGCCCGTAGTACGGACTTTAGTCCGTACCATCAGCAAAGGTAAAATGCACCGGATTTTGTGAACTCGATCGTCGAGTTGCGGTGCATAGAAACAAGCGTGAGGGGCCGCGATCGCGTCGAGGGGGCATTCCCACGCCGGAGCCTGGGAACGAGGGTGTGCGATCGCGGGAGTGGGAGGGTGGGGAACGTTAGGGGTTAACCGAGCAGAGCTTTAGCCCGATCGGTGATGTTGGCGGCTGTAAGACCGTTTAAGGCAAACAATTGGGCAGCGCTGGCGGTGGTTTCGCCCCGTTTCCAGGCGAGGAGGTCGCGGGGGGCTGTGCTGCGCAGGACGATCGGCTCTAGCATGGCTCCGGCCCCGCCCGTTACGGCAACTACGGCATCCCCACCAAAAAGCGCCTCAAAGCCCGCATCATCCAGAAAACCGCCATCAGGCTCTGAAACCGTATCCCAAGCGACATCGGAGGGACGATAGAGGCGGCGAGGGTTGACGACCGAGACAATGCGGCTACCAATGCCCTGTTCTTGCAAGGCTTGGGCGGCTTCATAGACCGGGAGTAGCATCATATCGCCTAAAACGGGGAGAACCACGGTTTTTTCACCCGGTAGCTCCTGAAGAACGATCGCACCTTGCTCTAGGGCTTCCCGGCTCTGGGCCAGGGTGGTGCGGATGGGCAGGGGGGATTTACTGGCGGTGATGGTGATGCCCTTATTTTTCTGGCTCAAGGCCCACTCATAGCAGGCTTGGATGCTGTTGGAGTCCGTGGGGAAGAGGCAGAAGGTGTTGCCGTTGCGCATCATGGCGGCGAAGTAGTTTTCCACTTCGGGGCGCTGGTGGGTCCAGCCATTGCGGCCCTGCTCTAGGGCACCGGCGGTAAAGAGGCAAACGGTGGCGGGGGTGGGGCGGCGCAGTTCGGCCATGGCTTGGCAGACGGTTTGCCAAACGGGGAGGCCGTTAATGGCGAAGGATTCGTAGGAACACCAGAGACTGCGAGAGCCAAATAGCGAGAGGGCGGCTGCAAACCCGGCACAGGCATCTTCGCTGAGGGGTTCGTAGACTTGGCCATCTGGACCTTGGAAATAGGTGGGATCGGGGGTGGGATGGACGATTTTAAGGGCTTGGTTAATGTTGTTAATGCCCGAAGCTGCATTGCCATCGGCGTTGGTGACGACAAAGCTGCGGTCCTGTTGACCGACATGGCCGACGATCGCCCCCATCGCTGTTGTGGCCACCTGCTTCTCATTCAGGTCATATTCCACTAGGGGCAGGTTACCCAAATCTGGTAATTCCCGCTCAAATTCCGTCACTACGGTCTGTGCCGCAGGACCACCGCCCGCTCGCTCGTAGTTGGTCCGCACCAAATCCCAGGCCGCCGGAGACAGTGCCCGCTCTTTAAGAGCAGCGGCAATGTAGTCCCGATCGACGGTATCCCCTGGATAGAGGTTGTGGGATTGGGCACCGCGCTTGTGGACTCCGGCCCCTTTGAGTTGTTTCAGCACTAAAACCGTTAGGGTGCCCCCCAAAGCCGATTCAGCCGCTTCGTTAACTGCTTCTAGCACAGCTTGGGTAAAGGCCAAGCGCTGCTCCCAGCCAAAGGCTGTGCTATCGACAAAGGCTCCCGCTTGGTTTTGGTCGTCAAAGTCCTTGGCATCGACGAGAATCACCTTTTCAAAGCCGTTTCCGCTCCAGTAGGCGGTCATGGCTGCGTTGCTTTGGGTGGAGACCATGCTGTGGTGCTCCTGGGAGTAGCCGTTCCAGATCAGGATGGGGAGGAAGTTGGTGACGGTGG
>JAYKJG010000007.1:0-4179 GCA_035286285.1 Prochlorothrix sp.
ATCGCCTTGCCCAGCGATCGCCCCATTATCAGATCACGATTTACGACAAACGGCCCGATCCCCGGCAGGCCAGCGGCGGCGATCGGGCCTTTGCCTTGGGCTTGATGAAGCGGGGGCGGCAAGCGCTGCAAACAATTCCGGGCCTTTGGGAAGCGGTGGTAGCCCAAGGGGTAGAGGTCAACCGCAGCGGCTTTTACAGTGCCAAAAAGCAGCAATGGCAGATGATCGATCGCAACTATCCCCCCGGTGAGGCCATGGTTTTGATTCAGCGCGATCGCCTCTGTAGTGTCCTCCTGGATCACTTGGAGCAGCTTGATCCCCAGGGCGATCGGGTGCGGGTGATTTTCCAAGCCCTAGCCCACCGGGTCGATCTGCGCCAGCATCAAGTCAGGATTCGGGTTGGAGCGGAGGACAGTTGGGCTGAACCGGGGGAGGGGGCTGAGATTGAACAGGGCTATGATTTGCTGGTGGGGGCCGATGGCATCCATTCCAGGGTGCGGCAGGCGTTGCTGAGTCGATCGGGCTTTGATTTTGAGCAGTCCTATTTCACAGCGGTGTGGAAAGTCCTGCCCCTAGAGCCACTGGCCAACTTTGCCGGGGGCACCAGTTACTTTGTGCGCCATGCTTTACCGCCGGAAGCGGGGGTCGATCGGCCCAATACCTTAATTGGGGCCATTTTGCCCACCGCCGCCGATCGCCATTGTCTGCTGCTGTTTTGGGATCAACTCTCGGACCACAGCCGGGACAATCCCCCCACCGTCACCACCCCCGAAGATTGGCCAACCCAGATTGCCCAGTGGTTCCCCGGCTTGGAGATTACCCCGGACCAAGGCCAACAACTTTGGGCGATGCAACCCTCTAGCATTGTCTCCAGCCGGTGCAGCCGCTACCATGATTTACCCGGTCAGGTGGTGCTGCTGGGGGATGCAGCCCATGGAATGTCTTCCCGCTTGGGCCAAGGGTGTCAAGCGGCCTTTGGCGATGTGTTGGTGCTGGATGAACTGCTAGGGGCGGAGGGCGATCGCCTCGATCGGGTGTTGCCCCACTATTCCGATCGTCAAGTTCCCGAAGGCCATGCCATTACGCGCCTCAACCGCGATCTCTCCCCCAAAACCCCATGGGTCGCTACCCTCTACGGCCTCAGCGCTCTGATCCACAGCAAACTGCACGATGCTCTGCCCCAGTGGGTTCAGCCGCCCCTCTCGAAGGCGATCGGCCAAACCACCATTCCCTACCGCGAACTGGCCCGCCGCAATCGATTTTGGCTCTGGCTAACCCAGGTCACGGATCCTTAAACGGACTTTATACCAAATCCGTTGAGCCTGAAACAGAATAAACGGGTAGGGGTCGTGCCTCTGTGCCGACCCTCGACCAGCCCAATACAGGGGCAACCACGGGGGGATTACCCCTACCAAAACAAATCGAGATTAGTCGGATTGGGTATTAGTCCGTCCAGGGACCAAAGTGAACTACACCCAAAAAAAGGGACACAACAGTGTCCCTTCAAGCAGGCGTTAACGGGCAATGTTTATAGGGCAGGACCGCTTACGATCGGTCTCTAGACCACTTGGTGGCCGATCGCCAACGCCGCCACCAACATCCCCAACACCAAAAAGGGCTGGGCACTGGCTTGGTACTTGACATCATTTTCCAGGGGATCCCGCAGGAAATACATATCCTGGAAGGTAATTTGAGGAATCACCAACAAAGCCAGCAACACCGCATAGACATGCTGGCCAATACTGGCCAAATAGAGCGCAATCCCAAACTGGAAGGTGTCGATCATCAACACACAAATCCAAGCGGCACCATCCACCCCAAACATCACCGGCAAAGACTTGAGGCCCAGCTTGCTGTCCCCTTCCACACTTTTGAAGTCATTGACCACGGCAATGCCCAAACCAGCCATGCTGTAGACCAGGGTCACAATCACAATGGTGAAGTTCAAGTGACCAAAGAGGGCTTGACCGGCCCACCAGGGCAGGGCGATGTAGCTAGCGCCTAGGGCGTAGTTTCCGGCCCAGCCATTTTGCTTGAGCTTGAGGGGGGGAGCGGAGTAGATATAGGCAATAAAGCCCCCAAAGAGGGTGAGCAAGGTCACGGTAGGCACATCATGGCCGACCCAGGTATCGAGGCCATAGGCCAAAGCAATCCCCGCCACCAGGAGCACCACAATTTGGGTCACCACCTGGGGCACGGAGATGGCACCGGAGGGAATGGGGCGATAGGGTTCGTTGATGGCATCGATCTCGCGATCGTAGAAGTCATTGAGCGTCTGGGTATAGCCCGCCATCAGGGGACCGGACAGCAGCATACAGGCCAGCGCCTGGAAGAAATTATCCAGATTCCAGACATAGTTCCCTGAAGCGGCTGCCCCGCAGACCACCCCCCAAATCAGGGGAATCCAGGTAACGGGCTTCATTAACTGAAGGCGAATCTTCCAGATGGAAGTTTCTCCGGGCTGTGCCCCTTTCATGCCAAGCAATTGGCGGGCTTTGGCCCCTTTGGCCCCTTTGGCAGCCTCAGCCGGGGCGGTCGATTGGCCCGCTTCGCTGGTTTTTGGATCCTGCACTGAGTCAGACATAAAGATTAGACGATAGACCTACGCAAAACTAATCGTAAGATAGGAGTCCGCAAATTTAGCTCCGGTGACCCCTTTGCCCTCTAAGCTGGGGGGCAAGAAGATATTGCGCCGCTGATCCCCCGCTTCGATCGTGATTTCCGGCCCATATTGGGTCAATTTCACCTGCTTTTTGTTAAAGCTGGGTAGAAAGAGCTTAACTTGGCCCGTCGCTTCGTTAACCTGGAGCGATCGCGGCGCTTGGCTAGCACTGCGGAAGTCCGGCATGGCGGCAACGAGGGGATCCCAGTTGAAGCTGGCCCCCGATCGATCGACCTGGGGCAGCGGCACGATCGGCAGCGGCGCAAAGGTCTCCGCCAGGGGCACAGCATCAGCCCCCCCCCCAATACCCTGGTTCCAGAGCACCCCGCCCACCGTTAAGCCCACCTGCTGGGCACTGCCCCACAGATATTGCGCGGTCGCTTGGGCTAGGGGATCACCAGTCGTGACCAGATAGGCTGCTACTTGCTGCGGATCCGCCACGGCATCGCGGCCTTGCTCCAGCATCCCCGTTGCCTTTTGGGTGGGCTGTTGCAGCACATCCTCGGACCAGTTGACCGAGAGCACCGCCGTGGCCACGGGCTGCACAAAGGGGAGCAAGGTTTTGCCGAGGTCCGAGTTGCTAAAGACCTGACGGAAGCGGCGGGCATACCAGCCTAAAATATCCGGCATGGCCAACATGCGCAGGGTTTCGGGGCTGCTGTTGCCGTCATAAATAATGAGTTCATCCCGATTGTCCTGGCTCAGTTCCCGCAGGTAGTTTAGCGCTAGGGCACTGTCCATACCGGGCAACACGCCTAGCTCTTGGCCATAGACCGAGCTGAAAAAGGGCGATCGTAAATACTGTTGCTCCATCTCCTTAAGCTGCGTCCAGCTTTGTTCCAGCAGATGGGTGGTTTTGAGGGACTGAACCCGGAGATTGGGGCCGATCGTCACCGGATCGACCCCCACCTCGCAACCCAGGGCCAGTCCCAGGGCAGGACTGGAGTCCTGGGACAGGAGCAAAACTGTTTTGCCCTGTTGAGCTTGGGCCATAGCGGCGGCGATCGCCAGGATGGTGCGGCCAGTTCCTCCTTTGCCCAGGAAGGTTACAATCAAACTCATCGACGGAATCGACCCCCAGAGGCAGGTTCCACTTCTTCCTCAAAAAACCAAGTGCTAAAGTTGTTGTCAAACTGCACAATCACACCGACGTTGGCACCGTCTAGAACACGGTAGCCTTTCACTTGGCCCACGGCACCACTGGCCACCAGTTCCTTAATGCCACCGGAGAGACCATCACGGACGCTGGTCACCCGGACTTTCTGCCCAATCCCAATAGCCATTGCAGATCCTTAAAAGAAAATAAACAATACAATTCTTAGCAATTAGTTAATAAGTGTATCAGAAGCGCACCTCGAAACATGCACAGTTTTCTGCTGGTCTTCCCGCAACCATTGGGGTTTGGATGATCCGATCGAAGGGAGATGCACCCCTGGGAAGATGCACCTTGGCAGTTCAGGATCCAGCCTTTGATGATTTGACTGTCGGCTGCTGATCCAGGGCCAAGGGGTGGCCGG
>JAYKJG010000008.1:0-6554 GCA_035286285.1 Prochlorothrix sp.
TTACTAGGTTCGATCGCTGGAATCTCTTCAAACTGCACCAATTCCTGCAACTGGGCTTGAACCGCTGGCAGAGTGGGATCGCCCCAGGCCAGGGATACCGCCATGGTCTCTAAACCTCGCTGGCAGCGCTGCTGAAACCCACAAAATTCACAGGCCCGATCGCCCTCCGGCACCTGGGGAAACGGTTGCCCTTGTTGTTGATAGGCTGCTGTCCAGGTTTGAAATTTTTGGATTAACTGGCTTAAATCCCGATGGATTGCCTCGTGTTGGGCGCGATCGTAGGTAAAGGAGACCGATCGGGGCTGGGGTTGTTGGTTTCCTGTCGATTGTGCTGATGCTGCCGGTTTTCCCGATTCCGCCAGTTCTCTCGATTGTCCCGATTGTGCTGATGCTGCCAATTGTCCCGATTCTGCCGATTCCGCCAGATTGCTCGATTGTGCCGATTCCGCTGATGTTGCCAATTGTCCCGATTGTGCCGATTCCGCCGGTTTTCTTGATTGTGCCGATTGTCCTGATTCTACTGCTTCTCTCGATCCCGCCGTTGTGGTGACTGACCCCGATCGGGGTGGGGCAATGAACCAATAGGTAAACTGAATTTGCTCCGGCTCATAATGACTCGTCTGCACGAGAACATAGCAATACAGCCGCGTTTGCCAGCTTTGGGCTAGGTTTTCCCCCTGGGGGGGCTGGCGATAGGTTTTCCAGTCCAGAATTTCCGCAAATTGGGGATCTCCTCGCACCCAGTCGTAGACCACCACCAGCCCCACGGGATCCCCACCGGGCACCGCAAAGGCCAAACTCCGGCGATGCTCACTCGATCGCCACTCCCCTCGCGCGGGATCCGGCGCTTGAAACACCTGGGGATTTGCCGATCGCAGGGCCAAAATTCCCTGATATAACTCCGGCTGGGTTGCCTCAAACCCCTCGATCGGCAGTCCCAACTCCATCTGCTGCATTAACTGGTGGAACTGAGTCCCCCAGAGGATTCGCTGGTATTGGTGCCAGGATTTGGGGACGGTTACCCGATCGAGGTAAATATGCTGAAATTTGCGGGGACAGGTAGCCAGCAGCGCCAGATGGCTTTGGGACAGACTCGAAAGCATAGGGGGCGATCGTAACGGAAGTAAATTGAAAATAGGCATTGAAAATAGGCAACGTCACGGGTCATCAGCCCAGCTACACCAGCATAACCCAACTTATCGGGGCTGCTATAGTTCAGGGCTGCTATAGTAATGAGCACTTGCTCTTCATCAAGGCATTGCCCAGAACCCCCCAATGCCGCAGTAGCCCCATGGTTCACCCTGCCCCCATGATTGCCCTCAACCTTCGCCCGACCCTCCAACTCACCGATGAAGCCTTCGAGCAACTGTGCCACAGCAATCCCAGCCTGCACCTGGAGCGAACCGCCCAAGGAGACCTCATCGCTATGACTCCCGCTGGCAGTGAAACCGGATTTCGTAATGCTGACTTGCTCGGACAACTCTGGCACTGGAACCGTCAGCAACAATTGGGCATTGTCTTTGACTCCTCCGCCGGGTTTACCCTGCCCAATGGTGCAATTCGCTCCCCTGATGTTGCCTGGATTGAAAAAACGCGCTGGACTGCCATTTCCCCTGAGCAACGCCGTAAATTTGCACCCATTTGCCCAGATTTTGTCCTAGAACTGAAATCCCCCAGTGATGACTTGGCCCCACTTCAAGCCAAACTGGAGGAATACCTCGACAATGGTGCGCGGCTGGGCTGGCTCCTTGACCCAACCCTCAACATCGTCCACTGCTACCGCCCCGGTCAGCCCCCAGAACTGCTGCACCGGCCTGCCCGTCTTTCTGGCGAGGCCGTTTTACCCCATTTCACGATGGATCTGACCTTAATCTGGACTTAGCCTGGGTTTGAGCCAGACAAGAGCGGCGAGAGGAGGACAGATTGAGCTTACGCCTTGGTTGAAGTCTCAGATTAGGCCGGGTAAATCCGTAAACGGCGGTTGGGTTCTTCGCCAAAGCTGTTGGCTTTGAGGCGATAATGCTCCACTAGCTCGTGCTGCATCTTGCGAATATTGGCCGGACGGGGCAACAACTCTACGGGCTGGCCCTTGGGCAAGACAATCTGCTCCACTGCTAAACGGGCTTCTTCCAGCGCTTCTAGCTCATCATTGCTATTGGTTGCGGCCAAAATCGCCTCGATCGTCTCCGGGGCATTGCCCATCTCCTCCCGGTTGAGCAACCGCTTCAGACCCCGTACCATCTGGGGCAGGGTATTGGACTTAATGACATGGATAGGCACCTGGCGGGTCCGGGCAAGGTGGCGCAGCTTAGAGTGGCCCTTGAGATGGGAGCGCAGGGCAAGGACCGCATCGGCAGTTTCAATGTCCTTGGTCAAAATGACGGGCAGTTGCAGGGTTTGGATGGCCTGCTCTAGGTGGTGGCGACTGATGGCGTAGGGGTAGACATGGAGGGGAATCCCATCGCCGTAGGCCAAGGAATCGCCCGTTATCCAAGAGTCTAGGGGCGTATCCTGGAGGGATTGATCTAAAAGCTGGTCAAATTGCTGCCGATCGGCCTCTAAGTCCTCCTGAAACTCGCCATCGGCCCGTGCATTCAGCGGTCGTGGGGTAAAACTGGCTAAATTACCCGCCGATCGTGACCCCGATCGTTGCCACTGGGGCGGTAGGGGCTTCATTTGGCCACTGCCCCGCCAACCCTCGGTTTCCCCCGCCAAGCCCGTTGCCGGTTGCATGGCCTGGTCCCGCGATCGGCCCCCCGATCGCCCCTCACTGGGCGACAGAGAGCCTAGGGGTTGGGGACTTGGCCCCTGGCTTTGGGTGATCAGTACCTGGCCATCGTCACCCACACTGCGCACCTGGGGATTAGGCCGCTGATTGCGCAGCAGGGCATCCACCGTGTCGGCAACGGAGCCATGGACCACCCAGCGCTGCCGCTCCAGCATTTCCACGGCAATTTCAAAGGTAGGGGGCGATTTTCGCTCTAATACAGTCTTTTGGCTGCGGCGGCGACGGGCTTCATCATCCCCCAGGGTGACAGATTGAATTCCGCCAATCAGGTCGGCCAAGGTCGGGTTTTTGATTAAATTCTCGATTTGGTTGCCGTGGGCCGTGCCCACCAACTGCACCCCCCGCTCGGCGATCGTCCGCGCCGCCAAAGCCTCCAACTCCGTGCCAATTTCATCAATAATGATCACCTCTGGCATGTGGTTTTCCACTGCCTCGATCATGACTTGGTGCTGAAACTCCGGCTTGGCCACCTGCATCCGCCGTGCCCGCCCGATCGCCGGGTGAGGAATATCCCCGTCTCCGGCAATTTCGTTGGAGGTGTCGATAATGACCACGCGCTTGAGTAAATCATCGGCCAAAACCCGCGCAATCTCCCGCAATGCTGTCGTTTTGCCCACCCCCGGTCGCCCCAACATCAAAATAGAGCCGCCCGTCTCGACTAAATCCCGAATTAGCCCGATCGTCCCAAAAACAGCCCGCCCGACCCGACAGGTCAAGCCAATGACCTCGCCCTTACGGTTGCGCAGGGCACTAATGCGGTGCAACGTGCGCTCAATTCCAGCCCGATTATCGCCGCCGAAATGTCCCACCCGATCGACGCAGTACTGCAAATCCGCTGCAACGATCGGCTCCTCCGCCAAATACTCTGCTTTTCCCGGAAAACGGGCCTCCGGTCGCCGTCCCAGGTCCAGTACCACCTCCACCAACTGCTCCCGCTGGGGATGCTGGGCGAGTAGCTCCCCCAACGCTGGGGGCAAAATTCCCAACAATCGATCCAGATCATCCACCACCTGGCGCTCTTCCACCCGTGGCCCCCCTTGCCCGCTTAAGGGTTCGATGATGTGGGGGTTGGGGGGAATGGCCTGGGATTGGGGGGAAAGGGGAGAATTTGCAGTCATAAATTCAGGGTGAACCAAAAGGGTGGGTGAACCAAGAAAATCAGTGAACTAAGAAGGCGGTTAACTGTCACCTTAAAAGGCGAGAGGCTCAAAAAGCGAGATAGGCCGAGAGTAGGCTAAGAACCTGAACCCAGAAGGTAGATCCAGACTGAAAACAGCAATGTCCCCTAGGGAATCGGTTCTGGGGTGAGGTAGTGGGGATCCTTGAGGGGAAGCACCAATTCCTTGGCCCGATCGAGGGCTTGCTGGAGAGGGTCGTTGGGATCGGGGTGAGGCAGGGGGGCTTCCGGGGCCACGGCGGTGGCATCCGGGGCGGGCATGGCCAGCTTTTGTAGTACATCTGTTTTATTATCCCAGCTTTTTTCCCAATTGTCTGGGGCACTTGCCGATCGCGGTGAATCGGGAGCTTCGATCGACCCGATCGGCCCGATCGCCATCTCCTCCAACAGCGGCGCAACCCAGCGGCGGGCATAGCTGCCATAGGCTGCCCCCGCCACCCAGGCCGATCCCTGGAGCGGCACCGGATCCGCCGACGGCGGACGCAACAGGCCCAACTGCCGCAACTTCGGCACGGTGTAGGCATTGGTGCCCCCCGCCACCTGCACATAACCGGGAGGGCCATGCTCCAGCAGCGCCTGGGCAAAGTCCAAGGTGGCATGGGTGGTGCCCGGTCCAATATCGCCGCTCATGGGACGACCGTCTGCCTGCCAAACCAGGGCACAGGGGAGGGGGGCGATCGCCTCATACAAATCCCAGAGATAGGCGACGGCACCGGGGGCACTGGGGCAACTGATGGCCAGGAGCTTGAGGCGGGCAACCCAGGGCTTGAGGCGCTGCCACAGATCAAAAAAGGCTTGACGGTGATGAACTTGGGTATGAATTTCCAGGGCATCGATGCCCAAGGCAAAAAGCTGGGGCAAAAGCTGGGCGGGGTCCACAAAAGTGGAGTGGCTCGCAATGCGATCGTAGGGACACACAGGCCAACAGCGACCGCAGCCATAGCAGCGATCGGCCATCACCCCTTGATTCACCTGGGGCAGGGGGGCAATGGCGGCGGCGGGGCAAATCTGGGCACAGGGACGGGCGCAGTCCGGCGGGCAAGTGGCGGGATCAAACTGGGCTTTGCGGAAGTGGGGATCTTCACCGTCGTTGAGGCTGACCATCAGCCAGGGGCGATCGCGGGGGGGCAACCCAACCCGATCGAGGCCCGCTTTGGCCGCAGCAACCACCGCCGGATCCGCAGCCACATCCACACAGTCAGCACCCGCCAAGGCATAGACCTGGGCTAGCTGCTGCACCGCTGGCAGATACTGGTAGCTGGCTCCACAGATGAGTTTGAACCAGTGACCGGCTTGAAGGGACTGAAGGGGACGACTCAACTTGCTCACCCTATGATGCTAGCGCTTTCTTTGCGGTTTATTGGGAATCCAAAGACAATGTGACAGAATTTTTGCGGAACGGGGGGGAACTGTAAGCGGATGTATCCCACTGGCGCAGATGCACCCCTCATCCCCCAGCCCCTTCTCCCAAGGGGTAGAAGGGGAGCAAGATTGTTCAAAGTCCCTCTCCGGCTCTGGGAGAAGGATTTAGGGTGAGGGCTTCTCCATGGAGATGCACCCCTTTAAGTGCCCCCCGATCGCCCGGAGAAAGCAGTTTACAAGGCGGGTGGGAAAACTTGCCCTAAGTCAAGATCGAGGGCTAAATCCCCAGGGAGGGGGACAATGGCAGGGGCCGGATAAGTCTGCCGACGGCGATAGGTCCAGGTGCCCTGGGGGGTGACATAGGGGTCAGCATAGGTTTCCAGCCGTCGCTCTGGTAGGTTGAACAGCCAATAGTCAGGCAGACCCGCAGCGGCGTAAAGGGCTAGCTTCACCGTGCGATCGTACTCTAGGGAAGATTGGGCAATTTCGATGACCAGTAAGACGGCCTCAGCCGTGGGATGGGCAGTACTGTAGGCATCCGCCTGGGGACGCACCAGGGCACAGTCTGGCTCCGGTTCGCTTTCTGCGTTTGGGACTGTACTGCCCTTGGGGGTTGGGGTGCTGAGGGACAGGGGTTCCTGGCTGCGAACGATGGCCCGATCGCCCACCAACGGGATCAAAGCACGCAAGAGGCGCGTATTACAGGACGCATGGGCTGTTCCCTTGGCAACCATCTGCATCAAGTCTCCGTGGATGAGTTCAACCCGATCGGCCTCGGTTAAAATTCCCAACTCCATCAGTTGGTGATATTCCGCCAAGCTAAAGCGTCGCCGCTGGGGCAGCGTCACAGGCTGGGTGGGGCTGGGGGCAGCGGGAGTCATGGCAAGTCAGGGGGTTGACAGGTTAAGGGGCTGCACGGGTTAAACCCGCACGGGGATGTTTTGGGATTGTAAATGGGTTTTAATTTGCGCGATCGACAACTGGCCATAGTGCAGCAACGAAGCCAACAGCGCCGCCTCTGCCTTACCGTCGGTTAGCGCCGCCGCAATGTGCTCACAGGTGCCCGCCCCCCCAGAGGCAATCACGGGGATTTCCACCTGCTCGGCGATCGTCCGCGTAATCTCCAAGTCATAGCCCCCCTGGGTGCCATCGGCATCCATACTGGTCAGCAAAATCTGCCCCGCCCCCCGCGCGGCCACCGCCGGGGCCCGGGGCGCCGCCGGCCGC
>JAYKJG010000009.1:0-3955 GCA_035286285.1 Prochlorothrix sp.
CCAGAATCAGCCACAAAAAAACCCCCGACTGAGCCACGATCGGGTTCCGCTAGGAACACAATCGCACGGGCCTGGGGTTATGGAACTTTTTGATGGTTTTTTTGTGATAACTCAGATCGGGGCCTAGCGACCGCGACGGGTGACGCGATCGGTTTGGCTGACGAAAATCAAAGCAGCGGCCACAGGGATAACAACAATGACAGATCCCCAAACCAGGCTCCAGAGAAAGTTTGCTAATGAAGGTGTCATTTTTCTTTAGACCTCTTTATAACGCTGTAGGCTGTGCTTCTTAAGATTCTATAGTGAATCCCCACACATTTTTACCAAGGTTCCGATGACTTTCGGCGATCGGGGGGCCGCCGATCGGACCGAAAACATGGTAGAAGAAAATGTGGATCTCATCTTCTTAACAATTGTTAATAACTGCGCCCTTTATCCCCACTCCTCCCCCCCAAGTTTTGCCATGCCTGCTCTGAATCTCTTTGCCCTTGCCCTGGGCCTTGTCCTTGCGGCCCTCACCCTGTGCTTTATCCTGCGCATTGTTCTGACCTGGTATCCCCAAGTCGAACTGAGCCGCTTTCCCTTCAACGTTCTCTTTGTGCTGACGGAACCAGCCCTCGCCCCAACTCGCAAGCTGATTCAGCCCCTGGGGGGGGTCGATATCACGCCCATTCTTTGGGTGGGCATCATTAGCCTGATTCGGGAACTCCTGTTGGGACAGCAAGGACTGATTACCCTCACCCTCCGCAGTCCCTTCTAGGCAGGATTTTCGGCATGGCGAGGGGAAACTGCCCCGATCGCGCAGTGAACCAGCCCCCCCATGAAACAGCCCCCTGGGAATTCCCTAGAACTCTATGGCCGGAGACTGGGGAAGGTCACCCCCCGGATCACCGCGCCGGTCTTTGCCCCGAAGGATAGACCCGCTGCATAAACTGCTCCACATAGCCCGTGTGGAGGTTACCGGCTTGAAATTCCTTGTCTTCGAGCATTTTTTGGTGGAAGCCGATCGTCGTCGGCAAGCCCGTAATGGCACATTCCCGCAGGGCGCGGCGCATCCGTTGAATTGCGGCTTCGCGATCGGCTCCCCAGACAATAATTTTGCCAATCAGGGAGTCGTAGTAGGGCGGAATATCATAGTCGGTGTAAACGTGGGAGTCCATGCGCACGCCGGGACCGCCGGGGGGGAGGTAGCCGCTAATGCGTCCGGGGTGGGGTCGGAAATTGTGGGCCGGGTCTTCGGCATTGATGCGGCACTCGATCGAATGGCCCCGCAGTTCAATATCCTTCTGTCGCCAGCGCAGTTTCTCCCCCTGGGCAATGCGGATCTGCTCCGCAATCAGATCCAGCCCCGTCACCATTTCCGTCACGGGATGCTCCACCTGGATCCGGGTGTTCATCTCCATAAAGTAGAAATTGCCCTGGCTATCCACCAAGAATTCGATCGTTCCCGCCCCCACATAATTAATCGACTGGGCCACCTTCACCGCTGCTTGGCCCATTCTTTCCCGGAGCTTATCGGTCAGAAAGGGGCTGGGGGACTCTTCCAGCAGCTTTTGGTGACGGCGCTGGAGGGAGCAGTCCCGTTCGCCCAGATGAATGACGTTGCCGTAGGTATCGGCCAGGATTTGGAACTCAATGTGGCGGGGCTGTTCGATGAATTTTTCAATATACAGACCAGGGTTGCCAAAGGCGGCCTCTGCCTCCCCTTGGGCGGCTAAAAACATCCGGGCTAAATCCTCCGGTTGCCGCACCAGGCGCATTCCCCGCCCGCCGCCCCCGGCAGTGGCCTTAATCATGAGGGGATAGCCAATTTTCTTGGCGAGCTTTTCGGCATCCGCTTCGGTCAGCACTAAGCCCTCACTACCGGGCACCGTGGGCACGCCCACACGGGTCACCGTGGCCTTGGCGGTGGACTTGTCGCCCATGGAGCGGATCGCCTCTGGGGTGGGGCCAATGAAGGTGAGGTGGTGATCGGTGCAGATTTCGGCAAAGCGGGCGTTTTCGGCCAAGAAACCATAGCCGGGATGGATGGCCCCGGCTTGGCGCGTGAGGGCAGCGGCGATGATATTGGGAATATTGAGATAGCTTTTGTTGCTGGGGGGGTCGCCAATGCAAACGGCTTCGTCCGCCAGTTGGACATGGAGGGCGTGGCGATCGACGGTGGAATGGACGGCAACGGTGGCGATGCCCAATTCTTCGCAGGTTCGCAAAATCCGGAGGGCGATTTCCCCTCGGTTAGCCACAAGAAGTTTTGAAAAGCGCATGGTATCTAAGTCCATCCATCGATTCCCTGGGCGGGTGGCCGCGCTTTCCGCTTTGGTGACCTCACTCCTCGATCGCCGGGGCAAATTCCACCCTAGACGGGGATTGCTCCGGTACAGGAAGAAGGTTGACTGAAAGCCTTCAGGCAGTCCAACTCGCAACAATTGATCCTATCATGCAGGGGTCTTTCCCTGATTGGGGCCAATAGGAGAACGGAGGAGCAACCCATGCGCGTGGCAATGGTTTTACCGGGACTGCATCGGGTGGTGCGGGGGGCCGAGGTGGCCTTTGAGGCGATCGCCGCCGAACTGAGTACCTACCCCGATGTTGAGGTCACGCTGTTTGGGGCAGGGCAACCGCGATCGGATCAACCCTATGGTTTTTGCCATGTCCCCTATACTCCCCGTGAGCGCTTTGAAAAGGGCTGGCCCTTTCTGCCGATTTTGCGCAGTGAGTATATCTATGAAGAACTGACCTTTACGTGGCATTTGCTCCGTCGCTATCGGGCCGCTGACTTTGATGTCACGGTGACCTGTAGCTATCCCTTTTTGAATTGGTTCCTGCGCTGGCGGCGATCGACCCAGACTCCCCTGCGGCCCGCCCATGTTTTTGTCACCCAAAACAGCGATCATCCCGCCTATAACAACCAGAGCGAGTATGCCTGGTTTCGCTGCGAGGGGCTGGTCTGTACCAATTTGGAATACTTCGAGCGCAACCGCGATCGCTGGCCCAGCACCGTCATTACCAACGGGGTTGATCCCAACCGCTTCTCACCGCCGGATCCGGCCCAATTGCCCCAACTCCGTGCCCAATTTGACCTCCCCGCCGCTAAGCCCATCGCCTTGATCGTCAGTGCTTTAATTCCCTCGAAGCGCATCGTAGAGGGGTTGCGGGCAGCAGCCCAGGTGCCGGATTTGCAGGTGGTGGTCTGTGGGGATGGCCCCGATCGCGAGGTGGTGCGCCAAGTCGGCCAAGAGTGCTTGGGCGATCGCTTCCATCCCAAAAAGCTACCCTATGGCCAAATGCCGGATATCTATCGCGCCGCAGACTTTTTGCTCCATCTCAGCCTCGATGAACCCTTTGGCAATATTTATCTGGAGGCTTTGGCAACGGGGTTGCCGGTGGTGGCCCACGATCGGGAGGTGACCCGCTGGATTGTGGAGGAAACGGGGGTGCTGGTGGATAGTCTCAATCCAGGGGCGATCGGGGCGGGGATGGCCCTAGCCTTGACGCGCAAGTCAGCGGCGGAGGTTCAAGCCCGGTTAGATCTGGTACAGCGGCGCTTTACCTGGCGGGCGATCGGCCAGCAATATTATGAATTTCTGCGCTCAACATTGGCTCCCCAAGCAGACCATAGCAATCTGACCTGAAGCCTGAATACGCTTGCTCCCCTCCTGATTGACTGACAAAAGTGGGTCAAATCTAGGTACAGAGGGCGGGTCAGGAAACCTGACCCCTACGATTCCAAATGTCTTGTAGGGGTCAGGAAACCTGACCCCTACGATCCCAAATGTCTTGTAGGGGCGCGGTTTTCGCGCCCAAGGCACAATTTTTTGTCAGTCAACTAGGCTCCCCTCTCCCAGGGAGGAAAAGGGATTGGGGGTGAGGGGTCTTCAGTCTTCCCTAACTGCGCAGCGTCACCTGGAATTTCTCCACCAAGGCATCCCGAACCTGTTGGTGAACCGGATCGACC
>JAYKJG010000010.1:0-3460 GCA_035286285.1 Prochlorothrix sp.
TTGGCAGATTCACCCAGTCGGTAGGGGCAATCCCCCCGTGGTTGCCCCGGTTTTTGGCCGCTAAGAGGGTCGGCACGGGGGCGCGACCCCTACCCTAGGCCGAGGGTTCCAAAGTGAAATGCACCCGGGGAAAAAGTGCGCTGACCTCGAAAAAGGGGCTGAAGGTCGGTGCCCAGGGGGGGCTAGGGGGGGTGTATTTCACGTTTGCCAAGGTGCGGACTCAAGTCCGCACTACAAACCCCAAGGTGCAGACTCAAGTCCGCACTACAAACCCTTTAGCTGCTTAGATCACCGCTTTTAGGGACTGGCAGAATGCTTCCACTGCCGCCAAGCCAGCCTCAGGGCTGTCCACAGCTTCCCCTAGCCGCTTGACGATCGCGCTGCCCACAATGACCGCATCTGCGCCCCAGTCCTTGACTTGGCGGGCCTGCTCCGGTCCAGAAATGCCAAAGCCAACTCCGATCGGCTTATCCGTCACTTGGCGTAGTTTCGCCAAAATCCCTTCCACCCGGTTTTCGACCTGTTGCCGCATCCCCGTCACACCCGTGACGCTGACCAAATAGATAAAGCCCTGGGATTGCTGGGCGATCGCCTCAATGCGCTCCTCGGAACTGGTGGGAGCGACCAACTGAATCAGATCCAACCCCAAGGCGGCAGTTTGCTCCAGCAGCTTCCCGGCTTCTTCTAAGGGCAAGTCGGGTACAACCAAGCCCTGAACCCCAGCGGCGGTAATCTGTTGCAAAAAGGTTTCAATGCCCCGGTTGAGAATTGGGTTGTAGTAGGTGAACAAAATAATGGGCGCTTGGATTTGGTCCTTGACCTGGCTGACTAGGGCGAGGACATCATCGAGACGGGTGCCCTTGGCAAGGGAACGGGTGGCCGCTGCTTGGATGATGGGGCCATCGGCGAGGGGGTCGGAGTAGGGAACGCCTAGCTCGATGAAGTCTGCCCCTTGGCGATCGAGGAGTTTCAGGGCGGCTTCGGTGGTGGCCAGGTCTGGATCCCCAGCGGTGAGGAAGGGGATGAAGGCGCACTGTTGGCGCGATCGCAGGGTAGCAAAACGGTCAGCAATAACAGTCATGGGGTCTGGGGGAATTGAGGATGGGGGCAGGATGGGATTGAGCGCTGGCTCAAGGCTTGCATAAGGCTTACAGCAAGGCTTACAGATCCAGCCTTTTATTTTATCTGACATCTCGCCGCTTCTTGACCCCCTGCCCCCTTGTCCCTTCTGCCCTGTGTCTATCCCGTCTTGTCTATCCCGTCTTGTCTATCCCGTCGCTCTTCTTGCGCGATCGTCTGCCTGGGTCTGGGTGAGGGTCGGCACAGGGCACGACCCCTACGGTTGATTGTTCCTAAGTGAAATGCCCCGTCAAGCGAGAGACATGGAGGGCCATCGCTCAACGGTTAGGCGTGAACCAGCGGTTGCACCTTTAACTCCGTCTGCCACTGGGTTAAAGGCTTTTCCCAGCCCTCCTCCCACTTCTGAGCAAAGAGGGGTTTGGCTGCTCGGCCCATCTGAAATCCCTGGGCGATCGCCTCTAGCAACTGCGGCAACAGGTCCGGTGCCTGAAGGGTGGTCGATATCAAACTATTCGCCACGAGCATGGTTGCCAGCGGGTAAGGAAACTGCGGCAAATGAAATGCCTGCAAGCCAATTTCACCAATTTCAGAGACATCAAATCCGGTGATGATATGCCAGAGGTCATGGGTTTGACTCAGCCGTAGCTCAACATACTCGGCATCGGATTTCGCAGTCATGCCCGCATGGAGGTTAGGATCAAACCCCGTTTTTTTCATCTGAACAGCGTAGATATATCCCAAGGAATTGGAGGGCAGAGTCAGTAAAGCCTCCAGGTCGTGGGCAGGCGGAATGTAGCGATCGCGGATCAAGGCGGCACAGGCCGGATCTTGGTTCAAGTATTGAGCCATTTGATCATAAGCAGGGGTGCCTAACAGTCCATAGACCAGTTCACCGACCGTGTTTAGGCTACCATTCCCCAACAGCATTGCGGTAAACGCCTTAACAATCAGCAGCCTTGAGAAAATGGCTTGGAACCCTTGAACAACTGGGTTTTGCGTCTGTTTTTGCCCCTGAACCTTCCCAGAGACCTGGGACAGAGCGGAATTAAGCAGTTCCATCGGAAATCACTCCTAAAATTACACGGTGTTACTCTCAAACTATCGAACAAACTATCGAACAAACTATCGAAGCCATCGGGAGGCTGCTACACGAGCAATTCATTGAGCAGCCCATAGATACGAACAAAATCAATGCGAGCGATCGCGCTGAAACAGCGAAGTTGCAGGCGAATCCGCTCTGCCTCGGAGGCACACAGCAGCTTGAACGGGGCGATCGCCAGCACGAGCCAGGGAGAGCACTGGTAGCGCATAAAGCGAAATCCCAGATAGCCATAGCGCAGGAGGCAGGCAGAGGGCGTGCGGATAGTACCGGGTGGGTTCTGAGCGAGGGGCGAATTGTGAGACATCGGTGACTCCCTGGAGCAAGGTGAGTTAATATGTGAGTTATATGTGAGCTAAGCTCATGTTTATAAGATATGAGCAGTCCTCATGTTTTGTCAAGGAAAATGTGAGAAGTGCTCACCTATTGCTGAAAGTAAGGAGAACACCTGTGTCTGAAAGCCCAGCAACCCCAAGCAGTATGCGCCGCAAGCCCAGGCAGGCCCGCAGCCAGGAACGGGTCAACCGAATTCTGGATGTGGCAGAAAGCTTGTTCGCCAGCCAGGGCTACACCGCCACAACGACCAACGCGATCGCGGCTCAGGCTCAAGTGGCGATCGGGTCGCTCTACCAGTTCTTCCCGGACAAAAATGCAATTCTTCAGGCTTTGGCGCTCCGCTATGCGGATATGCTGCGCCAAGCGCTGGCTACCCTTAATGAGGCTGAGGCAGCTATACTCCCCTTAGCTGATTATGTCACTCAGTTAATTGATATTATTGATCGCTTCTTTGCTGAGCATCCTAGCTGCCATGCTATTTTTATGGAGGTTCAGGGAACCAGACGTGAACTAGAGGCGATAGATGAGGCAACCGATGCCATCTTGATTCAAGAGATAGCGGCTTCCCTGGCCCGACGGGATACGACATTGGCAGCAGCGGATTGTGAGGCGATCGCCTTTGTGCTGGTCAAGACCATTGGCACCTTACTCTGGCTATCCCTCAGTCAAGAGAAAACATTTCGACAGCGGTTAGTGACAGAAACTAAACGGCTCGCTCTCAAATATTTACAAAGCTATATCGTGATCCCCTGTGGGATCTGATACCAAATCCGACTAATCTCGATTCGTTTTGGTAGGGGCAATCCCCCCGTGGTTGCCCCTGTATTTGGCTGGTCGAGGGTCGGCACAGGGGCACGACCCCTACCCATTGATTCTGTTTCAGGCTCAACGGATTTGGTATGAAGACCCCTTACCCCTAGTCTCTCTGCCACGGTGGGGAGCGGG
>JAYKJG010000011.1:0-2502 GCA_035286285.1 Prochlorothrix sp.
ACTGTTCCGGACTGTTCCGGCAAACCGTTGGGTGTTTAAGAACCTTCCAGTCAGGCGAGAACCTGGCAGGGAGTCCCCCACGATCCCAGAGCGCAGTTACCCGCAAAGTCTGATGGGGGAATGTTCCAAGAGTTTTCTAAAATGAGTTCTGTTGCAGTTTTCCAAGCGTTCGGGAAGGACAGGTTAAACCATGATTAAGCATGACGTGATGATTATTGGGGGCGGCATTGCCGGATCGCGGGCCGCATTGGAGATTGCCCGCACCTGTCCCGATCTCAGCATTGGCCTAGTCGCCAAAACCCACCCCATTCGCTCCCACTCCGTTGCCGCCCAAGGGGGCATGGCCGCAACCCTCAAAAACGTCGATCCGGAAGACTCCTGGGAAGCCCATGCCTTTGATACCGTCAAAGGGTCCGACTACCTCGCCGACCAAGATGCCGTCGCCATCCTCACCCAAGAAGCCCCCGATGCAGTCATCGACCTGGAACACATGGGTGTTCTCTTCTCCCGCCTAGAATCCGGTCACATCGCCCAGCGGGCCTTTGGCGGCCACTCCCACAACCGCACCTGCTACGCCGCCGACAAAACCGGCCACGCCATCCTCCATGAACTCATCGTCAACCTGATCAGCAGCGGGGTCACGGTCTACGACGAATGGTATGTGATGCGGCTGATCCAAGAGGAGGAAGAAGCCAAAGGCGTGGTGATGTTCCGCCTCAGCGATGGCCACCTGGAAGTGGTGGAGGCCAAAGTGGTGATGCTGGCCACGGGGGGCTATGGTCGGGTCTTTAATACCACCTCCAACGACTACGCTTCAACGGGGGACGGACTGGCCATGGTCGCCAAGGTGGGCCTGCCCCTGCAAGATATGGAGTTTGTCCAGTTTCACCCTACGGGGTTGCCGGTGGGGGTACTGATTTCGGAGGCGGTACGGGGTGAGGGAGCCTATCTCATCAACAGCGAGGGCGATCGCTTCATGGCCACCTATGCCCCCAGCCGCATGGAATTGGCCCCCCGCGACATCACCTCACGGGCCATTTACTCGGAGGTGCGGGCCGGACGGGGGGTGCATCTGGAGGACGGCAGCGCCGGAGGGAGCTTTGTCTATTTGGACCTGCGCCACATGGGCCGGGAAAAAATCATGAGCCGGATTCCCTTCTGCTGGGAAGAAGCCCATCGGCTGGTGGGCATTGATGCAGCGGTGGAACCCATGCCGGTACGGCCCACGGCCCACTATTCCATGGGTGGCATTCCCACCAATACCGAGGGCCAAGTGCGCAGCGGCCCCGACGGCCTAGTCCCCGGTCTGTTTTCGGCGGGGGAAACAGCCTGTGTTTCGGTCCATGGGGCCAACCGTTTGGGCAGCAATTCCCTGTTGGAATGTGTGGTCTACGGTCGCCGCACCGGGGCCAGCATTGCCCAGTACGTCCGCGATCGCAAGGCTCCCAACCTGGATCCAGCACCCTATTTAGCCCAGGCTCAGGCCGAAATCCAAGCTTTGCTCGATCGATCGGGCAGCTACCGCATCGCCACCGTGCGCCAAGCGCTCCAAGACTGCATGACCCACCATTGCGGCGTTTTCCGCACCGAAGCCTTAATGCAAGCAGGACTCGCGCAACTCCAGGTCATTAAGCAGCAAGCCCAAGACATTGTGCTAGACGACAAGGGCAGTTGCTGGAATACAGAACTAACCGAAGCCCTAGAGCTACAAAACCTGTTAATGGTAGGGGAAATGATTCTAACCTCCGCCCTCAGTCGCCAAGAAAGCCGGGGTGCCCACTTCCGGGAAGACTTCCCCGATCGCGACGATGCCCACTTTCTCAAACACACCCTCTCCTTTTACTCAGCAGCGGGGGTAGAGATCCAAAGCCGATCGGTCGCCCTGGGGATGTTTGAACCCAAAGAGCGCAAGTATTAACCGATCGTCAGCATCGTCAGCGGGAAATGCCGGTTTAAACCCCTCAAAACGGCCCTAACGGGAGGGGGGACTGTAGTCCCTCTGATGGGTGCATTTCACTTTTGCCAAGGGGCGGACTAAAGTCCGCACTACGAGCCTTTGAGCCAGGTTAGGGGCTGGGTTGCTCCAAAGTGAAATGCACCCCGGTTGTTGGCCACCAAGAGGGGAGCCACGGAGGCGCGACCCCGACCCGATGTCGAGGGTGACCCAGTGCAATGGACCCAGATTTTTTGTCAGGCAACCAGGTGGTCCCTTCCGTGGGCCGCTTCGGGTTGGGTTGAGTGTCACGATCGGGAATGCCTGCCCTGCTGGACTAGGCGATCGCCCTACTCCTCATCATCGTCATACCCTGTAATTTGGGTGAGTTTAATGTGCTTGCGGCCCAGGGTAATTAAGAACTCATCTCCAGGTTCTAAATCCATTTGCTTGGTGTAAGCGGGGCCAATCAAAAGATTGCCATTGGCCTGAACCGCAATCCGGTAGCTGGCACTGCGCCCTCCCCGTCCGCTGGAGTCCTTTCCCTTGCCATCTAGTTCAATGCCTTC
>JAYKJG010000012.1:0-11581 GCA_035286285.1 Prochlorothrix sp.
CCCTAGCCTACCTTACCCCTTCCCCAAAAATCTAGACCTGGCCCGCTCCGCCCACACGGGAGAATCCCGGCGGTTATACTCAAAGGTTGAGCCTAGTAAAAGTCGAGCCTAGTCAACAACGCTCCCCTAACGCCCCCCCTCGCCCTATGGTTAAACCCCGCCCCGCCCCCCGCCGCCCCCTTACCCTCCTGCTCCTCTTGTTGCTGCTCAGCAGCGGGACCGGCCTCCTTCAGGGCTGTGCCCCCCGCCTGAAGGGGATTCAGGAGGAAATTGAAAACCTAGAACCGATCGATGACCTGACCTTTGACGACATTACCTTGGAGCAGAGCGAAGACGACGGCACCCCCCTCTGGACCCTAGAGGCCAAACGGGCCACCTACCGCACCGAGGACCAAATTGCCGTGGTGGAAGAACCGGTGGGACTGATTTTCCAGGACGGGAAGGCGGTCTATGGGATCGAAGGGAAAACCGGGGAAGTGTACAACGACGGGGAGCGGATTATTTTGAAGGGAACCGTGGTGGTGAAGCAGTTGGTGGACAACGCGATCGTCAGCGGTGAAGAAATGGAATGGCTCCCCAAGGACGATCGGCTGACCCTCCGCAACAACCTGCGGGGCACCTACAAAGACTTTTCCCTGAAGGCGGATGAGGTCCAGTTTCAGGGCCAGAGCAACCAAATGACCCTCAGCGGCGCGATCGAAGCTGTTTTGCAAAACTCCCGCATTCGCCTGAAAACCGATGCCCTGACCTGGTTTATTCAAGAAGAGCGCGTGGCGGGCGATCGGCCCGTTGTTTTGGAACATTTCGCCCCTGAAGATCCCGCAACGGTGATCGATCGGGCCACGGGCCTGGGGTTAAAGGTGGATCTGGCCAGCCAGCGATCGACCCTCCAGCCTGAGGCCAAACTGAGCCTGCAAAAACCCGCCTTTGAGATTAGCAGTGCTACTCTGATCTGGGATGCCAAGGCCAACCGGGTTGAGTCTCCCCAGCCGATTACGATTCTCAGCCGCTCCGATCGCACCACCGTCACCGCCCAGCAAGGGGTCATGGAACTGGAGTCCCAACTGACCACCCTCACCGGACAGGTGCGGGGCTACAGTCCCGCCCAAGAGGCCCGGTTAGAGGCCGATCGCCTGGTTTGGAACGTCCCCCAAGACCAAGTGGAAGCCACGGGCAAAGTCACCTACCGACGGGCCAGCCCCGTGCTGGAAATGACCGGCTCCCGTGCGGTGGGCAATCTCAGCGCAGAAACCCTAGAAGTCACCGGCGATCGGCCTGTCAGGACGGTTTACGTTTTGGAATAAGCCGAGGCGATCGGGGTTGCGCCACCGGGTCAACCCTCCAGAAGGGATGCAAAAACGGTGTGGGAGGTCGGCTAGGGCTGGGAAACCGAGAGATCTTGAATGAGCGCAACCAATTGGGTTAAACGGACGGGTTTGGAGAGATAGGCAGTTGCTCCAACCTCTAGACCACGATCGCGATCGCGGGCCATGGCCAAGGCCGTCACCGCAATAATCGGCACCTCTCGCCCTTCCGGCAGACTCCGAATCCGTTGAATTGCCTCCAAGCCATCCATTCCCGGCATTTGGATATCCATAATCACGATCGCCGGACTTTGGGCCTGGAATAACGCCACCGCATCTTGACCATTGCGGGCCACCAACAGCCGATAGCCCTTGGCTTCCAAAAAGCTCACTGTCGTTAAAATATTGGCTTCATTATCCTCAGCCAGCAAAATCGGCGGGTTGACCTCAGAGACGATCGTCGGCAGGGGCACCAAGGTCGAGCCATCCAAGGGTGCTCCCAGATAGGGCTGCACCGAAGCCGCTGGGACCAGGGTTACCCCGCTAGTTTCTAAAGTGGGCAAAATCACCCGAAAACAACTGCCAATGCCCACCTCACTGGTCACTAAGACTTCCCCCCCATGTAGTTCTGTGATTTGCTTAGCCAGTACCAGCCCCAGCCCCGTGCCCGTATTGTGGCGGCTGAGGGAGTTGTCTACCTGGACAAAGGGCTGAAACAGCCGCTGTAGATTTTCTGGGGTAATGCCAATGCCTGTGTCTGCAATGCTAATTTCCAAGCGGGGCAGCCGATCGGAGTCTGCGGTGGGGGAACGGTCGGGGGGGGACTCTGGTCTGAACACCCTAGCCGCCAGGGAAACCTGCCCAAACTCCGGGGTAAACTTGACTGCATTGCTGAGTAAGTTAATCAAAACCTGACGAATCCGCCGTTCATCTACCAAAATATCCGGTAAATAGGACGGTAAATGTAAGGTAAGCTGGATACTCTTCTTTTGGGCCTGTTGCTTCACAAACAACAGACTGGACTTGCAGAGGGAGGAAACTGAGGTGGGCAAACGCTCCAGGGTAATTTGTCCCGACTCAATTTTGGCCACATCCAGAATGTCATTGATGAGATCCAGGAGGTGAAAGCCACTGCGCTCGATCGTCTGGAGGGCTTTGGCTTGGCGGGAGTTAATGGTCCCGAAGGTTTGCTCTTGTAGCGCTTCTGCCATCCCCAAAATGGCATTGAGGGGGGTGCGCAGTTCATGGCTCATTTTCGCTAGGAATTCATCCTTAAGGCGGGTTGCCCGCATTAAATCGCGATTTTTGATGTTAAGCTCTTGGTTCAGGCGCTGTAGGGCCAAGTGGCTTTGGATACGGGCCTGGACGATCGGCAAGCTATAGGGCTTGACAATATAGTCAACGGCCCCCAGGGCAAACCCCCGCGCCTCGTCGCCTTCTTCCCCCAGAGCCGTTACAAAGATCACCGGGATCATCTGGGTCAGCGGATTTTCCTTCAGGGAGTTGCACACCGTATAGCCATCAAGATCCGGCAAAATAATGTCTAGAATAATCAGTTCGGGCACGGGCTGGCGTTGGGCTAGGGCAAGCGCTTTTTCTCCGGTGGTTGCGGCAATGACGGCGTAGTCTCGGCACAGGGAGTGCATCAGAACCTGGAGATTATTGGGGTTGTCGTCAACGATCAGGATTTTGGGTTTGGGTGAAGTTGTCGCTGTGGCAAGGGCTGGGGACTGAGGATGAGCGACCATAGGGGTATGGGGAATGCGCTAGGCGTAAAGTTGCTACTCTTAGGAGCCTATTTTAAGGGGATGGCTCTGGTGGGATTTGGGCGAGGTAGGCGAGGATTTTGTGTTGAAGCTGATCTAGCTCAAAAAGGGCCAGGTGATCTGCCAGTTGCTGGAGCCGATCGGTCCACAGGGGATCCGTCGCTTGGGTTTGGAGATCTTTTAGTTGTTGTACAGCTTCCCCTAGGTCTGTTTCCAAAAGATTGATCAAGCTTTGCAATGCAGCCCGCAGCAGCCGATCGTCCATCGCCGCTCCGCCCGTGGCCTTCGGCGGTTGGGGGCGGTTGTGCTGGGTGATGAGGGGGGAGTGGCTGAGGTAGTTGATCAGGGCCGAGAGGGACTGAAGGACGGGCTGGAGGAAGGTGGGCGGCAGGGCTTGATCAGCCTTGGGGAAACGCACTTGGCTTTCGGCCTCGACGCAGTGTTGGTATAGCGCTTGGGCTTCGATCGTCCCAGCAGATCCCTTGAGGCTGTGGAGCAGATGGAACAACGCCTGTCGATCGTCTTGATCGAAGTCTGCTTGGAGTTGTTCGGCTGTTCCCTGATAGGTACGATGGAACGATCGCAGCAACTGCACATAAACTTTGGGACTCTGGCCCACCCGCCACAAGCCTGCCTTCAAATCAACCCCAACCTGAGCCAGGGCATCTGCATCCAACAGGGCCGAGGCCGGATCGAGATCCCCACCAACCCCCGCCAGCGGGAACCACTCGCTGAGAACCAGGCCCAACTGATTCGGGTTAATCGGCTTGGTTAAATAATCATCCATGCCCGCTTCTAAGCTTTTAGCCCGATCGCTCAGCATCGCATGGGCCGTCATCGCAATAATCGGCACATCCGCGAGCCAAGCCAAATCCCCCCCCCTTTCTGCCAACGTCCGCAGACGCTGCGTGACCTCCAACCCATCCATCTCCGGCATCTGCACATCCATAAAAATACCCTGATAAACCTGCCGCTGCACCTGGGCCAAGGCTGCCCGCCCCGTACTGACCACATCCACCACCAACCCCCGCTGCTGAAGCAACTCTAGGGCTACCTGCTGGTTCAGGGCCTGATCTTCCACCACCAAAACTCGACCTTGAAAGCGAACGGGCGTGTCAGGGGTTGTGAGATTGGGTAAAGGGGGCGAAGGGGGCGTAGCAGGGTCGATCGGGGAGCTAGGGTAGGAGTCTTGGCCCGATAGGGACGATCGGGCGGTTGGGGCTAGTCCTGGGTCACGATCGGGAAACTCCACCGCTAGGGCCGTCACCAAGGGCACTTCAAAGAAGAAACAACTGCCTTGGTTGACCTGACTCTGCACCTGCACCTCTCCCCCCATCAAATTGACCAGACGCTGGCAAATGGCCAACCCCAAGCCTGTTCCCCCATATTTCCGGCTTGTGGAGGGATCGCTTTGGTGAAAAGCCTGGAAAAGCCGCTGGATTTGCTGGTCAGTCAGGCCAATGCCGGTGTCTTGGATGGCGAAGCGCAGGATGATCATTTCATGGCATTGGGCGGGATCGCTAAAACTGGATGGCGGACAATCTGGGCCAGAATCATCAGACTGAGCCGCATTCAAGGGCGTTGGTGACTGAACCCGATCGACCCTCAAGCAAACCTCCCCTTGGTGGGTAAATTTCACAGCATTGGCCATGAGATTTAACAAAACCTGGCCTAAACGCAGGGAATCCCCCCACAGTAACTGGGGCACATCCGCCCCTACTTTGACCTCTAAACTCAACTGCTTTTCCAGGGCTTTAGGGGCAATAATGGCCGTAAGTTGGCTTAAAACCTCCTTTAAGGAAAATGGAGAGATTTCTAGCTCCATTTTCCCCGCTTCAACCTTGGAAAAATCGAGAATATCATCTAAAATCTGGAGCAAAGCCTGGGCTGCACCTTGAATTTTAGTGAGGTAGTCCCGCTGGTGGGGAGAGAGGTCGGTTTGGAGGGCTAGATAGCTGAGGCCCATAATGCCGTTCATGGGAGTCCGAATTTCATGGCTCATCAGGGCTAAAAACTCACTCTTAGCCCGATTTGCATATTCCGCCGCTTCCTTAGCTTCTTGGAGTTGCTGCTCTGCCTGTTTGCGGGCTGTTAAATCCTGGACTGTCCCGACCCAATGGGTCACTTCCCCTTCACTGTTGGAGAATGGCTCGCCCCGCAGCATGATATAGGCGATCGATCCGTCCGATCGGGCGATCGGGCATTCCAAGGCAAAGCCCTTCAACGCCTCAATATTACCTTGAATATCCCGCTGAAGATTCTGCAAAGCGCCTATACCGGACGGCTGCATTGCCCCCGTCTGAAAAAGCTGGGCAAACTCTGAAAAAGTGAGTGGGGCTTGGTGATCGGGATAACCCAAAATCCTATAGGTTTCCTCAGACCAAATCACGCTACTGGTCGCCACTTCATACTCCCAACTGCCCATTTCGCTGATTCTTTGGGCCGTTCTCAGGTGGATCTCATTCTTACGCAGCTTATCCTCCGATTGCTTGCGCTGGGTAAGATCTTCTAAAATTCCATCAATCTCCACTAACTGCCCCTGGGCGTTGCGTACAGCCCGTTGGGAAACCCAAATAATCCGGGGCAGGCCATCGGGGTGGGTAAAGCGCATGAAAAACTGCTGAAAGTCCTGCTGCTGCTCAAAAAGCTGAATTAGGTTATAAATGGCTAGCTCTAGGGACTCCGGAAACCAAGGGATCGCAGTCACCCAACTTTGGCCCATCACCTCCTCTGGCTCCTTGCCAAAAACGGCACGGGTTCCCTCACTGGCATAGTTGACGATGCGCTCCGGTGTATAGCTAAAAACCACAAACTTATCGCCAATATCCTGCACCAAACGCTGTAATTTGCTGCGACTGTCCTCTAGCTCCGCTTCAACGGCCTTCTGGCGGCTAATATCGGCAAAATAGCCCACAGCTTCCACGGGCTTTCCCTGCTGATTCCGCACAAGCTGTGATTCATCCCGCATCCAAACATAGTGACCTTCGGCGTGCTGGAACTGATAGTCATAGACAAAGGTCTGGGGGGAGAGGGTGGTTGGAGGTGGGGACTGGGCCGATCGATCGGGATCACGGTCTTGAGAGGTCGCGTTTCTGGGCAAATTGATCTCGCTGGCCGTCATCATCTGTTCTAAGACGGTTTTAACTGGAGCCTGATCGTCTGGATGAATGTGATCAAACCAAAAATTCCTGGTTTTGAGGAATTGCTCTGGTGTATAGCCTAAAATCTGCGTGACATTCTCACTGATAAATGTGGCTCCAAACTTCTCATCAATGGGGCAACTGTAGATAATGGCAGGGCTGGCGGCCAAAATGAACTCTAAACGCTGCCGTAAAAGCCGGTTTTGGCGCTCTGTGCGCTGGCGATCGGTTACATCCTGAAAAACGCCCACCAGCCCTATCACCTGCCCTTTTCCATCCCAGAGGGGGGTTTTATGGGTTTCTAACCACCGTTGCTCTCCCGTCTCTAGGGTTATCGTCTCATTAATCCAGAGTTTAGACTTCCCCGTTTTCATCACCTCTTGGTCATCGGCAACATATTGCTCAAACTCATGCCGGTGGGTTAAAAAGTCTTGTTCCCGATGGCCAATCAACTCTTCTTGGCTAGAGATCCCCATAAAGGTTGTAAACAGCCGGTTACAGCCTAAAAACCGAGATTGGGTATCCTTCCAGAAAATCGCCAAGGGTACCGTGTCGAGGATGGATTGGGTGAAGGCTTTTTGGGTTTGGAGCGCCGCAGTGCGCTGGGCGACGGTGGCTTCTAATTGCTGATTGAGGGCTTGGAGTTCCTGGGCAGAGCGGCAGCGATCGGTAATATCCCGAATCATAAACAGCACCTCATCGGCCCCACTTTGGATTACGCGCACCTCTTCATAGCAAGTCTGACCCGATCGCACCACCTCCTGCTCATAGACCTTTAGCTCGCCCGTGGCCAAGGCTGCCTGGAGATACTGGAGTTGGTGCTGAGCGATATCCTTGGGCAGAATCTCCGCTATATTGCGACCTAAAACCTTAGTTTCCTGAGAAAAAAGACAAATCTCAGGCTGATAAGTTACAATTTCGCGGTAATTGCCCTGGCTATCGACGCGGAACAAATAGTCAGGAATGGCCGCTAAAATTGCCCGACTCTTGGCCTCGCTGTCTACGAGAGCTTGTTCCATCAGGCGGCGATCGGTCACATCGGTTAGCGTCACCACATAGCTCAGCACCTCACCGGCCCCGTCCTGCTCCACCTCCACCTGCTCATAGACCCAGCGCACCTGCCCTTGGTGGGGCCGCAGCCGATATTCCAACTTTGTGTGGCTGGTCTGCCCCTGGGCTAGATCCTGCTCCCAGATTGCCTGCACCCAGGCTCGATCGTCGGGGTGAATTCCCCCATACCAACCCTGTCCCTGCACCACGGGCAACAGCAACCCCGTCAGACGTTGGTACATCGGGTTAATGTAGGTACAGTTGCCCTGGGGATCCAAATGGAGAATGCCTACGGGAGACGCTGCCGCTAGACCCATATAGCGTTGCTCACTGGCTTGTAAGAGGGCCAAATTCTGGCAACGCTGAAAGTCTAGCTTCTTCTCCTCCGTCAAATCGCGCCCTTCCGCCAAAATTAGCCCAACTTGGCCCTGGCTATTTCGCAATGGTCGCAGCGAAAAGTCCATGGGAATCAGGCGCTGATCGGCGCTGCGGATCAAGGTCTCATAGCGCACCTCCCCCCCTTGGGCCACCTCTGCCAAGGCCGATCGCACCTGATCCGCCGTTACCGCATCCTGCCACCACAAGGTTGCCCACAGGGGCTGACCCACAACGGCCTCGCGGTCTAGCTGGCCCACCTCCAGCGCCGCCCGATTCACCTCCAGCAGCACCCCTTCCGGCGACAGCAACCCCAAAAACTGAAACATATTCTCAAAAACCGCCCGATAGCGATATTCTGCGGTCGCTAATGCCTGGGTTCGCTCTGCAACTTGGGCCTCTAGGGCCGTATTGAGATCGGTGAGGGACTGGTAAAGTTCCACCCGTTGGAGGGCGATCGCCATCTGGATCGAGAGTTGGCGCAACAGGTCAACGTCCGTCGTGCTCCACTGGCGGGGACCGGAACATTGGTGGGCAATGAGTAAGCCCCAGGGTAGGGTGGCTGGGGTTGAGGGTTGGGTCGGTGACTGCTCCGACGGCAGCAGAATCGGTAAGACGAGGTTGGCCCGCACCTGAAACTGCTCTAGTAATTGGCGATGGCAGTCGGTGATCTCGGCCTGGTCCACATCCGCTAGGGTATAAACTCTGTGGTCGTTTTGGTAGTGTGCTAACCCATGGGACTGGAAACAGGTATCGACAATATTCAAACCGAGGGAAGCAGTCCAGGGCGGTACGACGGCTTCCGCCACAATGGCCCCACTCAAGTCTGGCTGAAGTTGATAAACCAGCACCCGATCGGCGGCTAGCAACTGCCGCACCCCCTGCACAATCCGTGTCAGCACCTGCTCTAGGTTGCGTCCCTGGTGAATGCTGAGGGCGACCTCGGCCATAAAATCCGCCCGTTGTTGGGATTGGCGCAGTTCGGCTTGGAGTTCCTGGGCACGGAGGGCTTGCTGCACGACATTGGCCAGGGCTGCCCCCGTTAGGTTGGCTTTGGGCAAATAGTCCACGGCCCCCGCCTTTAGCGCTTGGACGGCAAGGCGCTCATCCCCTACCCCCGTCAGCACAATCACCGCAGGGCAACACTCCACCCCCTCCGCTGCCAAGAGTTGAAACAGGTCCAAGCCATGGCCATCGGGCAGGTTGAGATCCAGCAGCACCACCGCCGGTTGCTCTGTGCAGCAGAGTTCTAGCCCTTGGCCGAGGGTCTCTGCTGCAAGGATGGTGTGGGGTCGATCGAGGTAGCGCTCCAGATAGCGGCGATACAGGAAGCGATCGGCTTCACAATCTTCAATCATCAAAATCTGGCAAAGGGAAGCGGCCAGCGCGGGAGACAAACTAGAGAATTCGGCCATGGACGGTGGAACGGGCAGAGAGAGAGCATTTCTACTCTAACGCAGGCTCCCCTCGACCCTGGCTAAAACCTTGGGAAAATCCATAGAAGACCTACTGACAGAACATCCGCTGAGCAGAATAACTTCCACAACTTGCCCCGGTAGTCCACCATGCGTAAGGATATCGGCACGGTGGTGTTGGGAATCGGGCTGCCCTGATGAGTGAGGCACTACCCTTGCCCCCCAGCACCCCTTCTCTACCCATGGAGGGCTTGGATAAACTGTTGTGAGTCGATCGGCAGAGGTTCAACCCTTTCTTGGGGAAATAGAGGGTTGCCAGGAGACCACAGTTCTACGCTGTCGGAATGTTGGTCATAGAACTGCGCATCGGTAGTCACGCGGATGGTGCGGGGTAGACCAGGGGCATTGTAGGAAAAATCTTTTTGGCCTGCGGGTTGTGTGGTGGTGCCCGGTGGGAGGAGGGATGGCTGGGACAGAATCAGATGGAGATGTTGGAGGTTGAAGGCAGGGTCTGGGGGCGTGGTTTTCATGAGCGTTTCTGTGAGCATATCGTCGAGATCAAAGTCAGTATCTGCAAGATGAGAGGCTTTTGTTTCCAGTTGACTCAAGAACTGTTCTCGGAGAATGTTACGTTCCTGGGCTGTACTGAGGGCAAGTCTAGCGATCGTGCTGGATAAGGTGGACAAAATAGGCTGTAATCGTCCGACTACAGCTTCAAATAGGTTAATTCTGTCTTTTAGAGCCGTATATACATCAGTTTCGATAGTATCCTTGTAGTGAAGGTTATAGATCTGGATGGTTGAATAGCGTTGCCCCAGGCGATCGATCCGTCCAATTCGCTGTTCCACCCGCATTGGATTCCAGGGCATATCGTAGTTAATTAGTGCGCCACAAAACTGAAAGTTGAGTCCCTCAGCCGCAGCATCTGTACAAAGCATGATTTCAGCTAAGCCTTGGGCAAATTTCTGCTTGGTCTCCTCGCGGCTAATGGTTTTCCAGCTATTATTGCTGTATATCTCGCCACCACGTCCTGAAAAGCACATGACTGAGAAGGTCGCATTTTCACTCAAATGAGAGCGCAGGAAGTCTAGGGTATCGGTAAATTGGGTGAAGACAATGACTTGTTTATAGCCTTGCTTTTGCAGTTTTTGCAGTTTTTCCAATAAGTTAAGGGTTTTAGTGTCGGTATCGAGGGCTTGGACTTGGTTGAGGAGTTTTTCTAGGTCGGAGGTCTCTTCCAGTTGTAAAGCTTGGTGTTCTAGAGATAGGGCTTCGTCTAGGTCGATCGGGTCAGGACTGGCAGCTAGCTCCTCATCATCAGGGAGATCCTCTGAGGTGACCTGGAGGTTTAGGGCGGTTTGGGTGGATTGGGCGTGGAGTTGATCGAGGCGGTTTTGCAGGGTTTTGGCAAGGGCAGCAAAGCTACTGGCAAGGCGCTTGCGATAGATGGTCATGACGAAGCCGATCGCGTTGCGCTCCCCTGCTGCTGCATTGTTGTAGGTACTGGAGATGTAGTCTTCGACGGCTTCGTAGACTTGGCGTTCGGCTGGGGAAAGGTCAATAAAGGTATCTTTTACCTGGCGAGTGGCAATCTCAATAGAAAGATGGCCTTGCTGATGATAGCGGCGCAGAAGGCTGCGGGTATGGCGAGAGATCAGGACTTGGATGGGGCTGTGGGCCTTAATGATTTTGAGGGCTGCTTGGCGATGGTCGTGGTCCAGTTGCCGCAGGGGAGTCTGGGCGGGCGATCGCAAAGCTTTGAGGATTTTAGACGCTACCAGTTTTCGCTGTCCTGGGCTGAGTTTTCGGGCAAGTTCTGCATTAATGGGGCCAAATTGTGCTTCTACAGATCGAAAGAGGCGTGCTAGGTAGGCTAGATCGCCGTGACTGGGATTGGGTAGATTAGCCCGCTCAAAGAAACGAAGGAAGTCTTCTGCGGTCCAAGCGTCAGGCAAGTCTAAGAGTTTGAGCAAGTCCCAGACCTCGATCGGGTCTACCTGCATGGGGGTTGCGGTCAAGAGGACGAGTCCTTGGGTTTTGGTTTTGAGGCGCTGCATCAACGCTAGGAGTTGGTTGGGGCGGCTGGACTGGGCTGCTCCCCCTTGGCGGCGGGCATGGTGAGCTTCATCTAGGATGATTAAGTCCCAAGGTTCTGCCTGTTCGAGAAGTTCGGGGCGACGATCGCTGCGCCGCATCAGGTGACTAGAGGCGATGACGTAGGGTTCTTGGTGCCAAGTCGTGCGAGGGACTGGGCGGCTGTCTCCGGCGGGGCGGCTGGGTGAAGGGCACCAGTTGAGGGCTTTGCCATCGTAGATGGGCCAGTGGAGGTTGAATTTTTCCCGTAGCTCTAACTGCCACTGCCTGAGGACCGAGGCTGGGGCCAAGACCAGGATTCGTTTTGCGCGACCACTGAGCCACGCCTGTCGTAGAATCAGGCCCGCTTGGATTGTTTTGCCCAGGCCCACTTCATCAGCGATGAGGAGCTTTGGGGGCCAGTTGTGCCACATGCGGTGGAAGGCGTGGATTTGGTG
>JAYKJG010000013.1:0-5805 GCA_035286285.1 Prochlorothrix sp.
AGGTCAATTTTTTTGCGAATCTGACCAATGTGGACATCCACCACCCGTTGGTCTCCCACATGGTCGTAGTCCCAGACTTCTTGGATTAGCTCCGATCGCCGCCAGACCCGTTCAGGATGACTGGCCAAAAAGTAGAGCAAATCAAACTCCAAGGCCGTCAGGGGGAGAACCTCCCCTTCAACGCTGGCCTCGCGCCGCACGGAATCTAAACTCAAGCTGCCCAGTTGGAGGGAGGGGTTGACCGTGGGCATGGGCATTCGTTGACGTTTGAGAATAGCCCCAACCCTTGCGCCCAGTTCGCTGAGGATAAAGGGTTTGGTAATGTAGTCATCTGCGCCTTGGCGAAACCCTTCTAACTTGTCGGACTCGTCATCTCGGCTGGTCAGCATCAACACCAACACGCCCGTTCGGCTTTGCATGGCTTGGCAAAGCTGGTAGCCATTGCTGTCGGGTAGGTTCACATCTAGAATCACCAGGTCGGGCTGGAACGTTCCAAACAAAGCCAAGCCCCGCTGGCCATCTTCAGCCGCTTCGATCGTGAATCCCTGCGTGGCGAGAAAACGACTAATCAGGTTCCGGACAGCCGGATCATCGTCAACAATAAGAATTTTGGCAGGAGCCATGGCGTTCAAACTCTGACAACGTTGAGGGCAAAAGTTGTGTGAAGCAAAAAGCCAACCGGTGGGGTGCCCTCCCTAGATTATCCGCTTCCCCCGCTGAGTCGCTAGTCATTGGCACAAACCCTACTCACCATACAACTAATTGCAGCGCTCAGTTCTCCTCAGCGCCCCCCAACGCTAAAATTCGCCGGTTTGCCCCGCCTCCGAAAAGACTCTGCATAATGTTCCGTAGCAGGGGCCGCTAACCCAAAGCCATCGCTACACTAGATTGAAGGTGTTAAGCTAGACCACATCGAACTTCTTCTCGGGACTGGAGTCCTTAACGGGAGTCCTTCCTTGCCCAGCGGGGAAGCGTGGTCTTTGGGATGAGGGGTCGATCGAGCGGTTTATTCAATGTCAGGAGCTAACAAGCAGAGGGTAAATTTGGCATGAGTGAGCAAAGTCCCTATGAGCAACTTGGCGTGAGCGAAGCTGCGTCGTTTGATGAAATTCAGGAGGCGAGGAATCGCCTGATGGAACAATGCGGGGACGATCGCAAGCTGATGGACAGTATTGAGACGGCCTACGATGCAGTGTTGATGCACCGCCTGCGAATGCGGCAGGAGGGCAAAATTAAGGTTCCCGATCGGATCCGGTTTGCGGAGGAGTCGGCCCCCAAGGAGTCTCCGAAGTTAACCCCCAACCCAAAGCCCAATTTGAGCCGGATGCCCGGTTGGATGCAGGGGTTAGCTGATGATCCCAGCCCCTCAGAGGTGCTGTGGCCTGCGTTAATTTTTGGCATTCTGGGCGGTGTGATCCTGTTTGCGCCCGACCCCAGCGCGGGTCTTCAGTTGGTCCTGTTGGGGGGGGTGGGGACTAGTACCTATTTCCTCAACCGCAAGGAGCAACGGTTGGGTCGATCGATCTTACTCAGCTTTATTAGCTTGATTCTGGGTCTCTTTCTGGGCACCCTGCTCTATGGTTTGTTCCAAGGATTCCTAGAACCGCTCAAAATTGCAGGGGATCAGTGGGCAACCTTTGTGAGCTTGGTGACTCTATGGCTTGCCTCCAGTTTCCTACGCTAGGGGCTGTTTTGTCGGTGAATGGGCGGGTGCGGACCTGTTGCAGACCCTGGGCGATCGCCGGGGTCCATTCCACTGTGGCGGGTTAACCGATGGGGTCGGGGTAACCCCCCCCGTGGTTATCCTGGTTTGGGTCTCCAGGGGGGAGCCACGGGGGCGCGAGTCTTCCCAAGGGGGAGGATCCCGATCGCGGCGAGTGGGTTCGCCAATTTTCCGGGCCACAAAGCAGTACAATTGAATTATTCAGGGGGAATATGGTACAAAAATACCGTAGGGAGGCGATCGAGAAAATGGACCTGTTCAACAACACGCTTGGGCTTGGGCGCGAAAACCGCGCCCCTACAAGACGTTCTGCCTGGGGCGCGAAAACCACGCCCCTACAAGATGTTCTGCCGGGGGCGCGAAAACCGCGCCCCTACAAGACGTTCTGCCGGGGGCGCGAAAACCACGCCCCTACAAGATGTTCTGCCTGGGGCGCGAAAACCACGCCCCTACAAGATGTTCTGCCGGGGGCGCGAAAACCGCGCCCCTACAAGATGTTCTGCCTTGGGCGCGAAAACCACGCCCCTACAAGATGTTCTGCCGGGGGCGCGAAAACCGCGCCCCTACAAGACGTTTGGGGGTGTAGGGGTCAGGAAACCTGACCCACCCGCTCGAAGCCCCCGGTGTAACCGCTGGCCTTGCCCAAGGGACCGGGATCAGGCGGCTGTGATCAGGGCTTGAATGTGGCTCACAAATGCTTGTTGATCAACCACGGGCTTAGAGATATAGCTATCGGCTCCGCTTTGGCTGAGGAAATTCTCCCGATCGCCCCGCATGGCGTGGGCAGTGACCAAAATAACCGGTATCTTCGCTGTTTCTTCATTTTCCTTCAGCATCCGCGTAATGGCAATGCCATCCACCGGCTTCCCTTGGTAGGATGAGTGGGCTAGGGAAACATCCATCAAAATCAGGTCAACCTGGCCAGATTTTGCCAATTCCAGCACTTCCGCCGCATCCTCTGTATGCAGAACGTCTAGGCTAGCCCGTTTTTTGAGAATCTTGCTAAAGACCAAAATATTTGCTGGGTCATCTTCCACGATGAGAACCGTTGCCATAGCGTCTGCCTTGAACTCGCTTGCGACTGTTGTTAAGGATATATGCTCTCTCGATCATCTCTAAACAAATCTTAGAAAAGTCTCGCCAAAGTGAAACACAAGTTAAAAAATCAGACATAAAGTCTCCCCGCTGACTGTTCTGCCAGACTGCGACTGTACTCGTCTGTTTTGCGGGTTAGGATTGCCTTATGCCTTTCTTTTTGGCATAACCTCAAGGGGATCCCAATTCGTTGTCCCAGGCACTGCGGTGCGGATCGCTTCTGCTCCCTTGTGCTAGCGGACGTTTCTCCCCCTTAGCAACGCCCCATCGCGAGTAACTCAGGACTAAAAACCCATGGCCGACCAGTTGAATCTCCTTGGCAAAGAGCGGATTGTGAGCATTGCCCTGCACCAAGAAATGCAACGCTCCTATCTGGAATATGCCATGAGTGTGATTGTGGGGCGTGCCCTGCCCGATGTGCGGGATGGTCTAAAGCCGGTGCAGCGCCGCATTTTGTATGCCATGCATGAGTTGGGCTTGTTGCCCGATCGGCCCTTTCGCAAATGTGCGCGGGTGGTGGGGGATGTGCTGGGGAAATACCACCCCCACGGCGATCAGGCGGTTTACGATGCCCTGGTGCGGCTGGTGCAGGATTTTTCCTGTCGCTACCCGTTGCTGGCGGGCCACGGTAACTTTGGCTCGGTGGATAACGACCCCCCAGCGGCGATGCGTTATACCGAGACGCGGCTGGCTCCCATTGGCAACGAGGGATTATTGGGGGAGATTGCCGAGGAAACCGTCGATTTTACGGCCAATTTCGACAATTCCCAGCAGGAGCCGATCGTGCTTCCGGCCCAGTTGCCCTTTTTGCTGCTCAATGGCTGCTCCGGGATTGCGGTGGGCATGGCGACCAATGTGCCGCCCCATAACTTAGGGGAGATTGTGGATGGCTTGGTGGCCCTGATCGATCGGCCCGATCTGTCCGATGCGGCCCTGCTGAAAAAGATTCCGGGGCCAGACTTTCCCACGGGGGGCGAGATTGTTGGCAGTGATGGGATTGACGATGCCTACACCCAGGGCAAGGGCAGCATTACAGTGCGGGGGGTGGCAACGGTGGAGCAGACCCAGCCCGGTCGCGGTCGCCATCGCCGATCGGCCATTATCGTCACGGAACTGCCCTACCAGGTCAATAAAGCCGGTTGGATCGAAAAAATAGCGGCTTTGGCCAACAACGACAAGCTAGACGGCATTGCCGATATTCGCGACGAGAGCGATCGCGAGGGGATGCGGGTGGTGATTGAACTAAAGCGGGAGGCGAATCCGGCCCAGGTTTTGCAGGAACTTTACCAAAAAACGCCGCTCCAGACGACCTTTGGGGCCATTTTCCTGGCTTTGGTGGAGGGGCAACCCCGGCAGTTGAGCCTGAAGCAAATGCTGCAAGCGTTTTTGCAGTTCCGGGAAGAGACCTTGACCCGGCGCTATCGCTATGAGTTGGAGGGGGCCGATCGGCGGTTAGAAGTCGTTGCGGGTCTCCTGACGGCTTTGGAAAATTTGGATGCGGTGATTGAGATTCTGCGACAGGCACGGGATGGCAGTACGGCCAAGGCCCAAATGCAGGTGCGGTTGGATCTCAGCGATCGCCAAGCCGATGCAATTTTGGCGATGCCGATGCGGCGGCTGACGGGGATTGAGCGGGAGAACTTGGAGCAGGAAGCCCAGGAACTCAAGGCCACCATTGCCCG
Organism: Prochlorothrix sp.; assembly: GCA_035286285.1. Taxonomy (GTDB): domain Bacteria; phylum Cyanobacteriota; class Cyanobacteriia; order Prochlorotrichales; family Prochlorotrichaceae; genus Prochlorothrix. The sequence goes on from JAYKJG010000013.1 coordinate 4,501, forward strand.
GTTACAAACCCTGTTGGGCGATCGCGATGAACTGCTCAAGGTCCTCAAAAAAGACCTGCGTACCCTCAAGCGCAAGTATGACAGTCCCCGCCGGACCCGCCTCCAAAGCAGCGCCGCCGCCGCCCAAGAGGCCCAAGAAGTCGCCGAGGCGATCGCCGAAACCCAGCAAACCGAAGAGCGGATCGTCCTGGAAATTAGCCACAAGGGCTACGGTCGCCGCCACCCCCGCCGCAAGTTCCAACGCTCCATCGCCCTCGACCCGCTGCCCCAACTGGAAGAGGCAGAAGATAGCCTGCGCGATCGCAGCGTTGCCGACTCCAGCCAAGAACTGCTCCTGATCACCCCCAGCGCCAAGGGCTTTACCCTTCCCCTCCACACCCTCGCCGTTGCCAACCGCCGCACCCCCAAAGGCACCCCCCTCCTGCTCTTCCTACCCGAAGAGCTGCAAGGGGATCCGGCTCCCTTGGTGACAACCGTTGTGATGCCCTCGGATCCTACGGCTTTAGGGTTGATTGCCCTCACGGCCCAAGGCCGGATTAAGCGCCTGCCCTTGGCGGATTTCCAAAATTTGACCCAGCGGGGGCTGTCGTTAATGAAACTCAAGGAGGACGATCGGCTGCAATTTGTCGCCGTTCACCAACCGGGGGAACAGGTGGTCTTGGCAACCTCCAAGGGGCGACTGCTGCGCTTTAGCGGCGACGATCGTCAACTGCCATCCCTAGGCCGCACCGCCCAAGGTCACCTTGCCTTTTTGCGCCTGCGGAACCAAGAAACCCTGGTGGGTTGCACCTGTGGCGGGGTCAGTGACGATTTGCTGTTTGTGTCGGCGAAAGGCTATCTCAAGCGAATGCCGATCGGCCTGCTACCCCAGGGGAACCGGGGCGATTTAGGCACCAATGCCTTTAGCTTTAGCCTCAAAAGTGATGGGCTGGTGTCGGTGCAGCGGGTGCCGAGTCGGTCTTGGATTACGGTGGTGACGGATCACGATCGCATGGCCCGCTTGGCCAGTGAGACGGTGCCGGTGTATGGCCGGGAGGGCGGGGGCGATCGCCTGGTGCAACCCAAACGGGAGGAGTCGATCGTGCAGGTCTCGGTGATAGCCCAGGAGTTACCAGACTAGTCCTACACGGCGGAAATACACGACCCCTTTCCGTGGACAGCCAACCCACCCCTAATATCAAATCCGACTAATCTCGATTCGTTTTGGTAGGGGCAATCCCCCCGTGGTTGCCCCTGTATTTGGCTGGTCGAGGGTCGGCACAGGGGCACGACCCCTACCCGTTTATTCTGTTTCAGGCTCAACGG
>JAYKJG010000014.1:0-17578 GCA_035286285.1 Prochlorothrix sp.
CCTTTGCTCGTAAAGCTGCACCTGTTGCTGCTTAGGGATTAAAAAACTTCGAGCGTCCGCTGTTTGACTCCGTTAAGGGCAGTGGACCAACCCCCAACGGATGCTCTAGTTTAGTGCCTCTGGTCGCCGGACTAGCTAAGAACTCACCAGAGAATCCTACCGTCAGGGATAAGTGCCGGTTCCCGCCTGAGGATCAGAAGGGCTAAACCTGTGAATGAGCACGAGGTTAATAGCTAGGGCGGACAGCGGTTCGATTCCGCTCAGCTCCACTTTCTATTAAAACCAAGACAAAATTGACAAAGAATCCTGTGCTTCTCTGGCTTCAGAGGGGCATTTTTTATGGTTTAGGGCAGATTTATGGGGACACTTGAGTGGACGGCAGGGGTTCCAGAGATTCCGATCGCACCGGCTACGCTCTATGTGGTGGCCACGCCGATCGGCAACCTGGGCGACATGACCTTTCGGGCCGTGGCGGTGCTGCGCCAAGTGGACCTGATTGCGGCAGAAGATACCCGCTGTACGGGCAAATTACTGCAATATTTCCAGATTAAGACCCCCCAAGTCAGCTATCACCACCACAATCGGACTCAACAACTCCAGCCCCTGCTTCAGCGGTTGCGGGAGGGGCAGTCGATCGCCTTGGTCAGCGATGCAGGATCGCCGGGGATTTCCGATCCGGGGGTGGAGTTGGTCCAAGCCTGTGTGGCGGAGGGGTTGGGGGTGGTGCCCATTCCGGGGGCCAGTGCGGTGGTGACGGGGTTAATGGGGGCGGGTTTGCCGTTGGAGGCATTTATTTTTGAGGGGTTTTTGCCCAGCCAAGGCGCAGCAAGGCGGCAAGCATTGGAGCGCTTCCAGGGGGAGGGGCGCACCGTGGTGTTGTATGAGTCTCCCCACCGCCTGCGGGCAACGTTGGCGGATTTGGCGACGGTATTGGGGGGCGATCGGCCTTTGGTGCTGGCCCGTGAGCTAACAAAGCGCTATGAGGAGTTTTGGCGCGGTTCGATCGCGCAAGCCGTGCAATTATACGAAACCCGCCAGCCCCAGGGGGAATATACGCTGATTTTAGGGGGGGCTGTGGGGGCGACCCTATCCGTGACACCGGAGTCCCTCAAGGCGGAGCTAGCGGCACTGCTGGCCCAAGGTCTGTCCCGCTCCCAAGCCAGCCGCCAGTTAGCCAAGCTAACCCCCCTCAGCCGCCAAGAACTTTACCAACTGGCCCTGACCCTACCCGCCGCAGACTAGCGGTTTAAGTCCCCCTGACCTGGTAGATTCAGGTAGGGGTAAACTCCCCGTGGTTGCCCTGGTTTTTGGCCCCCAGCCGCTAACCGCTGTATTTATGCCGCTAACCACTGTATTTATATAGTGATCCCTTTTGGCTTGTAGTGCGGACTTTAGTCCGTACCGGGGCAAACGTGAAATGCACCCCAAGACCCCTCACCCCCAGCCCCTCTCCCAAGGGGAGAGAGGGGAGCAAGAGGATTCAGATTTCACGGCGGATCGCTATATCTGTGGTTGTTATCCTGACTTTCGGTACTTTATGAACTCGATCGTTCCCCTGACTGTCAGCCTGCTGTGTGGATTTTGGCTGGTGATGATTGCCCTGATTGCCAGTCAAAACCCAACTCCGGTTTCGCTATATTTTCTGAGCCTGCGATCGGTCCCGATCCCCCTGGGCCTAGTCGTGACCTTGGTCGGCTTGGGGGGATTGGTGGGCACCAGTTTATTTTTGGTGCTGTGGAATCAGTTGTCGAGGGAGTAGACCTGGCCATCCACCAACAGGCGCGTAATTCCCTTCGCACCCAGACAGCCCAAGGTTTTGTGGATCATGTCGGGGTTGGGGAGTTTGACGACCCGTTGGTTTTGCTTAGAGAAGCGGCGGGCGACACGGTGGTTGTCAAAGAGGGGAAGGGTGCGATTGTTGGCTTCGCTGGCGGGAATTTGGCCCAATTCCTCAAAGGTGGAGAGGGGACAGGTGACCAGTTCAGCGGTGCGATCGACAACGAGATAACCGGTGTCGGGCAAGTTCGCCGAGGTCAGGGGCAAAACTTGCAGTAGGGTGTTGTCGCGCCGATCGCTGAGGGTTGGGAAGGGTGTACCTTCCTCTTCGTCCTCATCGCCAAAGTCTTCGTCTTCATCCTCCTCGTCCTCCTCGTCCTCATCACTGCTGCTGAAGTCATCTCCCCCCAAAGCGGCAAGGTACTCTGCCATGGCGGGATCTGCTAGGACTTCCTCCTCTTCCTCGTCCTCGTCGTCGTTGTCTTCTAGCTCTAGATCGACCAACGCGGCTGAGCGAGTGTCCCGGAAACTGCTGCCGGGGGCAACCCCTGGGCTGGGGGCAACCCCTGGGCTGGGAGTATTGTGGAGCGGTGCTCCAGCTTGGTGATCTGCCTCGATCGCCTCAGCGTCGTCAGACTCCTCGGCGTTGGGGTAATCGGCCCAAAGGCTAATTTGGGCCTCTGTGGCGGGGCTGGGGCGAGGGATCGATCGGGGCTGGGGCAGGGGTAGCCCTGAAGGGGTGAAGCCTGTGGATCCTGTGTTGGCGCGATCGCGAGTCTCTAGGCTAAGACTGCCGGAGCTACTGGGACTGCTGGACGTGGTGGGGATAGCACGGGTAATGGGGGGAATGGTGGGGGTAAAAGCAGGGCTGGAATCCAAGCTAAGGTTGTCTGGGGGACTGGAGTCAAAGGGGGAGTTAATCAGTCGTGGGGAGGCCGATCGATCGGGTCGGTCAAACCGATCGCCACCGGGAGTTTCATCCACCGACGATCGCCGCCGTTTCCGTCGCCCCGATCGGCCCGTCAGACCCTCATCCCCATCGTCAGCACCTTCCCAAGGCCCAGCACTATCCGTAGCGGGCAGGCTAGCCACCAAGGGGGGCACCTCTGGACCCAAACCCACACTATCCAGGGTTAAACCCAAGGTGCCAGTCGTGGTGTTGGTACTGGTCGCGGCAGCCTTGGGGGGTTGGGTCGCATTGAAAGCCGCCAGTTCTGCCACGAGGGGAACCGGGGTTGGGGCGGGGGTAGTATATGTGGGTCCAGCATTCTGTGCAGCATCCAGCGCAGCATCCAGCGCAACACTAGCCCCAGAGCTAGCTTGGACTGGGAATTGGACGAGGGAAGGATGGGGAAGCGTGTCGCTGGCTAAAATCTCATTGCCATGGCTAGCCCTGGCTGAACTAGCGCTCTCTGCGCCGAAAGCACTTAAATCTGTGGGTTCACGATCGTCACTCAGAGCCTTCTGGCCTGCTTTGACAGGACGGGGCGCAACCTTACTGGGGAGATCGCCACTCATCTCGTCACTGGCAGGGCTAGTCAGGTCGCCACCAAAATCGCCACGGGTCTCACCGCCCAGATCACGGGTCTCACCGCCGAGGTCATCGCTCATCTCACCACTGGTCTCGCCGCTGGTCTCGCCAATGCTTCGGCTACTGGACAGGCGCTTCTGTCGCACCAGTTCGTCATATTCCCCAGGGGACAACTGACTCTTGAGCAGCCGACTAATCGTACTGACGCTGACTCCAAACTGCTTTGCGAGGGTTGAGGTAGTCTCATCCGTGTTGCAATAGCGCTGGAAAATTTCTTGTTTGTCTGCTTCGGATAGTTTACTGGGAGCCATGTTCGCGCACCTACACAGGGATTGCCGACAGGGACAATTGTACGCAGTTCTGGACCGAGGCGATCGCTTTTGCCCCGGTTTTGTTTGGATTTGCCCCGGAGAGACCCAAAATGGATGGGGAGCAGAAACCGTGAGCAGCGGCGGGGCGCTGGAAAAACTGTCCCACTCTATCATCCTGCTAGCGGGGGGATTGGCCTAGGATCAGCAGCAAGATGGGCAATGACCCATTGATTTGACTGGATAGCCCCTTGAAACCGGCTGTCCTTGCCATTAGTCCCTGACTTTGGAGCATCATATATGCCGATTCCCCGATCGTTCAGTCGTTCCCAAGATACTCAGGCTTGGATTGTGCAAGTGTGGTTGGCGTGGGCCTTAGCAGTGGGCTGCACAGGGGTGGGGATTGCATTCTTGCCCGCCAACGCTTGGCAACGTGCTTTTTTGGGGATGGGGTTTCTGTCGTCGATTAATTCGTCGTTTGTGTTGGCGAAAACGATTCGCGATCGCCATGAGGCCCAACAACAGCTAGACAGACGGTCGATCGAGGGGTAATCCAAGCTGAGGGGTGCAGTGTACTTTTTGCCAAGGGGCGGACTAAAGTCCGCACTACGAGCCTTTGAGCCAGGTTAGGGGCTGGGTTGCTCCAAGGTGAAATGCACCCAAGCTGAGACTCGTGCAGCAGGGCAGAAATTCCCGACCCCTGAACACCTGAATTGGGGCAATCTTGGCGGTGACCTTTGCAGCGATATTTGAAGCGAGATTTGAAGCAGTTTATGATGCAAGGTGATAACGCCTAGGGCTAACCCCACCTCCCATGAACTCCAAATCTAGCACCCCTCCCTCTAGCCCTTCCCCATCCTGGACTCAACTGTCCCTGAAACGCTTGCGCCAACTCCACATCACCTTGGCTCCCGTCGTGATTTTGCCCCTGATGGTGACGATGGTGACGGGGGTTGTCTATCGCATTGGCAAGGACTGGTTGGGTTGGACGCGGGATCAAGTGCATTTTTTGATGGTGATCCATGAGGGAGAGTATTGGGGTGAGACCTTGGAGCCGGTGTATGTGCTGCTCAATGGTTTGGGCTTGCTGTGGATGCTGGCGACCGGAACGGCGATGCTGGTTAAAAATTGGCAACGATCGCGCCGATCGGCCCCAAACCTCCCAAAATCAACCCAAAATCCAGCAGAATTAACCCAAAATCCAACAGAATCAATACCATCTCCTGTAAAATCCTCAAATTCAACAACAGTAGCCCCAACAGCTTCCACCCAGCCAGAGGTTGCAGCCACAGATGCAACAGAGGCAACAGTAGCGACAGATGCAACAGATGCAACAGAGGCGACAGATGCAACAGAGGCGACAGAGGCGACAGATGCAACAGAGGCAACAGTAGCGACGGACGTGACAGATGCGACGGACGTGACAGATGCGACAGTAGCAACAGAGGCGCAGGACCGTCAGGATCTCAGTGAAGCTACGGACTCTAGCAGTTCTGCTGAGGACGCATAAGACAACGTGCCATGGTTGACTTTTCCGCACCGCAACCGGTCTCCGATTCTGGCCTAGGCCCAGAAGCTTTACATCCAGAAGCCTTAGACCCAGCAACTTTAGACCCAGAAGCTTTAGAGTCTGCCTCTTTAGACCTAGAAGCTTTAGATCCAGCAACTTTAGACTCAGAAGCTTTAGATTCAGCAGCTTTAGATCCAGCAACTTTAGACTCAGCAGCTTTAGATTCAGCAACCTTAGACCCAGCAACCTTAGACCCAGAAGCTTTAGAGTCTGTCTCAGATCCTGATTTAGAAACAGATGCGGGGGCTGCAACAAGACCACGATCGCCGCGATCGCCGGGGGAATCTTTGCGGCGGCGCTGGTGGCGGCGGAAGTTTATACCTGCGTTGCTGCGCTCCCTGGGCCGAAGTTTGGAAAACTGGGCCGATCGCCTAGAGGATCGTGTGGTGCAAGTCACAACAACGTTACCGGGGGAACTGCGGCGGGATTGGGGGGCACGGGTGCTACGGTGGCGCTTGGCGGTGGGGGTGCGGCTGGGGGCCATGTTGGGGGGTTGGTGGGGCATTATTGTGGCGATCGGGGTGGGGGTTGGCTTGCTGGTGTGGGGTGGGCCGGGTGCAGGGGGGGTGAACTGGGGAAGCGACAGTGGGGCCGATTTCAGGACTGATCCCAGGGCCGATCGCGTTGAGACTGAAGCAGTAGCAGAGACTAAAGCAATAGCAGAAGCCACAACCGTCAGCGCCGATTCAGCGTTAGGGGCTGAGCCAGAAACTGCCCCCGATGCTAGCCAGCCGCGATCGAGTTTGTCGCCCGTGCCTGAATCTGGATTTGGATCTGAATTTGCCTCTGAAGCCGGGTCTGGGGTTGAATTTGGATCGCAATCTGACCCTGGGTCTGGGTTGGCGTTCTCTGGGGCGATCGCCGATCGAACTTTGGATAGAGCAGAACCACCCGCCGATCGCGCCCCCGATCGTGAGCCTTGGCCCCTGGATATTTTAGAAATTGACCTGAATCCGCCGTCAGCAAATGCGGGTTTGGCATTGGGTTGGGAGTCTAGTTTAGAGGCTGGCTTGGATTTCAGTTTGGAGGCGGGCGCGGGTGATGCCCCAGTATTGGCTTGGCAGGAAGAAAATCAGCAAAAAGAAGATCAGCAAAAAAAAGATCAGCCGGAAGCAGATCAGCCGGAAGCAGATCAAAACAACAGCCCGGTCAGCGGGCAGATTCTCGATCCACCCTTGGGGCCACCCTTACCCCCTGACCCGATCGCAACCCTCACCGCCCACCTCACCGCAGACCTAACCCACTGGCTCCACACCCATCCCGACTTCCCCCAACCTCCAGCCCCGGCAAGCTCCTGGCTTGTGGCCATCACCCCCGACCAGGGGCATCAGCGCTTGCGGGTTGTCATCGCCCCAGGCTGGGATTCCCTCGCACCAGAGCAACAAGCACAGTGGGTCGCGCAACTCCAAACCCAAGCCATGGCGCTACAGGTCCGGCGCTGGGAACTGTGGGATGGCGATCGGCACCTGCTGGCCCGCTCCCCCGTTGTGGGCCAAAGTCCCCTGATTTTTCGGCGCTCTTCCCGTTGAGATTCTCGCAAAAATAGTTTTCGATTAAAAACGGGAAGATGGATTGAAATGCAGCCCTGAACAAGCAAACTGTAATCAGAGTGTCACGGTTCAGGCTGAGTTCTAGTTGACTGACAAAAATTCTGCCTGGGGCGCGGCAACCACCGTGCTGGCACTTTATGCAGGCTCGCCTCTCTTTGAAGATCTCTCGCTGCCTCACAGCCCCTTACCCCATGTCTATCCGTCAGTCCCGTGCGTTTCGGTTGCCCTTAGCTTTGCCCTTGGTTGTGATGCTGTGCGCCTTTGAAGGAACACAGATCAAGGCCCAGACCCTAAAACAAACTGGATTAACAAGATCGGTGCCGACGGCCCTGTCTTCAACGGTAGAAACTCAGTCAAGCACAGAGCAATGGCCTGGACTGCGTAGGGCTTCCGGCTCAGCGGCCTGCTTTCCCCAGCCAGCACTAGCACCCGCGCCCAGTGCCGATCCCTTGGCTGCTTCACCCCCTCGCTCAACCGCTGCCCCCCCTGCCGCCCCCAGACCAGCGACAGCCACAAGCCCCACAGAGTCTGGACCCGGAGCAGCCCTCTCCCAGGCGTTAGTCGCCCTGATGCCCGATACCAACTTTGGGCAAACCATCCAATCTCACCCGACCCTCTTTTGGTATTTGCCCGAAACAACAGCCCGCTATGCCCGATTTAGCCTCTATGAGGCAAATTCCAACTTAAAGCCCAGCGAATTGCTCTATCGCAGCCGTTTTAGGCTCCAGGGGGAAGCAGGGATTATCAGTCTAGCCCTGCCTTCAGAGATGGGGATCCCGGCTCTACAGGTCGATCGGCCCTATGTTTGGCAACTGCAACTCTACTGTGACTCCAACCACAGTACGCGCAATCCCCAGTTACTGGATATTGTCCAGGATCCTGGCGTGGCTCCCTCGGCTGGCCCTAGCAGGGGAACAACCCCCTCGAACCATCCCCAAATTCAGGGGATCCTCTGGCGGGTGGAGGCGGGGCCAGAACTGGTGGCCAGCTTGGGACGGGCGGGGGTGGATCCTGTGGTGTCCTACCAGCAAACCGAGGTGTGGTGGGATGTGGTCGCGGCGTTAATGGCTGAGTATTGCCACGCGGTGGTGACGGGGGGCGATCGCGCCCGGTTTGATCAGCACTGGCAGGAACTGCTGCAAGCGGTGCAGTTAGAGGCATTGGCAACGGCCCCGATCGCGGTGCCCTGTGCGGGGATCCATCCCTAAGGCACTCAGGGGGTAGGACTCAGGGGGTAGGTGGCCTAGGGGTTGGGCGGGGCGGGCAGGCGGGCAAGCACCAGGACCGCCGCAAGGACCAAGGAGCCACCGAGAATTTGGAAGAGGCTGATCGGCTCCTGAAGGAAAATAGCGGCCAGAATCAGGGTGACGACGGGTTCAAAGGTGGACAGGGTAGAGGCGCTAATGGGGCCGATCGCCTGAATGCCCAAGAGCAGCGTCACGATCGACAACGTAGTAGACACAAGGCCAATGGCCAGGGCCGCACTCCAGCCCAAGCTGGTGGTGGGCCATTGGGGGCCTTGGATCGCCACGATCGCCCCAAACACGATCGCCGCCCCCGACACCATCACCGTACAGGCCGGAATCGCCGCCTCCCGGCGCAGCACCCGACTACCCACCATCACATAGATGGCATAGATCAACGCTGCCCCCAACCCCAGGGCAACCCCCAGCGGATTGGCCCCCGGTGTCAGCCCTGCCATTAAGGCAACCCCACAGGTTGCACAGCCGAGGGCCAGCAGCTTGGCGCGGGTAGGGGCTTCATGGCCCAGCAGGAGGCTAAAGGCAACCACAAGGCTGGGATAGAGGTACAGCAGCAAGCCCACCAAACCAGCGGGGATCAAAGTCAGGGCACCGAAGAAGCAAAGGGCTTGGCCCACAAAGGCAATCATGCCGATCGCCCCTAAAATCCAAAAGTTGCGGCCCTGGGGCAAGGGTAACCGCCAGACCGCCGTAATGCTGTGGAGGGCGATCGTCGCAATGCCGAAGCGCAAAAACAACAGGGTCGTAATCCCAACCCCAGAGCCGTAGGCTCCCTGGGCAAAAATAGCCATGGCCCCAAAGGCTGTGGCAGAGACTAAGACCAAGGCCATGCCCCGTAACTGATCCATAGGTTCCTCAAGAGACCGCTGGCCGCTACCGGCTGACGCGGTTGAGCAGCCAGAGGGAGGCGACTAACCCCCCAACATGGGCGGTGGTGATGTTGGTATTGGCTTGGACGACAAAGAGATCCAAGGCTTGGACTAAATCCTGGGGATCGCCAAAGAATGCGCCGCCCTGCTGGAAGGATTTGGCCACGAGGGAGCCGACGATCGCCTGGGATCCCACCACAATCAAAGCAAGGCCGATCAAATTACACAGGATACCCCGTTGAATCAGCCCCATGGCTTCGGCACGACTGGGACGGGCGCGGGGATCGGCGGCACCCAGTTGGCGACCAAAGCGGGTATAGCAAAAGGCCCAAAAGGTGCTGACCCCCAGGGCGAGAAGTCCTGCAATGGCAAAAAAGAAGCCAAAGTCACTGCCGGGATTCTGGGGAGTGGCTTGGTTGAAGTTATTACTGAAAACGGCAAAAACAATCACAATGCTGGAGATCACCGCCAACACCAACTGTGCCCAAAAGCTAATCCAGCCGGTGCGCCGGAAGTCTGCGGCAATGGTTTGGATCGAAAAATTATCGGCCATGGGATTCGCTGGGACGGGGGGAACAGGTTGGGCGATCGGGAGTCGGACTCCGGCCCCAGTGTACGGCAAAGTGGGAGCACGATCGCGCGATCGGTCTCGGAATATGCTAGAAGGGAACGATCATTAGCCCATGATCATCGCCGTTGCTGCTTTGCCCTGTACCGCCATGACTAAGCCCTGTGTTGGATTGCTTTTTGGGGGACGTTCGGGAGAACATGAAGTCTCCCTTGCCTCCGCCCGCGCCATTGCCCAAGCCTTTGGACAGCCAGAGAACCGCGATCGCTATGATCTGCACCTGTTCTATATCCACAAAACTGGAATCTGGCAGTCGGGCACGATCGCCCAGCAGGTTTTGGAGTCGGGCCAACCCCCCGCAGCAACAACCAGTTCTCCCCCTGCCCCCGGCCAACTGTGGCAATTTCCCCCAGAAGCAGCATCGGTTACGGTTTGGTTCCCCGTGCTCCATGGTCCCAACGGCGAAGATGGCACCATTCAGGGGTTGTTGACCCTGATGCAGGTGCCCTACGTCGGGTCGGGGGTGTTGGGTTCCGCCCTGGGGATGGATAAAATTGCGATGAAAATGGCCTTTGCCGAAGCGGGGCTGCCCCAGGTGCCCTATCTGGCCCTAGATGCCAGTCAGCTTTGGAGCGATTCTTGCCGCTATGGTCACCAGTTGGATGAGATTGAAGCAAAGTTGGGCTACCCCTGCTTTGTCAAACCGGCCAATTTGGGATCCTCGGTGGGCATTGGCAAGGTGCGCGATCGCGGCGAGTTGGAAACAGCCCTAGAGGTTGCCGGTAGCCTCGATCGACGGGTGATTGTGGAAGCCGCCGCCGATCGCAAGATTCGCGAAATTGAATGTGCGGTGCTGGGCAACGATCGGCCCCAAGCCTCGGTCCTAGGGGAAATCACCTATGAAGCCGACTTCTATGACTATGAAACCAAGTACACAGCGGGCTTGGCGGACCTGACAATTCCGGCTAACTTAGAGGCAACCGTAACCCAGCAGGTCCAAGAAATGGCGATCGCCGCCTTTAAGGCCGTGGATGCAGCAGGATTGGCGCGGGTAGACTTTTTCTATGGCGAAACCACGGGCCAACTGGTTCTCAATGAAATCAACACCCTGCCCGGTTTCACCGCCACCAGCATGTATCCCCAACTCTGGGGCGCAACGGGGGTTCCCTTTCCGGAACTGGTACACCGTCTGGTGCAGTTCGCCTTGGAGCGCAAACCTGTCGCCATTTAGACCGTGAGCTAAACCCACGGCTTAAGCTTGCACGCTCCCGATTACCCACCCAGTTCCCAGCCATTTTCCCCTGTTCCACCGTTGCATCTTAAATACCTATGGTTCTGCCCCGTGACTTCCCTTCATCCCCCCAACTCGCCCTGCGTCTCCTCCGCTCCCATCCCCTTTTAGTGGCTTGGCTGACGGTGGTCACGGCCCTTTGTTTTGCCACGGGGGTCGCCGTGAGTGTCCTGTTTGACCCCAGCGCTGGCCCCTTGTTCAAGACCCAGGCTCGACAGGCAGCAGCGGAGAATGGCACCGGCTTAGGGGCTGAGTTAGAACCGGATCCGGCGGTTGTGGACTTGGGGTTAGGGGGAGAAGCCAGCGGGGAAGACGATCAAGCCAGTGAGGGGTCCGGCTTTATCGACTCAGCGAGCACCACCGGGGTTCTCCCGACTGTCCCCCAGAAGGCTGGGGCTACTGGGGTTACTGGGGTTACTGGGGCTACTGGGGCTGACACGAAGACAGACCCCCAGCCCACAACGACCCTCGCCCCCCTCCAGGAAGATTTTGTCATTATTGCTCCGGCTCCGGAGTTTGCCCAACAACACCGCCCCCACAATGCTGGGGAAGCTGGGACGGCTTCAGATTCCCGCGATCGCCTAGAAACTGGAACAGAACCCCCAGGGGATCGGATCGCCACCCAAACCACGATCGCCTTCCCCCGTAGCAACTTGCCAACGGCCCCTGTCCTTAGCCCTGCGTTGCGGCTTTGGCTCCTAGGGAGCTTGGGGTTAGGCTGTGGCCTAGGTGCGCTGTGGGTGTCCCAACGCCTGATGGCAGAATTTAAACTTGCGCCCTCAACGGCGGCTGAACCAGACTCGATCGGCGTTGCCCAGGGCAGCATGACTGGCTCACCGCAATTAGCACAGCCCCCCGCTGCACCGGCCCCCTTAGCATCGCCTCCCCCGGTTCCCCCGCAATCTATCCCGCCCCAATCTATCCCGTCCCAATCGGTCCCCCCCCACGTCAGGGTCGATCTCGCCACTCCTCACCAGCCCGGTTCGATCGAACCAGTCGCCATCATCCCCAGCGTGGATATGCCCCCCCGCCCCGATCGTGCCCCTGAAGCCGCAGCCCCCACAGCCCTACCCCCCACCCCTCCCCAGCCCCCCGGACTGGCCGATGAGATCGATCTGCGCAAGCGGCGATCGGCTTCGTCATGGTTTGATGCCTAGGACAGGCAAAAACTCCCGCCCCCGGTCCAGAGGGGCATTTTGCCCCCGTGGTGCCATGGGTGTCAAACCTGCGCCTGGGTCTATAGCGGGTTTAGAAAGCGGGGAAACCCTCTCCTAGCCGCCAGAAATGCCAATAATCACCAGGGAAACGGCGACCCGCAGGCCCAGCAGGCCCATACCAATCAAAATCGTAATGACCACGGCATCACCGAGGCGTTTGTACCAAGGACGAGGACTCATAGGGATAATGTAGGGATGATTCAGGGATAATTTAGGGGTGCATTTCACTGAGGAATTCCTTAATCTTATCTCACCCCATTGGCCCGATCTCATGCCCTTAGCCCAATCTTACCCAACTCACCGCAACTCACCCAGCCAAACTTGGCGTAGGGCAACCTGTTCAGGGCTGGCATTGTCTAGGGGGACGAGGCGATAGGTGTTGGCTTGGGGGGGATCGAGGGTGAGGGTGTGGGTTTGGAGGGCATCTTGATGAAACACCGTCAGCGTGATGGTCTCCCCCGGAGCATAGTAGCGAAGGCGATCGTCCAACTGCAAACCCACGCGGAACCCATCCAGGGCCAGGATTTCATCCCCCGGCTCTAAACCCGATCGCTGGGCAGGACTGTTTTGCTGCACAAACTGGATCAGGGTTTGGCCACGGTTGTCGGCGATCGTCAGGCCCAGAAAGGGGAGGCTAGCGGTGTTGGCCTCAAGGCGGAGACCGAAGGGTTGCAGCACCCGATCGAAGGGCAACTCCGCCGTGCTGTGGAGGGCAAGATCCAAGAATTCCGTCAGATCGCACCCCGCCACCTCCTCCAAAATCTGCTGGAGTTGGGCCTCGGTATAGCCCACTTCCGGCTGGCCAAACTCCCGCCAGAGCCGCTGAAGCACCTGATCAAAACTGCGCTGGTTCTGGTGCTCGGCTCGAATAATCAAATCCAGCAACCACGCGACTAACTCACCCTTGAGGTAATAGGAAATCTGATTATTATTGCTGTGGGCCTCGCGCCGATAGAGCTTAATCCAGGCATCAAAGCTGCTTTCGCTCAAGGGCTGGACTTGGCGACCGGGGGTGGTTTGCAGGCGCGTAATATCTTGGCTGAGCAGGTCCAGAAACTCCTGGCTGGTGGTTAGCCCCGCGCGGTGGGGAATGACCCGATCGTAATAGCTCGTCACCCCTTCACAGAACCAGAGGGATGGCGTGTAGGTTTCCCGGTCGTAATCAAAGGTTTCTAAAGCCTTAGGCCGGATCCGCTTGACGTTCCAGAGGTGGAAAAATTCATGGGCCACCAGCCGCAAAAAGCGCCCGTAGGACTCCCGCGATTGCAAGCCCAGGCGGGGATAGTTGAGGGAGCAGCAATTTTTGTGCTCTAACCCCCCAAAGCCACTGGCGGAGAGGTGGAGCAAAAAGAGATAGCGATCGTAGGGCACCCCCCCAAAAATCTCCGCCTCTGCCTCAATAATCTTCTGGGTATCCGCCACCAATTGCTCTGTGGGCACCGGCCCCAGCCCCCAAATGACCCACTGGTGGGGCTTACCCAGGGCCTCAAAGGGGATCACCTGCTGTTCGCCCACCTCAAAGGGGCTATCCACCAGGGTATCGTAGTCGGGGGCGATGAAGGTGTGGGGGTCTGTGGGGCTAGGGGTGAGGGGGGTGGCAATTTGCCAATGGGGCTGGGGGAGTTCCAGGGTCACGGCGTGGGGCCGATCGCGCCAAGGCGGACTGTACAGGAGTAGGGCCGCTGGGTTGAAGTAGCCATGGGTGGCATCGAGATGGTTGGTGCGAACGGTCAGATCGTTGGCAAAGACCCGATAGCGCAGGGTGATCAGCGCCGGGAAAGTCCCGTTGAGGGTCGATTGGTCTGGGGTCAGGCAATCCGGGGTCGGGCAATCCGGGGTCGATCGGTCTCTGGACCCCCTAGCCCCCCTAGCCCCCCTGGAATCTGCTGAACCCGTTGAATCCCCGCCGGGAGTGACCTGCACCTGCCATTGATTCTTGCTGATCTTGCGCCAGGGCAAGGGCTGACCATCCCCCTGTGCCTCAAAGTCCTGAAGATGCCGCCCATATTCCCGCACCAAATAAGATCCTGGGGTCCACACTGGCAAATGTAAGGTGAGAACCGGCTCTGACCACTGCTTTAAGGTTAGGGTCACCTCAAAGAGATGGGAAGTTGGCTCCGGCATGGCCACCTGATAGCTCAGGCTTGCCTCTGTTTTAGCCAGGGAGGGGGTGGGTTTAAAGGTCGGGGCGGGGACAGCAGACGTTGTTGGGTAGATAACACCGGTCATGGCTTTGGGCACACGGGAGGACAAGGCAGAAAAGGATCAAGACCCCAGGCAACTAGGCGCGACCCGCAAGGTGGCGAATCTGCTTCCAGTTGACTAAATGCATCACCTGCTCGGCCTCATCGGTTTTGATCCAGCCTTTTTCTTTCATTTTCTCCATCAGCTTAGTGACATCATCCAGTTTGATGTTGCTGACGTTGGCGAGGTCTTCATAGGGGAAGTTGAAAATCTTCTTCTCCTCTTCATCCGCAGCGCCGTAGTTATCACTGATATCCACCAAGGTATAGGCCAGTTTGACGTGGGCAGGCTCGTTACTGATTTGTAGGCGGGAATTCATTTGGCGCAACCGTCTCACCATGGTCTGGAGGAGCCGGTGGTGCAGTTGGGGATCCTTAAAAAGGGTCTGAATAAAACGTTGTGCGGTGACGCTGGTGAGTTTCACCGGGGCCAGAGCCACTACATCCGTCGATCGGGGCGACTCATCCAAAATGGCCATTTCTCCAAAGAAGTCTCCTGGCCCCAGCACGGCGAGGGTCGTTGCCTTGTCTCCTGCGAGGCGGCGCACTTTAACCCAACCCGAAACAATGAAGTAAACCGCATTACCCCAAGCATCCTCCATTAACACTGCTCGGTTAGCAGGATACTCATGGTTATCAACGCGCTCTAGCAACCAAGCTAAGGTTTCTTGGTTAACCCCGTTGAACAGCGGAAAAAGCTCACTAAACGCCTCAATTTGCATGTAAGTCTTGTCGAATTCAAACGTGTGCTGACCAGAAATCCACAGCCGGAGGATTCAGGATGGAGAGTTAGGAGGCGGAAGAATCCCCTAGGTCGAGTTCCTGAGGGGGAACCGTGATCCCTGAGCTGCTGATGCTTGCGCTGGGTTTTGCGCCAAGCTGGCAGGGGCAAAACACGAGCGGGCAGTCTCTATATCATCCCGCATCCCCGGAATTCCTTGCGTTGATCCTAATCTGTTTGGTCTGGACCTTGTGAAACAAACCGAACAGGGGCCGATCGTCAGGTTCCTGCTGTCAGGATCCTTGGGGAGGGAGTTAGAAAGCTCTACACCCCCGTTTGGTTCCTAGACAAGTCTAGTTCCTGAACAAGTCTAGTATAGGGATAGACAGGGAAAAGGATGTTACCGTTTCTACCCTAGGGGACTTCCTTTGGTCAATCCTAATCTTCCTAGAAATTATTTGGATTTCAGGGTATTTGCAAGAGCGGCTGTGGGAATCATGCTGCCCCCTGACTTGTCGTCGATCGCTTTCTCCCGTCAGCGTACCGCAATTTTCCCAAGGGGAAAATGGTTTGAGACCCCGACGGCTAGGCTGTGAGGGCACCGCCACAGGAACTGCCGGACCCAGCGGTGCAGCCAAAGCAGTGTCGCCCGGTTTGGATGGAGCGCTGGGCCAGGGCTAGGGGGGTGCAGGTTTGGATGTTGAGGGGCTGTGGGGAGTGGGGAGCGGATGGGGGAGGGTTCTGGCTGGGAAGCTGGCTGGGCAGATCGAGCATTTGGTTAAAGTCGCAGTCGTAGAGGGAACCATCCCAGGCGACGGAAAGGGTGGTGCGACACATGAGGCCGGGAAGGGTGCTGGGGTTGAAAGCATGGGTGAGGGTTTCAAGATAGCCCTGAAGGTTGCCAGAGGCTTCGAGCCATTCGAGGAAGCGGGCGATCGGCATGTTATTCAAGGCAATGAGCCGATCGAAGCTCACCCCTTGGTGCTTGAGTAACCCTGCTTTCCACTCCTGTTGCGCTTTGGCTTGGTTGCTGGCTAGGAGCGCCCCCGGTGGGTTGGTCACCAGGGTCAGGCGTTTGCGGGGATCCCCTTGGCCGTAGCCCACGGCATTGAGGCGACGCAGGGCTGCGATCGACTGCTCAAAGGTGCCCTCGCCCCGCTGGCGATCGGTGTTGCGCTGGCGATAGTGGGGCAAGGAACAGACCACTTCCACCCCCCGATCGGCCAACCATTGGGGCAAGTCTGCCAAGGGCGGTAACAGCAGCACGGTGAGGTTGCAGCGATCGATGACCTGTTTGCCCCGCTGCACGCATTCTTCAACCAGGTAGCGAAAGTGGGGGTTTAGCTCTGGGGCACCGCCGGTAATGTCTACGGTGTGGACCGTGGGGGCATGATCGAGAAAGGTCAGGCAAGCCTCGATCGTGGCCCGATCCATATTTTCCTGGGTGCGATCGGGGCCAGCATCCACATGGCA
Source organism: Prochlorothrix sp. (assembly GCA_035286285.1). GTDB lineage: Bacteria > Cyanobacteriota > Cyanobacteriia > Prochlorotrichales > Prochlorotrichaceae > Prochlorothrix. The sequence continues at coordinate 16,380 of JAYKJG010000014.1, forward strand.
GTGGCGGCAGGTCATGTTGCAGAGCTTGCCAATATTGAGTTGCAGAATTTCTAAGGCTTGGGGCCGCAGGGGGTGGAAGTCATGGGCCTGCAAAGCGCGATCGAAGTCCCCCTGGTGTTGGGTTTGGCCAAGGTCGAGGCCATTGAGCATCGCCCATTGCTGCTGGGGCTGGGCCAGGGGCGATCGGCGCTGGTGCAGGGAGGTGGTGGCTTTGGGGGTTCTGTGGCTTAGGGGAGCTTGGGGGGCAGAGGAACCGAGCAATGCCTTTAACTCTGCCTCGGATTTGCGGAATCCGGCTAAGACTGCCACCCCATCCCGTACAAACAGGGGACGCTTGAGCAGCATGGCATCGGCGCTAAAGGCGGCAATCCACTGGTCATCGCTCCAGCTTGCTTTCTCCTCCCCCAGGGCACGGTAGGACTGGCCAGAGGTGTTGCGCAGGGGTCCATGGCCGAGGGTGGCAACCCATTGGGCAATTTGGGCACGATCGGGGGGCTGTTCCTTGGTATTGATCACTTCGTAGTCGATGCCCTGGGCCTGGAGCCACTGGAACGCCTTTTTACAGGTGCCACAGGTGGGAATGCCGTAAACCAAAAGGGCCATGGGGGACTTTCCTTTTTTGTCAAATTTTCAGCTTGTGTCAAAGTTTCAGGAGCTACAGCCACGCTAGCGGAGGGTACCCGTATAACTTGCGATCGGGGATCTAGCCAAGGGCGCAGGAGCGCCTAGGGAGAAATTCCCACGCAGAGCGTGGGAACTAGTCAGGTTTAAATACCCCGGTTCAACTACGATCGCCCTCCCAATCTCCCCATTCAGCGGCGATCGCCGCCTGTTCTGCTTGGAGCCAGGGGGAAAGATCGTCCGGGGCGAGGCCGAGGGCGGCGGGGGTAGTCCAGTGGCTGCGGTGCAGTAGGGACACGGTGGCGAGGCTGGGATCCCCTTGGAGAAAGCTAGGTAGTTGGTCCATGGCCCAAATTACGCCGAGGCGTTGAGCTTGGACCCAGGTCTGGAGGGCCGACCAGAGGGGCTGGACTTCAGCGGCGGGCCAACCGGCAAAGGGGTTATCCAAGAGAATCAGCGCAGGGTGGAGCATGAGGGCGCGGGCGAGGGCAACTTGCTGGTGCTGGAACCGGGAGAGCAGGGGAGCAGTGGCGCTGAGGATCTGGGGTGAGAGCTTGAGGAGTTCCAGGATTTCCGCC
>JAYKJG010000015.1:0-13447 GCA_035286285.1 Prochlorothrix sp.
CCTAAGGCTCAATTAAGGCATAGCTGCCGAAGACCTTGAGCACCTCGGTGGCTTCCCCCAAGTCTTGCACCGCCGATCGCACCGTGGCCCGGTCTAGGCTACCCTCTAAGTCCAGGAAAAAATGATAGTCCCCCAGGGAGCGCTTGGTGGGGCGAGACTCAATGCGGCTGAGGTTGATGTGGCGATCGGCCAGGATTTGCAAGGGCCGCAGCAGGGCACCGGGAATATTGGCATTGAGGCTAAAGGCCAGGGAGGTATGGGTGCCAGCGCTGGAGGGATCGAGGCTGACGATCCAAAAGCGGGTGCAATTGTCGGGGTAGTCGTTGATGGGGTGGGCCAAAATCGGCAGTTGGTAGAGGTCTGCGGCCCGCTTCGAGGCAATGACGGCCCGCTGGGGATGCTCTCCTAGGGAGGCGAGGGCGGCGGTGGTGGAGTTGAGGGGAATACAGCGGGCTTTGGGAACGTGGGTTTCGGTCCAGACTTGGCACTGGGCTAGGGCTTGGGGATGGGAGCAAATTTCCGTTAAGGTGCTCAGATCCGGCGCAGCGCTAATGAGGGCATGGGCGATCGGCAAGACCAAGGCTTTTTGGATCTGCAACTGATCCCACTGCCAGAGGGTATCCAGGGTGACGGTAACACTGCCTTCGATCGAATTCTCCACCGGCACCACGCCAAAATCGGCCCGATGCTCTGCCACGGCGGCGAGGGTTTGGGCAATGCTGGTGTAGGGCTGGAGGGTGCAGGATTGGCCCGACTGCTGGTTCAGCCACTGGGCAGTGCGGGTGGCAGCCCATTCGGTATAGGTGCCTGTGGGGCCAAGGTGGGCGATCGACAGGGACATAGTGCTGACGGTCTGCGGGTAAAGGGGCGGCTGTTGAGGAGAAGACTACAGCAAGGTGATCTGCTGCGCTTGGCAGGGGGCAAAGGAGCGGCGGTGACAGGGAGACGGTCCCAAGCTTAACAAGGCCGATCGATGCTGGGCGGTGCCATAGCCCTTGTGTTGGGCCATGCCATAGCCGGGATAGCGCCGATCGAGGCGCTCCATCAAGGCATCGCGCCAGACCTTGGCCACAATACTCGCCGCCGCGATCGCAGGGCACCGCCGATCGCCCTGGACCCAAGTTTCCTGGGGAATGACCAGATGGGGCACCGAGCGGTTGCCGTCAATGCGGCAGAGGTGGGGGCTGGGCTGGAGCTTGGCGATCGCCCGGTGCATAGCAAGCAGGGAGGCTTGGAGAATATTGAGGCGATCGATCTCCGCCACGGACGCAAGGCCCAGTTGGCAGTCTAGGGCCAGGGATCGAATCACCCCCGCCAACCCCTGCCGCTGACGGGCCGAGAGTTGCTTACTGTCCGTCAGGCCCAAAGCCTGAAGCTGGGACACCGCAGCCCGGTCTAGCATCACTGCCGCTGCCACCACCGGGCCGCACAAGGCTCCCCGTCCCACTTCATCCACCCCCGCCACCTCAACACCCGTCTCGTCGAGGCTGGGGGCTGGCGCGGGAGGCCGATGGGGAAGGGGAAGCTGGCCCTGGGGGGGTGTCCCGGTCCTAGAGGTCTTCCCCATGGGTGGCCGAGGAGCGACGGCGACGGCGGCGGTTTTCGACCTGGGGCTTGGGCTTGGCCTGGGACTCCGCAAGGGGTGGCTCAACGGGGGCAAGGCTGGGCGAGGGGGTCGTCGTCGGGTCTAAGGCGGGCACGGGATTGAGGGCCGGGGCCGGGGTGGGTAGGGCTGGGGTGGGTAGGGCCGGGGTGGACAGAGTTGGAGTGGGCAGGGTCGGAGTGGGCAGGGTCGGAGTGGAAATTGTGCCCAAGGAGGGGGTAATGGTCCCGGTAATTTTGGGAATGGGGGCCTTGCTGGGACGGCTGGAGAAGCTGTCGCGATCGGAGTCCGAGGGGCCACTCTCGCCCTCGATCGTAGGCTTAGCGGGTTCTGTGCCCCAGGCTCCGGCGACCATGGCCGCTGCCACGGTTGGAGACAGGGTGGGGGCAGGGCTACCCACGATCGCCGCTGGATTAGCAGTTTCGGACGGGGCGGCTAGGGAAGGTGTGGCGGGTGTAGGGGGTGCCGATCCCGCTGCCTCTTCCGGAGTCTGAACCTTCACCACCGTATTGCGCGGATTTTCCACGGGTTGATCGGACAACACCAGGGGCGAAATGCCCATCCAAGAGTAGACCTCCTGCTCTGCTTCGTTCATCTGCACCGTAATCACCTCTGGGGGCTTGCCCACGATCCGCCCTCGGCGGGAGCCAAAGCGAGAACTCCCCTCGGCACCGTAGTCCGATCGGGGACGGCGACCTTCTGAATTAGGGGTTGGGCTGGGGGTTGCCGGGAGGGGGTCGGGGCTAGCCCCATAGGGACTGCTCCGATAGCTGCTGCTCTCACCCTCGGCCAGGTCAGGATTGCGGCGGCGGCGACGGCTGTTGCGGGCTTCCAAGGTTGAGCCTCGGCTCTCACTGCCATAGTAGCCCCCGCTACTGGTTTCCAGTTCCCCATCGGGGCTGTCCTCTTCCGGGGGGCGGCGCTCCGGCCAACTGGCCTTGCTGCTGTCGGGCGGGCTGGGGAGGGGGGGGAGCGATCGGGGGCTACTGCTTGGGGACCACCGGGGCGTAGCATCGGCGACGGCTGAACGGGACCGAGACTCCAGTTCTAGGGCCGGTGGGTTGTTGAGCAGGGGATCTGGCTCTCCCGGCAGGTGAATCACATGGCCCAAGCCGCCGCAGGTGGGACAGGGGCGACCAAAGCTTTCATAGATGTTCTGGCCCTGGCGTTTGCGGGTCAGTTCCACCAAGCCCAGTTCTGAGAGTTGGGCAATTTGGGGGCGGGCTTTGTCGGCCTTGAGGGCATCCTCAAAGTGCTTCAGCACCTGAAGCTGATCGCGGCGGGAGTCCATATCAATGAAGTCCACCACAATGACCCCGGCGACGTTGCGCAACCGGAGTTGGCGGGCAATTTCCGTCGCCGCCTCAAAGTTGGTCCAGAGCACGGTTTCGCGGGAGGTGGCCGATCGGGTGAAGGAGCCAGAGTTGACATCAATGACCGTGAGGGCTTCCGTTGGCTCAATGATGATGTAGCCCCCTGAAGGCAAATCGACGCGGGGCTTGACCGCTTCTCGAATGGCGGCATTGACGCGGAAGTACTCCAAAATCGAGGTTCGTTCCCGGTGCTGGTCGATCAACAGGCCCAGGGGAATACGGCCCGATCCCCAGTTCATCAAGTGCTGCTTAACCCGCTTCAGCCCCGCCACGGAGTCCACCACAATCCGGTTGACATCAGCGGTGTACATATCCCGTAAAACCCGTTGCACAAAGTCATCGTCCCGGTTGAGCAAGGCCGGAGCGCGGGTAACGTCATTTTCCTGCTGGATGGTTTCCCACTGGCGCTGGAGAAACTCCAAATCCTCAATAATGGCCTCTTCAGCCACTCCTTCGGCTTCGGTCCGCACCAACAGGCCCATGCCTGCGGGTTTGACCAAAATCGCCAGTGCCCGCAACCGGCTGCGCTCGGACTCGCTGTTAATGCGGCGGGACAGGTTGACTCCGCGCCGGAAGGGCATCAGCACTAGGTAGCGACCGGGTAGGGTGATATTGCCCGTTAAGCGGGGGCCTTTGTTGCCGGTGGGTTCCTTCATGACCTGGACCAGCACTTTTTGCTTGGGTTCCAGCAGTTCGGTAATGGCCCCCGATCGGCTCCGCAGCCGTAACGGCCCTAGGTCGCTGACATGGATAAAGCCATTGCGATCGCTATCCCCAATATTGACAAATGCTGCATCAATCCCCGGCAGCACATTTTCCACCAATCCCAAATAAATATCCCCAATCTGATGGGTGCCCTGGGCAACAATTAGCTCTTCAATTTGATCTTCGGCAAACACAGCGGCAACACGGTGCTGCTCAGCAATAATAATTTGTTTCGGCATTCAAATTCCTCAAATGGCTGTGGCGATGAGGGGCGACAGGTCAAATTCCAAAGGTCTCGCGCTTCTAACCCCTCAAAATGACAAACAGTTCAGGTTCTTCAGATGTTCAGAGGACTTCCTAACACGTCCGTAACTCCGGGTTATGGTCCATGACCACAACGGGGACGATCGGGTCTATCGGGATAGGTTGATCCGGGGGGCTATCAGGATTGAGTTGATCCGGACAGCGGAAGGGGCAATAGGGGAAGCGATGGTTCCGGAAACCCAGCACGACAGGCTCTTCAGCGTGGGGCTAGGGGCTAGCCTTGTTGAAAATTAACCCAAGAGGCCAAGGCACACAGTCTCTAAGACCGATTCCAAGGGGACCAACAAGACCGGATTAATTTTGTCCTAGCGTCATCAAGGTTGACCGCTGTTCTGTCTTAGGGTCTACCTGTAACAGAGGCTTTCCCCGCAACCCCTAGGCTGAGGCTCGGCGCGGTTTCAATCTCGGTCGGCAACAGCTTCCCCTTGGCCCCAAGGTCGGATCGCAACCTGCGGTCGCCTCTGTCCCCTAGGCGATCGGGCAGATTAGATCTCGATCTGAGGTGGTGGGAATGCTGTTGGGACGGGCTGTCACTCACCCGCTGACCTCGATGAGACGCAGTTTCCCCTGGTTTCCACGCGATCGCCGTTGGGACGACACCTGGGGGGAAGACCGATGCCAAGGAGGTTTACTGTTTAGACTCTAGAACACAGGGTGAACTGCCCAAGGCGTTGCCCTAAGCCCTATACCCCTGTAAGACTCAGGCTAGATCTTGAGTCTACAGCGTGAACTGCCCGAACTTCATCACTGCGGCGATATCAGGGTGAACTTCCCCCTGCATCGGCGACAGCTTCCAGAACTCCGGCGTTCTCTTGGTCTGACCTTGCTGCCAAGGGTAGGAGTTCGGGTTCCCAAGACCTAGATTTTCTCTTGCCGCCTGGACCGATTTCCTGGGTTCTCGCTGAGGGCGGGGAGGGGTAAGATGGACCCATTCTAGCAAAATTTGCCCGTTTCCTCATCTCCTTCGCCCCTACAGGTCTGACCAACTGGCCTCGATCGTGGCCAGCACTTGGTCTAAGTCTACCCCGCTGAGGTAGTCCACCACGCCGTTGGCAAAGCTGCGATCGACGGCGCGGGGCATGAGGGCGGATCCATCGTAGCGCAGGGCTTGGGCGGACTGTAGCAGTTGGATTTGGTGACGGCTGAGGTTGTCGGGGTAGCTGGCTGGGTCCACCCCTTGATGGGGCGACAGGTGGCCCTGGAAGGTGGCCCAAATTTTCTGGGATTCCGGGGTGAGCAGGTACTGCATGAGGGCGCGGCCTGGGGCGGAGTCCTTGAGCAAGCCCACCAGCAAATCAGCTACGACCAGGGGTTGTCCGTAGGCGGGGTCGATCGCGGGGAGGGGGAACAGATCGACGGTGGTGTCGGGGGTGATGGAGTCGGGGAAGAAGGCGGGGATAAAGTTAGCTTGGTAGTGGAGATAGCAGCCCGGTGGCTCGGAAAAGAGGGGGGTGGCTGCGTCCATAAAGGAGGTGCTGATGCTGCCGATCGCGCCGCCAAGGGTTTGCCGGGGGTCCTGGGCAATGCGGCCAAAGGTTTCAAAGGCTTGCCGCACGACGGGATCGGTAAAGGGAATCTCGTGGCGGCTCCATTGGTCGTAAACCGCTGGCCCCCCAATGCGCAAAATCAAGGCTTCGATCCAGTCGGTCCCAACCCAGCCCGTGGCATCCCCACTTTCCAGGCCAATGCACCAGGGCACGCCGCCCGCGCCTTGGATCTGGGCACTGAGTTGGTCCAGTTCTGCCCAGGTTTGGGGTAGGCCATAGCCCTGGGCGGCAAAGACCTCAGGGCGATACCAGACTAGCCCTTTGAGATAGGTGCGGATCGAGAAGCCATAGAGGCGATCGTCCACCCGTCCCAGGTTTAAAATATCGGGCCGAAAGGCTGCGTCTAGGGCTGCGCCATCGAGGACTTGATCCAGGGGCACCAGTTGCTGGCGATCGGCCAAGTCCCGCAACAGGCTAAGGGTGGGGAACAGGGCTAAGTCGGGCGGATCCCCAGCTTCAACCCGTACAGGGAGCACTGTATCAAAGGCATCGGTTGCTTCATAGACCACCGGGATGCCCGTTGCTGCGGTGAAGGGGGCAAAAACGGCGGCGAGTTCGGCGTTGCCGCTGCCGGTGAGGGTGCCCAGGACGGTGAGGCTGGGCCGATCGGCCCCGGTGCTGGGATTGGGGGGGCTATTTTGGCGACTGCCGCAGGCCACCAGCAGGGCCATGCAAAGGCTGAGGACGACGGCAGACCAAGGCTTGAATTTGGGGTATCGCACAGGTTTTTGGGGAATTGAGCGCGGCTCTGGTTGACTTTATCGATGCTCTGTATTTAAGACCTGCTCTAGGCGGCGACTGCCCAGGGACATGGCATAGCAGAACCCCCAATAGAGTAAACCGATAAAGCAGTAAATTTCAGCGCTGCGGCCTACAAAGTCTGGGTTGGCCAGAACTGCCCGACTGAGACCGAGCAGTTCCAGCAAGCCGACGATCGAAAGCAAGGTGGTGTCTTGGAACAGGCTAATGAATTGGCCGACGATCGAGGGAATCGAGATTTTCAAGGCTTGGGGCAAGACAATTAACCCCACCGTCAGGGGAGAGCTTAAGCCCAAGGCACTGGCCGCTTCTATCTGCCCCTGGGGGATAGCTTGCAGACCGCCCCGAATATTTTCCGCCATGTAGGCCGCACTAAAGAGGGTGAGGCCGACGATCGCCCGCAGCACCCGATCGGGCCGCATTCCCTCCGGTAGAAACAGGGGAATCATCACCTGTCCCATGAACAAAATCGCAATCAGGGGCACCCCGCGAATCACCTCAATGTGGAGGGTCGAGAGCCAGCGGATGGCCGGGAGGTTACTTTGTCGCCCCAGGGCCAGCAGCACCCCCAGGGGGAAGCAGAGAATAATACTGACCAGGGCCAAGAAAACCGTCAGCAGTAGGCCGCTCCAGTCGCTGGTGGAGACAACGGCAAGGCCCAGCCCGCCGCGAATTAACCAGAGGCTGATCAGAAAAGCGACCGGCCATGCGATCGGCAGGGCAAGGTTGAGGTTGATCTGGGGAATCAGGCGATCCCACAAACGTCCAAGCAAGGATCCCCCCAGGATGAGACCCAATTGACTGAGGTTGAGAACTCTGGCCAAGGCACGGGCCGTGGGCGACCCCACCTCTATGTCTATGTTCTCGGTTATTTCTGGGAGCAACTGGGGCGGAACCAGATTGTGGGCGGGGGCGATCGTCAGGATGATCGCAGCGAGGGCCAGGGTAACCAGCACCGCAGGCTGAAACAGGTTCGGCGATCGTCGCGCCAACCAGCCCCAGGTCACCCCCGCTAAGAGACTCAGCAGGGAGAGCAAAATCCACAGCCGCCAATACTGCTGTGCTGGAAACCGGCCCGCCAGCAGTAGGTGAAAGTTCGCCGGAATAATGCGCCATTGGGCTTCCGTGGTGCTCCAGGTCCAAAACCCACGAATCACCGTCAGGAACATCATCCCCGTGAGGACGGTGACAATGCCGCTAAACCAATTACTAAAGAGGTTATCGCGACACCACTCTAAGGCGGAGGCCCGCTGGGTGAGGGGAGGCCGCGACGGGGGTGGGGATAGCGTTGTCATAGCTTGTGCTCCGGTTTACCGCTCCTTCAGTTGGACCGATCGGTTCAGCCCATTCATCATCACTGAAATCATCAAGTTCAGCCCCAGATAGAGAGAGGAGAGAATGATAAAAACCTCCAGGGGTCGCCCAGTTTGGTTCAAGGTGGTGCTGGAGACCGAAAACAGGTCGGGATAGCCGATCGCCAGGGCTAAGCTGGAGTTTTTGGCCAAGTTCATATATTGGCTGTTGAGGGGCGGAATAATGACCCGTAGCGCCTGGGGCAAGACCACCAACTGCATGACTAACCCTTGCTGGAGGCCCAGGGATCGGGCGGCTTCCCACTGTCCCTTAGAAACCGATTGGATCCCACCTCGGACAATTTCCGCAATAAAGGCAGCGGTATAGACCACCAACCCCACCAAGACCGAGGCATATTCCACCGACAACTGAAGACCGCCTTCGGGGCGGCCTGAGCTTTGGAGGACGGGGGCCTGCCACTGGAAGGCTAAGGCGACAATCCCCAAAACCCCCACTAACAGCGCAAGGAAGACCCCCAGTTGCCCTTGGCCCGTGCTGCCTTGCTCCACAATCAAGTGGGTCCGCCACTGCCAAACCAGTATGGCCAGGACCGCCGCGATCGCGGCAGCCACCAACCAAGCCCAGAAGTCCCGATCGATGGTCGGCCAAGGCACAAACACCGCTGCCTTGCTTAAAAAGAACCAATCCGGTAAGCGATCCAAGCCGCTATGGGGCCAGAGGGTTCCCAGCCAAGTGCCGGGAAACTGGACTGGCTCTGAGGGGCGGGGCAGGCTGAGAAAGACGACAAAATACCAAAACAACAGTTGCAACAACAGCGGGGTGTTGCGCACCACTTCCACATAAATTTGACTGACCTTGCGCAAAATCCAGTTCTGGGAAAAACTGATGATGCCCATCACGGTTCCCAACAGGGTCGTGGCCACAAAGCCAATGAAAATAACCCGAAATGTATTGAGGATCCCGGCTAGAATTGCCCGTTGATAGGGATCATTTGCGGTATATTCAACCAACGTTTCGCCGATGCTAAAGCCCGCTGGGCTAGACAAAAAACCGAAGGAAAAAGATAACCCTGTCCGTTGCAAATTCAAATTGAAATTGTGGAACAGCAGGAGATAGCCCCCTAAAACCAGGGCTAAGACAATCACTTGAAAAATAATTTTCCAGACCCGATCGTCCCGCCACAGGGGAGTCGCGTCAGGGGTACGAGCGGCCATAGTACGATCGTTCTAAACAGCGAAAGTGAGCTAGAGGGAGACTCAAGGGGAGGCTTCCCGCGATCGAAACTGGTCTGCAACACATAGGCTGCAAAGGCCAGTGCAAAACTGGAACCCTTAGGACAGCCCCGATCGCGGTCGTCGCCCCTAGCGGAACGGCGGGGAATACATCAGCCCACCATCGTTCCACAGGCGGTTAAGACCACGGGGAATCCCATCGCCAATGTTGCGCTCATACACTTCGCCATAGTTCCCCACCGCCTTAACGGCATTGAGCATAAAGTCATTTTCCAGACCCAACTGCTTGCCGAAGTCGCCCTCAACCCCCAGAAAAGCCTTGATATCCTTGCTCTCCGAGGAGGCTGCAATTTGCTCAACATTGGCCTGGGTAATGTCAAACTCCTCCGCCTGAATCAACCCATACATCACCCACTTGACCACATCGAACCATTGGGAATCATTGTTCATGGTGACCGGTCCCAGGGGTTCCTTGGACATGGTGACATCCAAAAGCACATGGTCTTCCGGCGTGGGGAACTGGGTGCGGCGGGCAAAGAGTTGGGACTTATCGGAAGTAAAGCCATCGCAGCGCTCTTCCAGATAGGCTTGAACCGCCTCGGTTCCATCTTGGAACTTGACATCGGTATAGTTCACGCCTAGCTCAGCCATGCGGGAGGTCAAGTTTAGCTCAGTGGTGGTGCCGGTTTCCACACAGATGGATAGCCCTTCCATGTCCTCCAGCTTGGTCACCCCGCTGTCTGCCCGGACCATCATACCCTGGGCATCGTAGAAAGAGGTGGGGGCAAATTCCATGGCGTTTCCGCCCGTTGCGTCCCGGCTGAGGGTCCAGGTGGTGTTCCGGGACAGCATATCCACTTCCCCGCCCCGCAGTGCCGTAAAGCGCTCGGTGGAGTCGAGGTTACGATATTCCACGGCCTCAGGGTCTCCGAAGACCGCCGCTGCCACTGCTTTACAGACATCCACATCCAAGCCGGAGTAGGAACCATCGGTTCCCACAAAGCTAAAGCCAGGAATGGTTCCTTCTACGCCACAGATCAGTTTTCCCCGTTCTTTCACGGCATCAAGGCGGCTGCTGGTTGCAGCGGGTACATCGGTGGCTTCGGCGGTTTCCGTTGTGTCACCGCCGCTGGTGGACTCGGAACCGGAGGTGCAGGCAGTTAGGGGAGCTAGCACGAGCAAGGCCCCTAAAACGCGAATGCTCAACTTCTTTAACACCATAGTTTTAAGCAAAAAAGGGATCCCACGAATGTTTTGTTCACTCTTGCGGCTCAAAACAGCCGACTTTTATAACTTTTGCTGAATCCTACCATACGCACCCAGGGGCGAAACCTGGCATTTACGGGGGGTTTTGTGTTCCAAACAACTTTTTATCAACGATTACGGAGTGATTCGCCTTTCCGGTACACAGGTTACAGTTACACCCCTGATTGACTGACAAAAGTGGATCAAACCTAGACGCAGAGGGCGGGTCAGGTTTCCCGACCCCGAAGATCTCAAAGGTCTTGTAGGGGCGGGGTTTTCGCGCCCCCGGCAGAATCTTTTGTCAGTCAACCAGGTTACACCCTTTTGGCTCACGGCTGGATCACTGCAATGGCGGCTGGTTCTGCGGGTCAAGGTTCTGGGACGGTGGTCCCAGTCGAGTGCATTTCAGCCGATGGATAGCCAGTCTGGCTATCCCACAAGTGCTCTGTTGTGGGACTGATTGACTGCCAAAAGTGGGTCAAACCTAGGCCCAGAGGGCGGGTCTGGAAACCTGACCTCTACGATCCCCAAGGTTTTGTAGGGGTCAGGTTTTCGCGCCCAATGCAGAGTTTGTGGTCAGTCAACTAGGTTGTGGGATGGGCCTCCGGCCCGTTCCAAAGTGGAATACAGCCGATTATTGGGCCGCTGGTAATAACATGGTGATAAGGTGATTATAGCTTTTGCCTAGAAATTGAAGCTTTCGCTCTGAGTGACTCATGACCCAACGGTATTGAAGCCCTTCCTGGGTGAGAGCAGGTTGGCTCAGGTCAATTGGGTGGGCTACAACACTCGAACCCCGGAAGCGAATCACCCGTTCCCCAGGACCAGTCTTAAACTGGATAGGCTCGTGATTGTAGGGAACGCCACGATAACAAAGTTGCATAAATGTTGGCTCCTTTAAGAGGTAGAAGGTGGTTTGTGCGCTAAAGAACCCTGAACTTACTGAGTAGGAGTGACACATCTAAGTATGGAATCCAAGCTCGTCAAATCTCTTGACTTTCTTGAACACAGGCAATCTGAATAGTTTCAGAAAGTGTTGCAGCCCACATATTTTCTAGGGTCTGATGGTGCGATAATTCCTGTTTCTCTGCCGCACACGAGTAAACACTTAACCATAGGGGTTTAGGTTCCTACCGGTGCATGAAATACCTAGGAAAAGTGTTGTCTACGACTCTTAAAGAGTTAAATTCAACACTTTCTACAGTCATGTTTAAATGAGTTTAGTGGGTTATGTAAATTGGGAATCCCACGGATATTTTTAATTTTATTCAGTCCGTGTTTTTACTTACAGCACTCTCTACTTCTGTGTCGTACACCTGTAACCTAGCTCCTGCAAGGGTTTGAGTGACTTATGCTGTACGGAATTAGGATGGAAAATGCTGTATAACAAGAGGGCACATTGGCACATTATAGCGATCCCCCTAAAGATAAAATACGGTCAGCCCTTGCTATAAGGCCGTTTCAGCCCCCAGAACGTACTCCATAGTTTCGAGCACCGCTATATAACTATTCAGGGGTCAACGGGGGAATGCGGATTTCAGGCTCCGAAAAGCTAGGATCATCGAACTTCGGGCCATTGTAACCCTCGATCGAAGGGCTGAAACGCACTAACTCCGTATCCCCCCCCTGAATGGTTACGGGCACATTGCACTTTTGTCAGTGGACAGCCGAGATGGCTATCCCACAACAATATCTTGGGCAGAATAAGCCCCCGGTTCGTCCAAAGTGGGATGTAACCGCTCGACTGAGTGTATGTCACGTTGGAACCCTCGACCGTCGGGGTTGCGCTCCTGTGGCTCCCCGCGATCGGTCAACAACTGGGGCAACTGCGTTGGTAGGCTTCCAGCACCCGATAGAGATCCTGAACACAGGCGCTGGGTAATAGATCGAAAAGGGGGATTTGCCGCTGTCCGCCCCCAATGCTGACTCCAACGTCTTTAAGGCAGCTTTTGAGGGTGTCGAGGCTGAGCCGATCGCCCTGGAGCAGGGGATAAACTTGCTCTGCCAAGGGCAGGTGGAGTTTGGCATCGTTGAGATACAGGTGCCACTTGGCCACCTCTAAATAGGCAGCTTCGCCAATGAGGGCAGCAAGGGCTTCTATCTCTTGACTGCTGGGGGCGGTTGTCATGGAATCTGCCTCCTTATGGGGTCTGTCTGGGGTCTGTAGCGTGGTTTGCCGATCGGGCGGGCAAGGCTGGGCTTGCAAAGTGGGCGGGCAACGCTGGGGGGTGACCCTCGACGATCGCCGTAGCCGGACCTTAGTCGCTCACCCCAGCCAGAACCCCGATCGGGTCATCCTCAGCAAAATCAGAGCAATTGCATCCTGCCAAGCCTAGGTTTCTTCCCCAAGGGCTTGGGGAGCGGGATCGGTGGTGTCTGGGTCGGCGGCAGCTTCTGCTGCTAGGTCTTCCTGCCAAGTGCCCAGGGCAGCGGCTTCGATGCGACGATAATCCGCCAAAATAAAGACATAGGAGCCATGGCCCAACAGCCCCAGGAGCCAGACCCCGCTGACTAAGGTCAGGTTTTCCCAGGGATGCTTGAGGAGTTGGAAAAACCAGAGGCCGGAGTTGATGGCCAGGTAAATGGCGGCGTGCAGGGCGAAGTTAATAAAGTCTTCAAGACGACGAAAGGCGGGATCCCGGCGATCGGGTTTACGGGGCCAACGAGGAGGCATAGCTTTGGATGGTGACACGTACAGGGATAGACCCTTACATTCTGCCAAACTATGGTCCAGGCTGACATCGAACCTGCAAACGGCTTGGGGGAATTTACGGATTGGTCTTGTGGAACAATCGTTGAGCGCTACTGTTGAGCGCTGTTGTTGAACGCTGTTGTTGAACTCTGCCCCAGAGCACCTTGCCCATGGTTTACCCCGGTCTCCAAGCCCAAGATCTTGGCTTTCACCCTCCCCTGAGCCACCGCACGCTCCTTCAAGGCATTTCCCTTCAGGTGGAACCCGGACAGGTGCAATGGGTGGTGGGGGCAACGGGCAGTGGTAAAACCCTGGCCCTAAAGCTGTTGAGTGGGTTATTGGCCCCCACGACGGGCTGCTTAGGGTTCCAAGGCCGATCGATCGAGCAGTGGGATTTGCCCGCTTGGCGACGATCGATCGTCTACCTGGCTTCCCAGCCCCAGCTTTTGGGCCTGAGCGTTGCAGAGAACCTCGCCTATCCTTTGCAACTGCAAAAACTGGCAACCACAACCCAGATCGATCGGCAGGCGGAAATCCTGGAACTCCTCAAGCTCTCACCCCAGATCCTCAGCGCCACTGCTCCCCTGCTCTCCCGGTTCCAGCACCAGCAAGTTGCCCTCGCCCGCGCCCTCATGCTCCACCCTGCGCTGATT
>JAYKJG010000016.1:0-15529 GCA_035286285.1 Prochlorothrix sp.
CTGTGGCAGTGGGGACAGTCTTGGAACTGGTTAAAGCCGCAGTGGGGACAGAAGGGATCGTCGGAGTGGAGTTGGGCGTTGCATTGAATGCAGCGATGGCTTTGGATGCGTTTTTTAGCTTGAACGCGGGGATTGAAGATAAAGTGCTGGAGAAACTTAATTAAGCCAAAACCAACCAAGGGCACCAGAATAATAAACAGATAGCTGGCAATAAAGTAGAGGCCACCCACCAGGGTAATAACCACCTCAACCGCAACCTGCACAAGATTGCTGAACTGCAAAAACTCAAACAGCCGCACCACGAGGGGAATGCAGAAGATCAGCAACAGGTGCCAACTCAGCAGGGATTGCAAGCCCCAATCCTTAAGCACAGCCTGACTGTGCCAACGGTAGGTCACCAGAATTAACGGCGCTAAAAAGATGAGTTGTAGCAAAAACTGCAAGTTAGGGTGCCAAAACTCCGCTTTTTCATAGTCTTGCTTGAGGGTTTCATAGCGGCCAGCATCGTCCAGCAGCTTCAGATAGGCTTGGGAACTGGGGGTGGCCAGCAGTTCAGTTTTGGCGGTGGTGATGTCTGTTTTCCAGCGATCGATCTCGCGCTCAGCGGTTTCAATGCGGGCTTTGGTTTGGGAGGCGGTGGAGGCGGTAATGGAGGCTTCCGGAGTTTGGCCCGCAATTTCTTCCAGCAGCGTGGAGTCGTATTCTTCCCGCAGTTGGCTAATTTCGCGCTCTTTAATGGCAATATTGTTATCTAATCCCGTAATTCGATCGTGCAATCCTCGATTTTCTGGGTTATCCAGCCCCTTCAGAAGGCTGTCATATTCGGTACACAGGCTGCTAACTTCGCCTAGGCGACGCTCTGGGGTGAAGGACGTTGGGGAACTGCCAGGGTAGATGGGTTGGGTGAGGAAGTTGCGGATGGTTTCCACTTGGCGATCGACGAGGGGCCGATCGTCGCCGGGAGTATGGTAGCTCTGGTAAGCGCCATAACAGGGATAGGTTTCCGAGGGGCTGAGGGGAAAGCTCCCCACACTGACCAAACCACCAAAGACCTGAAAGAGAACAAAGAGGTCAACCAGAATCAGAATGACTAAACTGGCCCGATTGAGGGGTGTTTGGGAAATTCGGGTTGATTTTCGGACAAAACGGCGGGTAAAGCGGCGAAAGAATCCAAACATAGGGTATGAGGCTCCCAAAGAGTGCGAGATCGAGGCACGATCGAGGCGTGGTCAATTACGTTGGGTATATCGTGGAACAAACGGGGCCAGATCGATCGCTATGCCAGCCCCTGAAGTGGAAAGACGCAGCAGAGATCCTGGGTTCATCTTGGGGTTCCTGCACTGCCGGAAACCCTGGCCTTGGTAAGTGCTGCGGCAGCGGCTTGGAGAACGTCGCCCATGATGAAGACTTGAGCTTGTCCTTGAAATCACCTCCATCCCTAGGATATGGTGAGTTCTGCCCAGTTGAACTGCCACGCCTCCACCCTTGGATCTTTGAGGTGATTGACCTTGCCCAAAAATAGCCGAACCCCCAAAACGAAGCTTGACCCCTTAGCTCAATGGCTGTCCCTGGATTGGAACCGGCCAGAACGCTCCTATAATCCTGATATCCGAGATTTTTTGTCCAATTTACTCGATTATCCCAAGGATTCGGTGGTAACTGAGGATGTCAGTGGTGGCGGCTATCCGGATATTAAATTGCTGACGGCTGAGAAAGTGGCTTGGGTTGTGGGGGATCTCAAGAAAGAGGATACCGAACTCAGCACGGAAGCAGGGCGGCTGAGGCTGTGGGCACAAAAGCGCAAATATGTAGAAGGGCTAACCCAGTATGTTCTGTTTATCACCGCCCATTACCTCTGGGTTGTGCTGCCCACGGGGGATCCGGCCCCCGGTTTTGAGGAACCCTGTCACCTGATCGAGCTTAGTGCTGAAGATCTCAAGGGAAAACTTCAGTTTATGGCCTATGGGCAAGCAACCCACGCCCAGCAATGGGCCACCTTTATTGAAGGAAGTTTGCCCTATGTTTATTTGAAATTGGAGGATCCGGATAGCCTCGATCGACTGCGCCAGGATTTGCAGGCTAGTTTTCAGGAATTAGGAACAGCCGCAGAGGGGGCGATCGGTGCCTTAATCCAGCAATATCAAACCTTCAAACATCAAGAACAGGAAATTCAGCGCAATTTAGTGGACACCGGTGAAACCCAGCGGCGTGCCCTCGCGCGTCTTCGCTCTCAGTTTGACTTTCACCGCCACTTGTTTGAGGATCTCCTACCCCGTTTTGAGGATCAGTATGGGCGAGATGTCAATGCTCAGGGGCAAAAACTAGAGGCAAGAATTCGAGAGTCCTTTGTGGCGGATTCCGTTGCTGTGCTGGTGGCCCGTGTGCTGTTTTTGCGTTTGGTGGAAGATCTGCACCTAACCCAGAAACGGCGGCTATCGAATGGTGGCCCCCAGGATTGGGCGGCTTTTGTGGATCACCTCACGGGGGATGCCAAGGTATTGGTCAAGCTAGTGGCCACAGATGTGGGGCGGCTGTACCATGAACCCTTTGAGCGCAATTTATTTGATTGGATCTATGAAACCAATGGTGCTTTAGATGAGGGATTACAACGGCTGATTTTGCGATTCAATGCCTATGATTTCTCTGGTCTTTCGGAGGAAATTCTAGGGGACATTTATCAAAATTTCTTGCCACCGGCTAAACGGAAACGTCTGGGTGAATTCTATACACCGGCTTCGATCGTAGATTGGCTTCTAGAGCAAACGGTATTTCAGCATGGGGAGGGAAACCTGTTGGATCCCTCCTGTGGCAGTGGTTCATTTTTGGTGCGCTATGTCCACCGCTGCTTGGAAGATGCCAAGGCGCGGGGGCTAAATATGGACATGGTTCTTCCGGAACTTCAGGCAACGGTGTGGGGCTTTGATCTCAACCCCTTTGCAGCCTTTATTAGCCATTTCCAACTGATGTGGGCCTTGGTGCGCTGTCAGCCCTCTGCCCAGCCAATCTCGGTTCCTAAAATCCATATCTACAACGTGAATAGTTTGCTCCGGGATGCTGACTTAGTGGCACTTTTGGGGGAGGAGTTTCTGTCTCCGGGATCCCTCGATCGGGATAGTCGCCAGTGGAAATATATTGTCGGAAACCCACCCTATATCCGAGCGGAGCGGGTGAAATATAATGAGGAAATGAAAGGGCTATGGCAGCAGATTTGGGGCCAGAATGCTGATACCGGGCTGGTGTTCCTTTATCGGGCACTAACGGAATCTTTGGAAGCGGGCGGCTGGTTGGGCATGGTGGTCAGCGGGGGCTATGCCAACTCTGAAGCGGCGGCGAAGGTGTGGAAGTTGTTGTATCCCGATCGGGAAGCAGCGCTGCGCAAAGTGGTATGGCTAGAGTTTACCGATCGGCCCGTTTGGGATGTGGCGCGAGTTCCCTTAATTTTAGTCATTGAACGGACTGCGGCCAAGGCAGAGGATGAAATTGAGCTTTATGTGCCCTCTCAGTGGGTGAGCGATGAACCACCGATGAAAATTGCCTATGGAGATTTCTTTGATTTAAAGGTGAATCCCAGGGTCACTGAGATGGATCCGAGTGATTCACGGTCAGGTCTCTGGGGGGACTATCTGCTGCCGCTGCTGAAGCCGGGGGATGTCCCAATTTTGAGAAAACTCTATCCCAATGGCACGGGTCAAATTGTGCCCTTAAAAGAAGCAGTGGCTAAACAAATCAGCCGCAATAATCGCCCCTTCTGGTGGACCTATGGCATTCAGCGGGGCGGTGCTGAAGTGACTCCAGAACCTACGGGTAGCCGTCCCATTCAGGTGATTGCCGGACGGAGTATTGCCATGGCATGGCCCGGTGAACCCGCAGGTTGGGTTGATTTAGAAGCAGTAAAAGATCGACCCTATGGAAAGCTCAGTTTATGGGCTGATACAACCCATACTTCATTTGTGGCAGTCGCTAATATTGGGACTTCATTGGTAGCCACTTTGATTGAGAATCCCGATTATGCAGCAATCGATACTCTAATTGTGGCACTCCCCAATCCCGATCGAGTTCATCCTAAAGCGATGACTGCTTACCTCAATAGTAAACTGGCGCGTTTTTACTGGGCTGTAAGATTGCGCAGTGGGGTGATTCAGGGTTGCTATGCCCATGTTTATCCCCGGACTTTAGAGGCTTTACCTTGGGTGAAAACCCTAGATCCAGCGATTGAGCAGCAATTGGTCGAAGGCTATGATCAATTAGCGCAGTTGGCCGCGATCGCCAAAGATAACCCCGATGAATGGCTCCTTTCCGAAGTCGAAACCCGTGCCGCTGCCCGTCGCTACAAACTCAGCGATCGTCACCTCCAATTGAACTTGACGAACTGGAGTCCTGAACCCGTTGCGATCGAAGAACTCACCCTCCAAGGCAACCAGATTCAGGCCGGTCTCTTCTCCTTGACCTTGGTCGATGCTGATGCCACTGAACTGCTCTACAAGCTCCTGACCCTCAGCGGGGATGAAGGCAGTACTGTTTCCAAAGCCATCATTCAAAAACTGGTGATTCCCCAGGATTATGTTGCCTTAATGCAAGCCTATCGAGAGCGCTGTGCTAGCTTTCAGCAGGTGGAAACCCGCTTTTTTGCCATCCTCGATCGCATTGATGCCACGATCTATACCCTGTTTGGCCTGACCGCAGCCGAACAAGCCCACATCGAAACCCGCCTTGCCAGCTTCCCCCTCAACAAACTCCAACCCCGCTACCCCTGGCAAACCGTCAAGCCTCGATCGATTAAAGCCTACACCCACGATCGCTTTGCCTAAGACGAGGTTTGTAGCCTCATCCCCTCTCCCAGGGGGAAAAGCCAGAGGTGAAAGGTCTTCCGATCCACAGCGGATTGTTATAGTACATCTAACCCTTGAATTCCCTGGATCCGATCGCCATGCCTGCCCCTGCAACCACACTCACACCCGCCCCTGGGGTAACCTGGGAGCAACTCCCCCCTGACTTCATCTTGCCCAATGACCCCGTGGATCATATTCATCAACCGGCTTTAGCCGCTGCCTTAACGGAAAGTTTACGCCTTGCCGATCGCCTGCCGGAGCAGGCATTGACCGCTACTAATTATGGGATCTGTGCCACAGTCAATGGCAAAGTGGTGGTGAAAGCACCAGACTGGGCCTATATTCCCGTCATTACCGTGCCACGATCGGACGTGGAACGCAGCTACACCCCCCGGCTTCAGGGTGCAATCCCCGCCTTGGTCCTGGAGTTTCTGTCTGAGACCGATGGGGGTGAGTATTCCATCAAAGAAACCTTTCCCCCCGGCAAATTCCTCTTCTATGAACAGATTCTCCAGGTTCCCAACTACGGCATTTTTGACCTCGCCACGGGATCCCTAGAGTTCTACCGCCTCAAGGAGGAACAACGGTATGCTTTAGAATCACCCCAAGAGCAGACTCGGTTTTGGGTTCCTGAAATGCAGCTTTTTCTGGGGGTGTGGCAAGGAAAACGGGATCATCGGGATGGCTCCTGGTTGCGCTGGTGGGATGACCAGGGACAGTTGCTCCCGTGGGACACCGAAAAAATTGACCAGGAACGCCAGCGCGTGGAGCAGGAACGCCAACGCGGGGATCGTCTTGCCGCCCAGTTGCGGGCAGCAGGACTTGAGCCAGAACTCTAGCGATCCGCTGTAATACCAAATCCGACTAATCTCGATTCGTTTTGGTAGGGGCAATCCCCCCGTGGTTGCCCCCGTATTTGGCTGGTCGAGGGTCGGCACAGGGGCACGACCCCTACCCGTTTATTCTGTTTCAGGCTCAACGGATTTGGTATAAAAAGCTCGTAGTACGGACTTTAGTCCGTACCCAACAGGCTCGCAGCACGGCTCATAGTATGTAGTACGGACTTTAGTCCGTACAGGGGCCAAAGTGAAATAGCACCCACTTTGCCCAGAGACCGGGGGCAGACTAGCTGGGGAATTGGTCCCGTAGGACTTGGAGGGCAGCTTGGTACTGGCTATCTTCTGGGGTGCCCCATTGGTTGCTGCGGGGGGGTGGGGCGATCGCCTCAACATTGGGGTGGATGCCCTCTTTATGAATGTCATGGTGCAGGGGGGTTTCATATTTAGCCACCGTCACCGCCATCCCAGAGCCATCGGCTAACTTGAAGAGGGACTGAATTAAGCCTTTGCCAAAGGTGGTTTCCCCAACCAGTTGGGCGCGATCGTTCTCCTGTAAAGCTCCCGCTAAAATCTCGCTGGCGCTAGCACTGCCTCGGTTGACCAGGATCAACAGGGGATCATCGGTGAGGGCAAAGCGATCGGCCTGGTAAGCCCCCTGGACCCCCTGGCGATCGACCGTGTAGACAATGGTGCCCCGATCGAGCCAGAGCTTGGCCACATCAATCCCAGCCTGAAGCAAGCCCCCTGGATTGTTGCGCAGGTCCAGAATATAGCGCTCTGCCCCCTGGCTTTCCAGATCCAGCAGCGCTTCCTCCATTTCACTGCGGGAGTTGCCATTAAATTGCAGCAGACGGATATAGCCCACGGGCGGCAAATCCTCCTCTTGGTGCAACTCAGCAATCACGGAGTTAAGGGAAATCACATCCCGCACAACCTCCACCTCCCAAGACTCCACCGCGTCGCCGCTGGTCCGGTTCACCGTCAGCCGCACCGTGGTTCCCCGTGGCCCCCGCATCAAGGAAGCCGCCTCATCTAAGCTCAGATCAAAGGTGGTTTGGCCATCGATCGCGGCAATATGGTCACCGGGATGCAATCCAGCCTTATCAGCGGGGGATCCGGCGATCGGGGCAATCACAATCACCTGGCCATTGCGACGATCGGAGGCAATCTGAAGCCCCACCCCCGTCAGTTCCCCGGAAGTCGTCATTTGCAAATTGCGATATTCCACCGGTTCCAAGAGCCGAGTAAAAGGATCCTCCAAGCTGCCCAACATCTCCCGAATAACCGCATAGGTTTGGCTGCGATCGGTGAGGGGCTGGCTCAGAACCGTTTGGCGCACCGCCCACCAGTTTTGATGGTTAAAGCTGTTGTCTAAATAGGCTTGGCTCACAATGCGCCAGGCTTGGTCAAACAGGCGCTGCTCCGTGGTCAGGGCAAAGGCAGAGTCTGAGGGCAACCCTAGGAACAGACTGATCTGCAAGAGGGCAAGGGCTAGCAATCTGGAGAGAAAATTGTTCTTAAGCATAGAAGGTATTAAGAGTCTTAAGCCCGAAATATCTCGGATCAAGTCAAGTTAAGGCAGATTAATAGTCAATAGGCCAAGGTTATCCTGTTGGAGAAGCTCCCATTGGAGAAGCTCTCATTATCACAGCAGCCTCCCCCTAGCAACTTAATATATTGAAATATTTAGGGTTTGTCGCGATCGCCCCAGAGTCCGGTCAAAACGGGGAACCCGCCCCACTCCGTCCAGCCTAGCCCCCGTTCCCGCCCCCTCCCCTGCCGTTGTCCCTTGCCCTACTCAACTTGCCGCGCTCTATGAGAGCTTGTGTTACATTTTTTATAGAAGTTGGACACAGGTCAATTTACCCGGTGGGCCTCACCTGGAATCTTCATAGAATCTTAAGGGCAGCTTGCGGGTTGCCAATTTACGGAAGCCCCCCGTGGTAGAGTGAAACCAGTACCCTCCGGCATTCTCAGGCCATCTCCTTGGGGGTTTGTCAACTTAGAGGTTTTGTTCCCCTAGGCATCTGACTCACTTTAGGATCTGACCTGTTTGAGGAACTGACCCGTTTCGGGACCAGACTCATGGGTTTTGACCGATCGTGGAATTTTGCCCAACGGGTCTTAACTTCAGTTGCCCGCTCCGGGAGAGTACCCGCCATGGAAGTCTCCGGAAGTTTCCGTGGGAGTCTAGGGCTTGTCCAAAGATTAGACATCTTCTATCAATAACTTATTTGCCTCATGTTCACGAAGCAAGTTCAAGAATCTGGCGTATACAAGTGGTTTAACGACCGTCTGGAAATCCAAGCGATCGCCGATGATATCTCCAGCAAGTACGTCCCCCCCCACGTCAACATCTTCTATTGCCTAGGTGGGATTACCCTGGTCTGCTTTGTCATCCAGTTCGCCACTGGATTTGCCATGACCTTCTACTACAAGCCTTCTGTCACCGAGGCTTTCAACTCTGTGCAGTACATCATGAATGAAGTCAGCTTCGGCTGGTTAATTCGCTCCATCCACCGCTGGTCCGCCAGCATGATGGTGCTGATGATGATTCTGCACGTGTTCCGGGTTTACCTAACCGGCGGTTTCAAGAACCCCCGCGAGCTGACCTGGATTACCGGTGTGGTTATGGCGGTGATTACCGTGTCCTTTGGTGTGACCGGCTACTCCCTGCCCTGGGACCAAGTGGGCTACTGGGCTGTGAAAATTGTCTCTGGTGTGCCTGAGGCCGTTCCCCTGGTCGGTCCTCTGATGGTGGAACTGATTCGCGGTAGTGCTAGCGTTGGCCAAGCCACCCTGACCCGTTTCTACAGCCTCCATACCTTTGTGTTGCCTTGGCTGATTGCGGTCTTCATGCTGATGCACTTCCTCATGATCCGCAAACAGGGCATCTCTGGTCCTTTGTAAGGTTTGCTTGCTCGTTCAGGTAACCCATCCTTGAGGCAAAGGGTTCCCTCCCCAGAACGGTTGGAACCCTTTTACACTACACAGTAATCTCACCCGTCCTGGTGTTGGGTGATTCAGTTTAATCCTGGTTTCACCGTTTCCCGGTGATTGCTTGCATAAGGAGACCTTCACAACTATGTCTGTTCTCAAAAAGCCGGATCTGACCGATCCCGTTCTTCTAGAGAAGTTGGCCCAGAATATGGGGCACAACTACTATGGTGAGCCTGCATGGCCCAACGATCTGCTCTACACCTTCCCGATCGTGATTCTGGGCACCCTGGCCTGCATCGTCGGCCTTGCGGTTTTGGATCCCGCGATGGTGGGTGAGCCTGCTAACCCCTTTGCCACCCCTCTGGAAATTTTGCCGGAGTGGTACCTCTATCCGGTGTTCCAAATCCTGCGGGTCGTCCCCAACAAGCTGTTGGGAATTATGCTGCAAACGGCTGTGCCCGCTGGGTTGATGCTGGTTCCCTTTATTGAGAACCTCAACAAGTTCCAAAACCCCTTCCGTCGCCCGATCGCCATGGCGGTGTTCCTGTTTGGGACCGCCTTCACCCTCTATCTGGGGATTGGCGCAACCCTGCCGATCGACAAGTCCCTGACCTTGGGCCTGTTCTAGACTCGGACCAAATCCCGCTGGGATTGTTTTTACCATAGCTTGACGATCGGCCCCGATCGGGTTCCTCGTCACGCTCCTAGTCTTAACTACGGCTGTTAGACCCCTAGGGGTTCACAGCCGTATTTTTTGTGTCTATTTCACTTTGTGAAATGCACCCAGAAGTTATACCCTGAGCAGCCCGTGCCCCTAACTGCTCACGAGGGCTTCCAGTTCAATGCGGAGCGCTTGCACATCCGCAAGGCGACCCACCAAAAGATTGGCCCGACCCGCATCCTGGAGTCGTTCTTGCCAGTGGCGCACATGGCTTTCATTGCGCATCCAATATTGAATCACCGCATCGACGGCCTCATCAATGTTCCAGCCCCGATAGGGGGTGATTTCTTCCACCGATCGAATAAATGAGTCTAACTTACACTCATGGGTTCCCAGATAGGCTGCGCCGCCCACTTGGTCGCGGCTGCTTTGACTTTGCTGGTGGTGGAAAAAGTCCAACATGGGAGAAACTCCCAAGAGATCAAAGCTAAAGGTCATGGCTTTGTCACTCCAAAATGCGAGGGTCAGGGCTAGGGAGGAGAGGAGTTTGCCGGAGACAATCAGCTTCCAGTGCGACAGCGTTCTATCTACTTAGCCTCTTGAGGTTCGGTAAACCCACCTTAAACCCACCTTGGCAAACGTGAGCTTTATCGTTCTTTCCCTAGATTAGAGATCAGTTTAAGGGATTCTAGGGGGGAAAACCGTTACACCGTAAACACTTGTTAACAAATTAGCGTTTTAATGGCTGCTCTTGGTTCAACTTCGATGCCCCCGATCGCCCCTTTGCCCCCCCACTCCGGCTACCATGGCCGCGATCGTGCCTGGAACACCCCCAAGCCTGCGGGGGGCTGTTGGCGGGACTGTTTAGGGGGCGGGGGGCGTTTTTTTGAGGGGTGGTATTTTCGGTTAACCTT
Source organism: Prochlorothrix sp. (assembly GCA_035286285.1). Lineage (GTDB taxonomy): Bacteria > Cyanobacteriota > Cyanobacteriia > Prochlorotrichales > Prochlorotrichaceae > Prochlorothrix. Next base: position 10,184 of record JAYKJG010000016.1, read on the forward strand.
GCCGAACGGAGGGCCGAGCTTGGCCTTCATGTACTCAATTCAAGACCCCGACACACCCTCGCCCTACAGCGGCGGAACGGTGCAGATTTTGGACGAGGCCGATCGCTATGTTTGCCGATCGTTTCCCCAGGTCGATCGCTTCTGGGCCGATCGGCACCGCCTTGCCTTGGGTCACTGGGGTCGTGATTCAGTTGCGGCCTTAGCCCCCTGTCCCCTGAGTCCAGAGCACTTTGACACTACGGTTGCTGAGGGTTACCAGATCGTGAGCCAGGGACCAAGCACCCTACACCAAGGCCGCTTCTGGGATCCCCTGCGGCAGGAAACCGTAGCTTGGTCCTATACCTTGGAGCCGGTCTATGGTTGGGGCAATCCCGGCTTTCCCCAATCTACGGGGGGATGGCTGTCGGCATTGCCGATTTTTGAACCGGGCTGGCAGGTGTTGATGGCCTTGGCACGGGCGACGGGCTGGGTAGAGTGGCAGGGGGAGCGCTATGACTTCCACCAGGTGCCCGCCTATGGGGAAAAGAACTGGGGCAGGGCGTTTCCCGATCGCTGGTTTTGGCTCAATAGCAACACCTTCCAAAGCGAAATTCCCAGCAAAACCGGCGATCGCCCAGGGGAGGGAATCCCACAGCCGATCGACCCCCCCAGCGCTGACCTGAGCCTGACGGTGGCGGGGGGGCGGCGATCGGTGCTGGGCCGATCGGAAGAGGTGGGCTTGGTGGGGGTCCATGCTGCTGGCCAGTTCTATGAATTTGCGCCCTGGAACAGTCGCCCGGTTTGGGCGGTCCAGTGGGGGCAGTGGCGGATTTGGGCGGAAAATGCAACCCATTGGGTTGAGGTGGAGGCAACAACAACAGAAGCAGGGGCCTGGGTCAGAGTGCCGACGGCCCAAGGAATGCAGTTGTGCTGCCGGGATAGTTTGCGGGGGCAGTTAAGGCTGCGTTTGGGGGAGCGGGGGGCCGATCGACAATCTCCCCTCTTAGACGCATGGAGCGATCAAGCGGGCGTAGAAGTGGGCGGCCTAGCCTGGAGCGGAACTTGGTACCACGGCTAGCAGAAAACCGTCTGAATTGTTACAGTTAGCCGACTGTTAGGCTGCTCGGACTTCTTGATCCCCAGGGGGATTGAATGGAAAATTAAAGGGTTTTAGGCTAGAATAACGCCGATCGAGGCTGTCTCCCTGAAATTCTAGGCTCCCAGGAAGGAACCTGAAAAACTCGAAAAAACCTGAGAAGTTATGATCTCGATCGCAACAACTTGGGCCAAAGTAGAGTATCATTCCTGCGTATTCGGTCCCGGTGTGAAGACCGAAGTTCAGGTTCAGCGAGTCTCAACGTCTTTCAGTATCAGCGTCGTGACCCGTTGTGGTACCTGTCGAGTTCCCTTTGCGTTTTCACAGAATCCCACCTAGGGATCTGCCCCCGTTTTGGGTGCATTTCACTTTGGAGCAACCCAGACCCTGACCTGGCTCAAACGGCTCGTAGTGCGGACTTTAGTCCGTACCGGGGCAAAAGTGAAATGTGAAATGCACCGCCCGTTCTGGCCCTTGTTAGGCTACCTTGCTGGTTAAGTGCTGCTGGTTAAGTGCTGCTGGTTAAGTGCTGCTGATTGCTGCGATCGCAGAATATTTTCCACCTGTCTTGTCTGCTGCTGCTGCTGCTGGTCTTGCTCGTCGTCTATCAGTCTCCGTTTGCCTGTCCCCGAATCTGACGAGCTTGAACTGGGCAAGCTTAAAGCCCCCACCCCCTTGAATGCCCCGCTCTAAGATTAACCTCGCCGAGCTGGTGTACCGTAATGTATCTTTGTCCCTTGGAATGTTACATTACGTTTCAATTCTGAGAATCGACTGCCTTGATCTTGATGTTTTACTTCCGATCGTCTGGGGTGCTGATCCAGGTTTGACCTTTATTTCAGCCTTTCCTTCTCCAGATCACAGCAGTCCTGTTGTTAACCCTTTTAAATTGTTCGCCTAAACAACCTCAGGTCTGGAACCGCTGAGGAAGACTTTTTAGGCTTTAATAAACCGGCTGTTCAGGAGTCCCGCTACCATGAACCCTCCCTATGAGCGATTAGTTCAATTTCTGAAAGACGAGCTACGGCTCTCTCCCTCCTCGATCGAAATGGCCCTGCGCCACAGTGAACAGGACTTGGGGCCACTGCCCATGGTGCTCTGGCGCTATGGTCTGGTGACCTTGGAGCAGCTAGAACGCATTTACGACTGGCTAGAGGCGGCACCGAGCCTGTCCCGCAGTGGGTACGAGTCGCAATCCAACGCCTAGGGCCAAGGTGAGCCGCAAATCGGGGGTTTTCCCCCATGCCGGTGCCCATGGGCGTTAGGTTGGTTAGAGGGGGGGAATTGTTGTCGTGCTTCGAGGGCGGTAAGCTAACAGAGACGGCAAAAGACTGCCCTTCACCCTTGCCAAGGATTAAGAATTACATGAATTTACTGGGATTTAAGCTAAATTTGCCCAAATGGCCCGATCGTCCGGCTTTAGGTTTGCGCTGGGGCCAAGCCTTCCTCTTGGCCGTAGGGCTGTGGCTGATGAGTTGGACCGTAACTCCCCCAGCATCGGCCATGACCCAACTGAAACTCACCGACTTAACCTACGAAGCGTGCCCGCCAGAACTGGCCAAGGGTGCCGTCACCAGCAACGGTAGCACCCGCCCCGCCCAATGCTTTTTGATTTTTGGCAGCGTGGTCAACCCGACCAGCAAAGTTGTTTACGATGCCGATATCTATGGCCGTATCTACGACGCAACGGGCAATACTGTGATGCAGAACCGGGGCCGCTTAGGCAGCATTGACGAGGTACCACCGGGCACCAGCCCCTTTGAGTTGCGGGTTTCCATTCCCCAAGGCCAACCGGCTCCGCTCCAACTCAAGCAGTTTAAGGCTTCTGGCTTTTCCAGCCCGGTGAAAAACTTCATTATTAAGCAAAGCCATTTTTAAGGGCATCCTGGAAAGCCGCCCCGAATTCCCCCGTGGTTACCCCGGTCTCAGTCCGCAGCCGATCGCCATGGGGGCACTTCAGGGATTGCCGCAACTCCGCCGCGAGTTTCCCCAATCCCCCCTTAAGCCTTTGCCCCCTCAGGCCCGCGCTTAAGGGACAATCAGCACGGGGCAGGGCGACAGGTTAATGACGCGATTGGTCACGCTATCCGCTGCTCCTTCCTCCGTGAGGCCCGTTCCGCGACAGCCCATAATGATAATATCCGCCGGAATTTCATCCGCCACGTCGCAAATGACAAAGGCCGGTTTGCCCGATCGCTCCAGGGTTTCCGCCTTTAGCCCCTGATCTTCAAACAGCTTTTGAGCGGTTTTCAACAGTTCTGAAATTGCGTCGTGGGAAGCCATCGCAGGACTGTGGGCCGTCTGCGCCTCTTCCATCACCGACAGCAGAATAATGCGATCGCTTTGATGTTCCTGGGCCAATTTAATCGCCACATCTGCGGCTTCACGGGATTCGCGACTTTGATCCAGTGGAAAAAGGATGGTCTTAAACATAACCCCCCCTGTTGTGCCTCCAAGTGTTCTGCCCTCTGGCGCTTCCAGCGGGTATTCGTGATCTCCCTCCCCTCGGTGTTTTACCGAGATGCAGTTATAACGGAGGGTTCAGGGGATAGTGTAGCGGGGTTCGGTCCCCAATGTGCCCTTTCAGCGGGAAATCGTGATGTGTTTTGATATTTGGGCAAGGGATGCAACCCAATCTATAAGACAATAGGAAGGAACCGAGCCTTTGCCCTGAGCGGCTTCTTCCCCTAGGGAGATCGCTCGCCAAAGGTTCACTGTTTAGTGTTTATCGGGTTGGCAGGATGAGGTAGCCGCCTTAGCCCCCAGGCGATCGGCCCTGTGGCCTTTGCTGCTGGAGGTTCAGTCGTGTCCCGTCCTGGTACCCCACCCAGACTGTGCCGCCCCTCAGGTGTCTGCCTCTCGGTCTGCTCCTAGACTTTGGAGCCGAAAGGTTAACCGAGGTTGCGGTGTGCGTCTTGGGATAAATCCAAGGATAGACCCAGTTTAGGAGACTCTTGTTGTGGCTAAGAAAAGCGTAGCGAATCTTTCTGCCTCAGATGTTGCGGGTAAGCGTGTGTTGGTCCGGGCTGACTTCAATGTGCCCCTGGATGATGCTGGCAAAATCACCGATGACACCCGGATTCGGGCGGCCCTCCCCACGATTCAAGACTTGGTGGGCAAGGGCGCTAAGGTGATTCTCACCAGCCACTTCGGTCGTCCCAAGGGTAAGGTGGTGGAATCTATGCGCCTCACTCCGGTGGCGGAGCGCCTGAGTGAATTATTGGGCAAGCCCGTCGTCAAGACCAGCGACTGCATTGGCGAGGAAGTGACGCGCCAAGTGGAGGCCATGAATAATGGACAGGTGATCCTGCTGGAGAATGTGCGCTTCCATAGCGAAGAGGAAGAGAACGATCCTGAGTTTGCCAAAGCCTTAGCCGCTAATGCGGATATCTATGTCAACGATGCCTTTGGGACGGCTCACCGTGCCCATGCTTCTACGGAAGGGGTGACCCAATATCTGTCGCCGTCCGTGGCCGGTTACCTCATTGAAAAGGAATTGCAATATTTGCAGGCGGCGATCGAAAGTCCCCAGCGTCCCCTAGCGGCGATCGTCGGCGGCTCAAAGGTTTCTAGCAAAATTGGCGTGATCGAAACCCTGTTGGATAAGGTGGACAAGCTGTTCATCGGCGGTGGCATGATCTTCACCTTCTACAAAGCCCAAGGTAAGGCCGTAGGTAGCTCCCTGGTGGAGGAAGATAAGCTCGAACTGGCCAAGGAACTGCAAGCCAAAGCCCAGGAAAAGGGCGTGGATCTGCTGCTGCCCACCGATGTTGTGGTGGCGGATAAGTTTGCGGCGGATGCCAACACCCAAACGGTTTCCGTGGATGCCATTCCCGATGGCTGGATGGGTCTGGATATTGGTCCCGACTCCATCAAGACCTTCCAAGAGGCGCTCAAAGCCTGTAAGAGCGTGATCTGGAATGGTCCCATGGGCGTGTTTGAGTTTGAGAAATTTGCAGCCGGAACCAATGGCGTTGCTCAAACCCTAGCAGGGCTGACTCCCCAGGGCGTAACCACGATTATCGGTGGGGGTGACTCTGTGGCTGCGGTGGAACAAGCCGGTTTGGCTGCTCAGATGAGCCATATTTCCACCGGGGGCGGTGCTAGCCTGGAACTGCTGGAAGGTAAGGTTCTGCCCGGTATCGCGGCCCTGGATGAGGCATAGGTTGCCCCTTTAGGGTTATTCGCTAACTGAAACTAACCGTGGGGTGGGCAGTGCCCACCCTTTGTGTTATGGGGATCCGTTTTGGCATCTAAAAAAACCCTCACCC
>JAYKJG010000017.1:0-3166 GCA_035286285.1 Prochlorothrix sp.
GGCGAGGGCGATCGTCGGCGTATAGCCCACCATCAAGGGATCCTCTCCCCAAGCATCATCGTCCTCCTGCTCCCGATCGTCAGGATCGCTTTCCGGTGCATCTTCTGGCGTAAACTGGGCCAGCAAGGGGGAAAGCTCCTGCCAAATCGATCGCACCCTAGCAAGTCCCGTTTCAGTAAGGTCAGGAACCGGGGAAAAAACAATCCTGGGTTCTGCTTTATTCACCGATCGCAGCGATTCTAAAAGAATTTGGGCACCCTTAAGGTTTTGCTCATTGGGAAAGAGGAAAATCACCGCCTCATGGGCCGCTTGCAACAGCGAGAACGCCCCCCACTGGTTCAGCCCCGTGCGGGAATCTACCAAAATAAAGTCCGGTGCTAACTGCCGTTGCAAATCTGCGACAAGCACCTCCCACAGACTCTGCCCCGTATCCGTGACCGTTGTAGCCCGCAAATCATCTACTTTTGCCACATAATCCAAACTCATCTCCCCCGCAGGCACCACAAACAACCGCCCCAAGGCATCGGGAATCTCAACTTCCCCAAAAATATCCGTAATTTTAACGTCATAGGCATCTTCAAGGCCATAGGCCCGGTCATAAAAATAATCGACTAATCCCTTAGAAAGGGTCGTATCCAGCGGAAAAGCATAGCTTAAACCCGGTGCTTCCACATCTAGGTCTATTGCAACCACTTTACGCCCCCGTTGGGCCAAAATCCACGCTACATGAATCAAGGCAGTGGTGCGCCCCACGCCACCCTTAAAAGAATAAAAAGTTACCGTGTGCGGCTGAGTTGAGGTTCTGGGTTCAGGGGCAGGGGCAGGGTTTTGGGGATTTGCGGCTTGGATAGCGAGGTCTTGCCAAGTCTGGGGTCGGGTAGGGGGTGTAGACGGAGAGGGGCGTAAATCGAATTTTTCGGCTTCTTCAGGCGTGTATAGCGATAAAAACCCTAAATTTCCCTGGAATTCTGGGGGTAGGTTGTCCTGAAGATGCTGCTGACGCTCTGGGGCAGTCAGGTTTTGGAAGCGGGGGCTGACGATCGTCACATTCAGCAACCCCCCCGTGGAAAAATTTAACTCTAGCCACGCACCCGAATCCTGGGAAGACTGGCAGTAAATCTCCTGGAGACGTTCTTGGAGTTTAGTTTTCCGAGTGCGATCCATCGCTCAATTCCCCTACAGACTTGTTTTTTGCTTCTCTAACCACCGGCACAGTTGGGTATAGGCATCCCACCAGCTTTTGGATTCCTCAGGGTCTGGCTCTGTATCCGAGTACCGCAAATCAATAAAGTGCTGACTCGGCTTGTTAACAGCATTAAACCACCGGATGACCTGTGGCGTTTTCTTGGCCCGATCGTAAAGCTTTTGACACTGCTTTAAAGCCTCCTGCAAGTCATGGCCCGGTCGCTTAATTCCGTGGGGCTGGGGTGCTTCGTCCGTGTGCCATTGACGCTGATCTGGATTGGGGATTTGGGCCAAAATCATCGCCTTCAGCAAGCATTCCACGGCACAGCCCCCGAAATGCATCGCCGCAGTTGCACGATCGGCCTCATGCAGCACCTTTGTATCCTGATGGCGCTGCCGATAAGCACCTTCATAACTTTCCACCCTGCATCACCTGAAATCGTTGCATTTCATCCCAGCCTTCAAGCTTGGCCCGATTTAGCCCTGGTTGATCAGTCCTGCTTAACACGGGTGGCGCGGTTGGGGGTGGTGCGATCGGCATCGCGTTGTTTTTTGCCCCGCCAGAAAAAGCGCACCGGAGTTCCCCGGAAACCGAGACTTTCCCGAAATTGGCGCTCAATGTAGCGGCGGTAGCCATCCTTAAAGAGCTTGGGATCGTTGACGAACATCGTAAAGGTGGGGGGGCGGCTGGTGACCTGGGTGCCGTAGTAGATGCGGCCTTGGCGACCTTGGCGGGTGCTGGGGGGCGATCGCCATGCCAGGGCATCCTCTAGGACTTCATTCACCACCGCAGTCGTGACCCGGCGCTGGTGCTGCTCTGCGGCCTCATCCACAAGATCAAGAATCTTCTCCACCCGCTGGCCCGTCATGGCGCTGACAAAAATAAACGGTGCCCACTCCAGGAAATACAACTTACTGCGTAGGGTCTTCTCGTATTCCACCATCGTGTGGGTATCCTTCTCCACCGCGTCCCATTTATTGACCACCACCACACAGGCGCGGCCATCCTCTTCAATGCGTCCCGCCAGTTTTTGGTCCTGCTCCGTCACCCCATCGATGGCATCAATCACCAACAGCACCACATCAGAGCGGCGAATGGCCTTAAAGGCGCGGTTAATGCCAAAAAACTCCGGTCCATAGTCTACGCTGCGCTTTTTGCGGATTCCGGCGGTGTCAATCAGGCGATAGCGCTTATCGTTGCGCTCCACGAAGCTATCGATCGCGTCCCGCGTTGTGCCGGAAATGGGGCTGACGATCGCCCGCCCTTCCCCCAAAAAAGCATTTAAGAGGCTGGATTTGCCCACATTGGGACGGCCAATAATGGCTACGCCGGTTTCAGCGCTGTCTTCCTCTGCCGCAGTGGGGGGGAGATGGTCAATGACTTGATCGAGGAGGTCGCCGGTGCCGCTGCCGTGAATGCTGGAGACGGGGAACGGTTCACCGAGGCCAAGGGACCAAAAGTCTAGGGTTTGGAGGGTGCCTTTGTCGATCGACTCGCATTTGTTCACCGCCAGCACCGTGGGCACCGATTGCTGCCGCAGCCACTGGGCGATCGTCTCATCGCCCCCGGTCAAGCCCTCTTGACCATCCACCACAAAAATCGCCACTTTGGCCTCAGCAAGGGCCAAGAGCACCTGTTCCCGAATCAGGGGCAAAAATTCCGTATCGTCATCAAAAACCAAGCCGCCGGTATCGACAATCTGGAATTCCCGATCGCACCAAAAGGCTTGGCGATAGGTCCGATCGCGGGTGACCCCCGGCTGATCAAAAACGATGGCTTCCTGTTCCCCTGCAATGCGGTTTACGAGGGTAGATTTGCCGACATTGGGACGGCCAACGATCGCAACAACGGGTAGGGGCATGGGTGAGGGGGGGCAGAAGCGCCAAAGGTCAACACTCTATGGTACCACAGGGGCTGCGTCGCCCGATCGAACCCCAAGGCGATCGACCCCGATGCCGAGGATGAGCCGTGTTGCTGGAA
>JAYKJG010000018.1:0-11578 GCA_035286285.1 Prochlorothrix sp.
GGGCCATGACTGGTGACAGACTCAATTAGCAAGAGCCAGTCTTTCTGAGCGAGATACAGGACAACATCGGGCATTTTGCCATGTTGGTCAATGTGAACACCGAGTTTAGCTAGTGTTTCTTCCTGAAAAAAGCCTGTTTTGTCACCTGTGTCGCCAACGTAAACCACTTTTGCTCCAGGAGCGAAGCGAGGCGCAAATTCCTGAATGATTTGTTTAATGAGTTCGCTGTGGGGTCCAGGAGTTAGGTTAATCTCTTGGCCTTCTGCAATTTGGGCCGGAATCATTTGCATCGCCCGATGTTTTGCCCATTTTGCGGCTAAGGTTTCTTGTCCTTCTAAATAATGCTCTAGAGTCTGTTGCCATGCCGCCGTACCAAAGGTTTGGATCACAGTAAAAACATCATCACTAATTTGGTAGCAGGCTTTAGGGCTATTGATAGGCCGGTCTGGTTTGTCAGGGTTGTAAAGGGCAATACCGGCTTCCACGAATTGGTGCATGGTCTGGCGGCGGAACGTCTCGCGGGTATTGGGAGCATAGTCTCGCCCGTAATGCTCTTTGCAATAGGTCATAATCGGCGTGATGCCCATCAGTGGCTTTTGCAGCATCTGCCAGTTTCCGGAGGGCTTTAGGTCAATGAGGGCAAGTAAAGTGAGGGCAGAACGCTCGTTCTGTTGGCCCCGTGGTAAACCGAGGGCTTTGACAATTTCCAGGGCTTCATCAATTTTCCTTTGGGCTAACAGAGGGTTGCTGTTGTCAGTCATAGGTCTCAATTCTTGTTCAATGAGAGCATCAATGTCGTCTTGGGCCAGGGGTGAGTTGCCCACGGTGCGGCCAATGCGTTCTAAGACGGCTCGGCTGGGGTAGCACAAGGCACGAAGGTCTGTGGCGTTGACCTGGGTATGGCCATTAAACAGGCGGAAGCAGCGATCGATCAGGCTACTGTTGAGGTATATCGTGAGTCCGATCGCCAGTTCACGGGAAAAGCCCGATTGGTGCGCATGGTAAACATTGAGGTGGTTTTCAAACCCAATCCACTGTCCTGGCAAGTTAGCAGCATAAGTAGACGCAACAATACGCCGTTTCTCCTCTTTGGCGGTAAATCGGCGGGTAACGACGTAATACCCTTGATTTTTCCAGAGCCATTTGCGGCTTTGGTCAGAAACTTGAATCGCGTTGGGCTTTTTACTGAACTTAGGCCAAAGGAGTTCACCCCTTTGAAAGTGAGTGGGATAGAGCAGTGGAACGGTGCCTGCTTGGGGCTGCATCCGAAGGTCAGCTTTGAGGCGAAAATCGACGACTGGTCCTGTAGAGACGGTTAGACCCAGTTGATCCAGGGTTGTGGTGAACTGGGAAATCCGATCAACGATCTGCTGCTCCAAGGTATTAGCAGCAATATAAACAAACTGATTGGGATCATGGGGGCGAATCACTGTGGCGGTGTCCGCGACTCTCTGGGTCATATCTTCCACAACATAGTCTCCTGTTGCCACATCAAGATGAAAGTAGCTGTCTCGACTAGCCGTGATCTTTAGGGTTGAGGGGTACTGTCCTTTGATGGCGTGGAGAATGATATTTTCTTGCAGCACTTCATCTTCCTTAAAGACGGCATTACGCCGTTCAAAAATATGGAGATGGTGCAGGCCCATGAGTTTGAAGAACTGCTCTCGAAAGGGCTTAAAGTAGGGGCCATTGCAAAAGGAGCGAGGGACGATCGCCACCATCTCACCGCCGTCTTGGAGTTGTCGTGCGGCGAGAAAAAGAAATCCAGTGTAAAGGTTTGAGGTCTCTAAGCCGATTTGGCGCAGGGCAAGGCGATGGGCTGATGTGGAATGAATTTTTCTGTAGGGAGGGTTGAGAATAACGTGGGTAAAAGGGAGGGGTACGGGTGCAGACGAGGGAAACAGTTCAATTTGGGCCGAGGGAGAATAACAACCGAGGATAAAGTCCTCTGGATAGGTTTGACTCTTGGCTGTAATTCCTGCTGTTTTGCATTGCCGAATAGATGCTTCCAGGGTTTTGTGTAAGTAGTGCAGTAAGGCTGGTTCGATCTCGTAGCAGGTCAAATTAACTGAGGTTGGCTTAAGGGCTTGCCTACATAGCCGTTCCACTAAGGCGGAGGTGAGCGACCCGACTCCAGCGCCGGGGTCCAAGATGCGTAGGTCTCCGGTCAGGTTTGTAAACAGACTGGCCATGAAGCGGGCGATCGGCGCTGGAGTCATGTACTGCCCCAAACTCGATCGCTGCCTAGGATCTAACTGAAGCGTTGCGCCAAGCCTATAAAATTCCGTGGTTTCAGACAGGGCAACATCGTTCACAAGCCGGTGATCTCCAGGTCAATAAGCTCAAGATGAATCGAGTCATGCAGCCCCATTAAAGTACAAATGCATGTTAAGCCTCAAGGGTTTCAACTCACAAAATCAATCAAGGTACTCCGGCGTTGCTTGCCTTTACCAAGGACGCTGGGCCAAGAGCACCGTGAGGCGTAGCCCCCAGGCACCTGCCACTGAGCCTACTAGCCCTAATCTTAGGCTCCAAGCCCATTTTTCACTGGTTTTGAGTCGAACTTGCGTTTGGCGATGCTGGACTTCGCGCTGATCTTGGAGTTGGGTTTGGAGATCGAGCAGTTGTTGGTGAAGGTGCGATCGATCGCGATCCAACTCCTGGCGCAAACGGGCGAAATCTGGACTATTCGGTATCTCCAGCAAAGCAAGGCTACGATCGTGCAACTTTTGATAATCCGCAGCTAACCCCCGCAATTGGGTGGCCATCTCAACCCAGGGAAGATCCGAGGCTGCGATCGGCGGCGGGGGAATTTGGCGATCGACTAAAGCTAAGGTTCCCGCCAACAACTCCTGGGTTTCTTGGTCGTGATCCAGAAGGGGCTGGGGATTCGGGGCGATCGGGGTGGGGGTTGCTGTGGGGCGAGGGGTTGGGGTCGATCGAGGACGATCGCGAGGGGTGGGCGTAGGGGAAGCGATCGGGGCAGGAATCTGGGCACGGCGCTGTTCCCAATACTGCCGCTCCACCTGGGCCACCATCACCCCCTGTTCCAAAACCGACTGGTCTAGGGTGCTGACCAATAACGAAAGCTGAAGCAAGGGAGCGCTCAGGGTTTGGAGCGCAGTTTGGGCACGGTGAACTCGAAGACTGCTCAGGCCCAAGGTCAGCCCCAACAGTCCCAGCAGGGTGAGGGTAAAGGCAATCAGTTCTTGACGCAGGGATAAACGGGGCAAGCTAAACACGGTTAATAGGCCCATCGGGAAGAAGCACGGTTCATCAGGATCGGGGGTTCATCACATTGGGCTGGGTGGAGGGGCTAAAGCCATAAAAACGGGTTCAAAGGCTAGGGCTGGCAGAAAATGCCAAACACCGAGGTATAGCCGTGTAAATAAGTATTGCCCCCGATCGGCCCAATTTCACCATTACAGAAAAATCCACCCAGGGGAATTTCTCCCAAATACTGCCGAAACAGGTCAGAGTCAAAATTTGGCTCCTCATAGAGACTCTCGCCCCGCCCCAGGCAGGAAAACATCAAACCGCCCAAGGCTTTAGTCTCCCAATGTTCCTGACGATACTGCTTCAGCAGAATTTCTAAATCCTCCGCTGAGGTGTGGGCATCCCGCAGGTGGAACTGAATGCGCTGACCGGGCCGCAGTCGATCGCCCACGGCGATCGCCCCCGTGCGGGGATCCACGCCCAACAAATTCCGCACCAGAAAATCACCGGGCTTGAGTTCCAGTTGAAAAGGATTGCAGGCAATGCCCATAAACAGGGAATTTTGCACCAGTTGCCGATCGGCAGGATCCAAAGACTGCACAATATCCTGAAGCGCCTCCAGGGGAGTCATTTCCTTGTCATCCTCCCCCACCTGCACCTGGGTCAGAACATTACGCTTGGCCTCTGTTACTCGCAGGACTGAGCCGATCGGGCGGCAGCCCTGGGCCACGATCGTCTTCAGGCAAATCTTGCCCCGCAGCGCAATTCCGATCGTCCCCTCCCCACAGTAGCGATCCTGGAAAAACAGCCCCCCCTCCCGCTGCTGAGGCCGTCCGCTCGCCAGTCCCCCCACCTTCACCGCACCGGGATAGGCAAAATCCAAACCCTGAAGCAACTCATCGGAGCGAACCGAGTAGGGATCCACCATCAAAATAAAGTAAACCTGTTCCTCCGGGCTAGCCGGGGCCGCTAGTCCCAGGCAATCCATCCAAGCCTGGGGCGAACTGTCTGGGTCGGGCAAATCCTCATCCTGCACCCAAAACGGCTCGATCGTCACCTCCGGCAACCGAGCCAAGGACAGACTAATCGCCGCCGCCTCTTCCACCTCCTGCACCCCCCCCAGGGCATCTCGGCCAATAATCCCCCCCCCGCCACAACCGAGAAGATAGGGGATCTCAATTTTTTGGCGCAACAAAGGCATCACCCGCGAATACTCGCTGGCAAAGGCCGAAGAAACAAACAACAGGCCCAAATCGGGGTCACCCTGAAGATCTTGCCCCGCACGATCGATCACTTCACTGAGGGCGGCCTCTAGGGACGGATGGGTTGAGAGTGCGTTAGACCACTGGATACCTTGATTCATAACTCCCCCTAGCTCAAGCTATGACTATAACAAAGATTGTTGCCGAACCCAGGTCCTGGGGAAACACCCTGCCGGATCCCAGCATTAGCCGCGAGATTTGTGGCAATTTATAGCAATTTTACCGACCCGAAGCGATGGGGTTGGGTCGCCTGTGTTAAGTTTGAGAGGGCTAGTCTGGTCCATGCTAGCGTCCTGCCCATTGCGTTAGTCTATTTGTTAACCGATCGAGTTCAAGAGTAAAAGACTTCTATGAGCAACAATATCCAGGAGCAAATTGAGAAAGAGCGCGAGCAAGCTCGTGCCGCCTGTGACGTAAGCGGCAGTGACTCTGCTGAGTGCGCTGCGGCCTGGGATGCCGTTGAGGAACTTCAAGCAGAAGCATCACATCAGCGTGAAGAGCCGAAAAAAAGCTCCTTTGAGCAATACTGCGCTGACAACCCCGATGCGGATGAGTGCCGCCTGTACGAAGATTAACCCCCAATGGGTTAGCCCTGGGGTCAGGACTGGGACTTTCCCAAACCTCCGGCCCCTGACAAGTCCCTCAGGAATCCGATAGCCCGGTCCGTTTTGACCCGATCGCATCCCCTTGCAGGGGGTCAGCGATCGCCACTGGGGTTGCTCCTTCCCATGAGCACAGCACATCGGAACACTGAGGGTTTGTTGTGGTTAAACCGGTGCCCCCTTCGTACTCCTGAACATAAATCACCATGAATGATCTAGCCCTGAGCGCCTTAGTCTGGGCCGACTATCGCCTCGCTGTGCTGTTGACGGTTTCCCTTCCCCTTGTGCTGCTGATCTGGGCCTTTATTAGCCGCATGGAATCCATCCAGCGCCTAATGGAAATCTACTGGAAAGTCTCCAGCCTCCTCGCCATCACCGTCTTTCTCTTCATCGCAGCCCTCCCCTTCGCCTTTGTCACGGCCTGGATTGCCCGCATCCTCATTCCCATCAGCCTCTGGTTTTGGCGAGATCTCAACGAAGATATCCGCGACCTTGCCCCCTACCGCCCCCTCAAGATTGCCTTGAACAGTTGGCGCTGGGCGATTACGGTCTACAGCATTGCCGGTTCCATCTTCAGCCTGAGCTTTCTGCGCTGCGCCGGAATTGCCAAAACCCTCCTCCTCAGCGAAGCAACCCGTTGCCGCCTCTGGCTAGAACCACCCTGGGGCTTCCGGGAATACTTCTTGTCGGGTCAAACCCCCGACTTTATTGGCTTTATGGGCCTGTTTGCCCTCGCCATCTATACCCTGTATTTGGTCTATTTCTTAGTCGTGCGCCTGGGCCGTCAAGGGCGCTTAGCCACTCGGTTTTAGCCATGGGGGACTTGCTGCAACGCCTAGAACACTACAGCCGCACCCACCCCCAGGAAGTGCTGATTCTAGAGGCCCAGGTGGGGGAGCAACGGGAACAAGTTATGATTTTCAAAGGTATGTCCAGCTTACTGATGGGCGCGACAGCCTTTGATCCAGATATTCCGGTCTTGCCCCCAGAGGCCCAGTTCATCAGCCTCGATCGGCTCCAAAGCCCTTACAATCCTGCTAATCCCGGCTATTTGGCCCAAGGACTGACGATCGCCGCTGTCGAAGCATGGCTCACTGCTGCCTAACCTGCTGCCTAACCTGCTCCCCCCCACGATCGGACCTGCATCCTTCCCCCGACCCCGTTCCCCTGCTCTGCGGGGGTTTGTTCACTGCTGTTCCTGAGGATTTTTCCATGCTTGTAGCTCTCGCTCCCGTGGTCCCTTCTCGCTTGGAACAGGAGGCCACACAATTTTTACAAAGCTGTGTTGGAACCTGGCACTCCCAGCGCCGCTATCACACCCTCAGTTCTGGGGCGACCCAGGATGTCATTTGCACGATCGAAGTGGAGTGGCTCGATCCCCACGGCAGGGATTTACTGCACCTAGCCCACCGCCACGGACTCCATCCGGAACAGAACCCACAGGAAGCCTTTGTCTCCGGGGTCAGAATTAGCTGGGAAAGCCAGTATTTGCCCAACTCCCAGGACAGCAGCCCTCCCCCAGCATCCGCCACAACAGCCCCTGAGGCTGCCCAATCTCCCAACCCAGTTACCGACCCAACCCCCAACCAAAATCTAGCCCCCGCAGATCCAGCCCCTACCAATCCGGCCCCCACCAATCCGGCCCCCGCAGATCCGGCCCCCACCAATCCGGCCCCCACCCAAAATTTAGCCCCCGCAACCCCGCCCATAATCCAGAAGCCCACAGGCCCACAATCGGCCCGCCATGGGCACCGGGGAACCACGGGTTCTAGCCTGTTTGGGGTTTTGGGCGATCGGCTTTACCGCGATCGCGGCTTTGCCACCCCCGACCCCATCACCTCCCGCTACAGCTTTCCCCAAGCCCACACCCTGCTCACGGAAACCGCCTACGATGGCTCCAGCTTTTCCGAGGAATGCAAGCTCATCGGCCAAAATTACCGCACCCGCCAAACCGTGATCATGCGCCAAGGGGTAACCCAGGTGATTGGCCAGTATGTCGAAACCCGCCTAAGCTAGGGTTTGGGAAGAAATTGACGAGAGGCTGTAAACAGGGGGATGCTGCGGCAGTCCCGGCCATTGCGATCCCGATCGAGTGTTTATCCCACATCCCTTATGGAAAAACCGCCCCTGAAGTTTTGGCAACTCTGGAATATGAATTTTGGATTTCTGGGAATCCAATTTGGCTGGGGTCTCCAGATGGCCAATATGAGCGCAATTTTTGAATATTTAGGGGCTGAGGCCGATCAGGTGCCAATTTTATGGCTAGCCGCGCCCATGACGGGGCTATTGGTCCAGCCCATCATCGGCACCCTCAGCGACAACACCTGGGGACCCCTAGGTCGCCGCCGTCCCTACTTCTTGGGCGGAGCCATTTTTGCCTCCCTGGCCCTGTTGGCCATGCCCAATGTTTCAGCCCTCTGGATGGCGGCGGCTCTGCTCTGGATTTTGGACTCTTCGGTTAATGTCAGCATGGAGCCATTTCGGGCCTTTGTGGGGGATTTACTGCCGGAGGAACAGCGCACCCAAGGATTTGCGTTGCAGAGTGTGTTTATTGGCTTGGGGTCGGTTTCGGCGGCGGCGATGCCCTGGTTGCTGAGCCATGTTGCGGGTCTGACGGCGGAAACCCCCGCAGCAGTGACGGCAACGATTCCAGCAGCGGTGAAATGGTCCTTTTATATTGGGGCGATCGTCTTTTTTGGGGCCGTAGCCTGGACTGTTTTTTCCACGGAGGAATATCCCCCAGAGGATTGGGAAGCCTTCCAGGCGGAACGGGCGGCGCGGAGCCATAGCCCCCTAGCCCAGGCGGGCACGATCGTCCAAGACATTAGCAGCGCGTGGGGATCCATGCCCAGGGTCATGAAGCAACTGGCCTGGGTCCAGTGCCTCAGTTGGTTGGGCCTGTTTTGCATGTTCCTCTACTTCCCCCCAGCCATGGCGCGGGATCTCTTTGGGGCACCCAACCAATCTAGCCCCCTCTACGACGCAGGCATTGAATGGGCTGGAGTTTGCATTGCCTTCTACAACGGGGTTTGTCTGCTGGTGGCCTTTGTCCTGCCCCGTCTGGCCCATCGCACCAGCCGCAAGTTTACCCACACCCTCTGTCTCCTCGCTGGGGCAGCGGGACTCGCCTCCCTGGCCTTGGTGCCCAGTCCCCAGTGGGCCTTGCTGTCCATGGTCGGGATTGGGGTGGCCTGGTCCAGTATGCTGTCGATGCCCTACGCGATTTTGGTGGGTGCTCTGCCCCCCAACCGCACTGGCATTTTTATGGGGCTATTTAACTTTTTTATTGTGGTGCCGGAGGTGCTGGCTTCCCTGGGGCTGGGCTGGGTTGTCAGCCACTGGCTGGGGGGCAGTCGTTTGGGGGCCGTGGTCTTGGGCGGGGCATTTTTGCTGGCGGCGGCGATCGCCATGCAACGGGTCCAAGAACAACCGGAGCCGATCGCCCCCAGCCCCTCTTCATCCCCTTCTGCCTAATATCCTCTAGTTCTCCCCAAGTCTATGCAATCTGGTTGGCGCTTCGGCACCCTTCGCAATATTCCCCTCCGGATCGATCCCTCTTGGCTCTATATCGTGGCCCTGATTACCGCCAGCGATGCCATCGCCTTTTCCCCCCGCTATGGCCTCATTTTGGGCACCCTAGCCGGGTTAACCCTGGCTCTGTTGCTGTTTGGCTCGGTGCTGCTCCATGAATTAGGCCACAGCATCGTTGCCCAGTCCCAGGGGATTACGGTGAACTCCATTACCCTGTTTTTCTTTGGGGGCGTGGCGGCGATCGAGCGGGAGTCCAAAACCCCAGAGGGGCTGTTTCAGGTGGCGATCGCCGGTCCGGCGGTCAGTTTCGTCCTGTTTTTGGGCTTTACCAGCCTGGGGCTACTGTTGCCGCCCGATAGCCTTGCCGCCACGATCGCCGCCAACCTCACCCGCATTAACCTTGCCCTGACCCTGTTTAACCTGATTCCCGGCTTGCCCCTGGATGGGGGGCAGGTGCTGCGGGCGGGAATTTGGAAGGCAACGGGCGATCGACTGCGGGGCAACCGCTGGGCAGCCACTAGCGGCAAGATTTTGGGCAGCTTGGGCATTGGCCTAGGGCTGCTGTTATTACTGGGCAGCGGCGATGCGGGGGGGATTTGGCTGGCGCTGATTGGGGGCTTTATTTGGCGCAGTGCCGATCGCTACAGCGCAGTGACCGCCATCCAAACCGCCTTGGCAGACCTTCAGGTGAGCGATGCCATGGCTCCGGCGGATTTTTGGTATAAGGCCGGGGCGACGGTGGCCCGCTTGCTGACCGTACCAGGGGAGTCGATCGCCACCACTGAGGCTACGTTACGGTCAACCCTGTCCCTAGGCGAAGCTCTGGCTTTGTTGGATCAATCCCGTCTGCGATCGCTGCCCGTCATTGCCCCCACGGGTGAGGTGGTGGGGATGCTCGATCGGGGCCATATTTTGGCGATCGTGGCCCAGCGCCTCAGGGTTCCCGTCAGCCCCACCGACCTGGAATCCGCCCGCGAATCCGGGACCTTTCCAGCCGCCCTCCCCCTCTCGGCGATCGTCCAAACCCTAGGCACCCGTTAGGTCAGGATTTGAGCTATGATCCTATATCGACTGATTTGACCGCACACCCTAGGCCATTCCATGACCATCACCGATCTCGTTCAAATTATCTGGTCCGTATCCGCCGCAGGACTGATTGTCTTTGTGCTCCTCCACAGCCCTAAGGGAGATGGACTGGGGGGAATTGGCGGCCAAGCCCAGCTTTTCACCAGCACCAAAAGCGCGGAACAAACCCTGAACCGCATTACCTGGATGCTGTTTGTAGTCTTTATTAGCCTGACGGTGGTCTTGAGTGCGGGTTGGCTGTCGGCCTTTGGCGGTGGGGCGGATGCAGTACCCCCAGCCCCCCCGATCGAAGATCTCGGCGCACCCCCAGAACTACCCAGCGACCTCAGCGCCCCCAGTGAGTCGGCTCCCCTGGAAACCCCCGCAGAAACTCCCGTAGAAGCCCCCACCGCTGAATAGGGTCCATTCCCAAGAAAAAACAAAGGGTAGGGGCAATCCCCCCGTGGTTGCCCGGTTTTGGGCCGCAACAGGAAGAAACAACAGGTAGGGGCAATCCCCCCCCGTGATTGCCCGTTCTATACCCCCTGCACCCCTTGCCAATCGGCGGGGGTGTTGCAGTTTAAAAGGACTTGACGATCGGCCACGGTTAACGGCACAAGACGAGGCGCGATCGACCCTTGCCGCAACCAGCCTTGGAACGATCGATCGCCCCATCCCTCCCTCGATCGATCCCGCCCCCCTTCCCCCCAAAAAGCAGCCAACAGCGGCCCACAGTCCCGATGGTAAAACCCGCACAGGGGATCCCAGCCCTTAGGATTTTGGGGCAACACAGCCAATGTCCCAGGCGGTACCCTCTCCAGTTGACCCAACCACCCCCCCACAACCTCAACCGTCAAACACGGCAAATCGCACGCCAACACCAAAACCCAGCCTTGCACCCCCTCGCCCACCCTGGCAGAGGCGGTGTCCGGAGTCCGTCGAAGCGGGGCCAGGGGGTGAGGGTAACCGGCTTGCAGAGCCACCAAACCTTGATGAAAGCCCCACAGCGGCCCCGATGAAGTTTGGCCATCGGCCCAGGGGGCCGGAGTTTCAGGAATGAGCCAACAGGTAGCGGGCAGGATCGATCGATAGCGATCGACCCAAGGCGTAACCACCGCCACCGGATCACAGCAACCTTGGGCCACCTCCACGAGATAGCGCAACAGCGGCATTCCCCCACGGTCCAGCAGAGCTTTATCCCGCCCCATCCGGCGGCTGTGGCCCCCAGCTAAGATCAGTCCAGCAGGGCGGCAATTCCCGACCTTTTCCCTTGTTCCCCTATGCATCGGACCGTCTTCCAGGCGCTCTGCGTCCAGTCCAGTGCCAAGCTCCCGGAGTAACCCAAGAGAATCTCGATTCGTTTTGGTAGGGGCAATCCCCCCGTGGTTGCCCCTGTATTTGGCTGGTCGAGGGTCGGCACAGGGGCACGACCCCTACCCATTTATTCTGTTTCAGGCTCAACGGATTTGGTATGGGGAGCATCCCACTTTCGTCCAAGCACCTGGGAAACTGATGGCAGACATGGCCCTCACCCTAAATCCCTCTCCCAGGCCGGGAGAGGGACTTTGAAAAGTCTGACTCCTCTTCTCCTGTCCTGGGAGAAGGGGTTGGGGGATGAGGGGAACTCTGCGAAAGTGGGATACATCCTTTGGTATGACTACAGTCTGTAGGGGGGGCAATGCCCCCTTTTTTTATGGCTGCTGCGGGAGGTTGGCCCGACCCTAGGCATGAGATCGGGCTGCGCTATGCTGGAGCTAACCCTCGATCGGAGATCTCCCCCCATGGTCAACCTCAGTTCTAGCCGCCGGACCCCCGCCCCCGTTGCGCCCCAGTGGGAAGACCCCCTCTATCCCTCTTGTGATGGTAATCCGATGTCTGACAATACCGAGCAGTATCAGTGGA
>JAYKJG010000019.1:0-8370 GCA_035286285.1 Prochlorothrix sp.
GCTGAGTTTTACGGTGGTGCCGCAGATTTCACGGCGAACTGCGGTGATTGCCCAGCTTGGCGGCTCCTGGAGCCAGTATGGGGAGTTTTACGGCCTAGATTACCGCCAGTTTTCGAGCCAAATTCGGGTGCGCCACAGTTTGACAGAGCGGGTCTATGGAGAGTTGGGCTGGCAGCATCAGGAGTATTTTGAGGCGGACGGGGGCGATCGCTTCCTCAAGACCAATACCCTCCAAGCCAGTTTGGTCCACCAAAAGCCCCTCACGTCGCGCTTGGACTTGAATAATTTTTACCAAAGTCAGTTGAGTTTGTCGGATCCCAGCAGTCGCAATCAGGTTGTGCAACGGTTGGGGTCAGGACTGAGCTACGAGTTGCGGCCAGATTTGGATTTTGGGCTGAACTATACCTTGGAGGTGTCGGCGTTTACGGAGTCCGATCGGCTTGATTTCTATAATCAGGCGCTGGCGAGTTTGGATTGGGAGTTTGCCCCTCGGCAGCGGCTGCGGATGTTTACGGGCTTTGCGTTTGGGGAGTCGTCGGTGGAGTCGATTAAGTTCGATGGGTTTTTGTTTGGCCTAGGTTTGGAAACGGGGCTGCGGTTTTAGGGTGGGCGCAAGCCTGGAGCAATGGGGGGGGGAGCGAGAGGCTCACAGGGATGGGTACTTCACTAGTCCAGCAGGGTAGAAATGGGCATACCCTTCACGAGTCCCCGTTGGCAGATCCCCGCAGCGGGCCGGAAGACCCGGCCCCTACCCAATACCTTTCCCCTCATTACGGCCCCTGAGCGCAGTCGAAGGGAGGAGGGGAGCGTGGGAACTTGTTAAGAGCACGCCCATTTGTGCTCTGCTGCACTAGGGCAGTTCGATCGGTTGCTCTAGGGACTGCTCCGGGAACTGTTCTGCCGGGGGATCCACGGTCCCTAGATCGTCCACCGGTTCAGGGAACTCGGATTCAGGGGACTCTGGTTCAGGGGACTCGGATTCAGGGGTTAGGTCCGTTGGCAAAGACTCGGAAGACTGCGGGGACTCGGAAGAGGGCGGAGCTTGGAAGCGGGTTTGCAGTTGCGTGAGGCGCAGCAGTTGTTGACCATAGGCGGCCCGTAGGCGATCGGCCTCGATCGCGGCCCAGCTATTCTGGGGCACCTGGGACAGAAAATAGTTCGCCCCGATCCACTTTTCTTGCACAACCGCTAAAGCTTGGGCATCCAAGATCGGATTCATTTCCTCAGTGCTCACCGCCTCCGCAGCCAAACGCTTAGCGGTTTGGAGTTGTTGGCTGGCCTCCGTTTCCTGGACCAGTTGGGCCTGGGCGCGGTCTAGGGTTTGTTGGAGTGCTTGGCCTTGGCTTTGGGCCTGGGCATATACTGGGGCTGCGATCGCAGGAATGCTGTCCAGACGAGTTTGTAACGCCTCTAGGGTGGTGACCAGAGCTTGAAGTTGATCCAGGTTCTGGGGAACTTGGTTTAACTCGTCGTACTCGGTTTGCGCCGCTGCGAGGGTGCGAGCCTGGTGGGGCAAAAACAGCAGATAAAAGCCCCCTGTGCCCAGGCCCAGCAGCACCAAGAGCACGATTAACACCCTGGCTACCAATCCCTGGCGGCTGAGTAAGTGGGTCTGTTCTGGGAGTTCGTCGGCTTCCTCGCTGTCATCCCAGGGAAATCCTGGGCGGAGGTTGGGGGCGGAGTTGGGGAGGGGGGCCGGTGTGTTGGGGGTTGGGGAGGTGGGGTCTAGGGGGGGGAGGGGGCTGGGGGTTGGGGTAGACTCCACAGGCCGATCGGGGCTGGCAGCGACGGACTGCAAGGGTTCCAAGGGCGGCATATCAGGTAAGGGTAGATCTGCGGGTGATGAAGGGGACTCCGGGGAGTGGGACGCGACGGAGAGAGGATCCCAAGGGGTTGGCACCGATCGCGATGCTTCGTTTTGCGATGCTTCGCTATTATTCTCTGCTGAAGTGGGGTTGGGGTTGGGGTTGGCAGCGATCGCCGCTAAACTGTCTAGATCCAGCATCTCTGGGAGCGTTGGATTGACTTCTGCTGCTCCTGCGATCGTTGGCTCTAAATCCGCCGGATCGCTCAATAAACCATCGCCCAATTCGCTCAATTCGCTCAATTCGCCCGATTCGCTCAATAAAGAGGAGCTAGGCGCAGCTTGAGGGTCAACCTCAGGTCCAGCCATTGCTTGAGGAGCCGTAGCTTGAGCCGTCTGCGGGGGCCGATCGGGTTCTCGATCGGACTCAGACATTAAAGTCGGTAACTCCAGGCGCAGCAACTCCTGCACTGCCGTATCTTCCTCCACCAGATCCCAGGCTGCGGTCTGCGAGGGGGGGCTGGGGGGTGGGGCTAGGGGCGTGGCGGCGGCGGGAGGCGGAGCAGGGGAGAATTCTGGGGTAGGAGCCGGATCGGGGTTCGATCGAGAAGAGCGGCGATCGGCCCCCTCTGGGGGGTAGGCCACAAACAGATCTGGGGCCAAAATCGACTCAGGAGTTAGGGCCAGGGTCTCCATTTCGGCTTCGGCTTCGATGTTGGCTTCGGCTTCGATGTTGGCTGCGGCTGCGGCTGCGGCTTTGATGTTGGCTTCGACTGCGGCGATCGGCCCAGATGATCCCCGTGGGGAACTTGAGGCGGCTGGGCCTTGGGATGGTGTGGCTGTAGCTTGGGCCGTAGCTTGGGCCGTAGTTTTTACCGCAGTTGGGGCCGCAGTTGGGGCTGTTATCTGCTGTTGAGGGTTGGCAGGGGCACGACTAGCAGCACGGCCAGCAGCAGCACCACTGGAAGCACCGCCATGGGTATTCCCCTGGGCCTCAACTGTCTCCGGTGCAGCCCCCAGGGGAAAGCTCGCCGTCCAGCCCACTTGCGTTTGTCCCTGAATCCGTCCATAGATGGTCACCCCCTGCAACTCACCAAACTCCGCCAAGGACTGTCCCGGTTGCCATGCGGGGGACTGCTGCAAGGTCTGAAACCCATGGCGCAGGTAGGGCACATAGCGAGACTCCGCAGGCAGGGTTTCCCCCTCCAGCAGGAAATATAACTGACGATCGCGATGGGACACCTGAACCGTCACCCCTTGCATTTGGAGGGATTGATTCAGGAGAGTACAAAGGGTTTTCAGCGCAGTGTTGGAAAGAGACATAGCCGATCGAAAGGGCAGAAACCGATGAAGGCCGACAGAGATCGACAGGGATTGACGATCGACAGGAGTTGACCGAGACCCAGACGTTCAACCGCTAAACGACAGCCCCGCCGCGATCGCCCTCGTTACTCGTAACTGGCATTTTCAAGGGCGTAAGCGAGATTGTCCTGGTAACTCACAACCCGCTCTTGGGCTTGGTCATAGTTGGCATCGGTAGACGGAACCGCAGCCATCAGATCGATCGCCCGCTCCCACCGCGCCGCAATCATCTTCCACTCTTCCGGCGTACTGGCGGTTTGGGTTAACACCGCCGCATCCATCGCAAGGCTGACCCCCTCGTACCAAGGATTGCCCACCTCTTCAATGGGTGACAAAGCCGTGGGATCAAATGCATCCACACCAGCGGGCAATGACTCTGGCCCGGTCTCCCCAGCCTCGCCCGCAGCGCCGTCGGTGCCCTCGGTCTCACTGCCCATGGCCCCATCGCTGCCATCACCGTCACCGGTCGTCCCGGTGGAGTCTCCTGGATTCGTCCCGGCCTCGGTGGTTTCCGGTGCGGCGGTTTCCGGTGCGGCGGTTTCCGGTGCGGTGGTTTCCGGGGGTACTGTGGAGTCTGTACCCGTTGCCGGAGTTGTCATCTCCGTCGGATCTGTGACAACCTGCTGACTGGGATAGTAGAAAAAGCGATAGGCAATTCCGGCCATGGCAAAGAGCAAAGCCAAAATCGCAGCGGTCACAAAGGGGAAGAAAGACGGTGAGGTGGACTGACTTTCTGCTTCAAAGCCTGCTTCGGTCTCTTCCGTTGCCTCTGCTGCTCTCTCATCTAGGGCCGGTTCAAAGGGGGCTTCAGCCTCCGTTGCCCCTGGCTCAGCTTCATCCCAGAGATCGACCGCTTCCGGGTCTTCTGCCGTATCGGTTTCCCCTAGCCCCTCATCGCTCTCCTCATCGTCATCCCAGAGATGGGTCGTATCTTCAGACCCCGGCCCCTGCTCTGGGGCAAGATAGTCTGCTGTGTCCTCTTCAGGATCTGCGGGTGACGTTACGTTTGCTGCCCCGTGGCCATTTAGCCCGCCTACCGCCGCAATGGCGGCACTACCCACAGTTCCCCCAGAGCCATTGGCCGGAGCAGGGGGGGGCGGCGGCGGGGGACTGGCTGGGGAACCGATCGCTTGGGGATCAAAACTTAATCGGCGTTGCCAAGCAACTTCTCGCTGACCCTCAGCCCGCACCGACAGCAACAAAGCCAAGGGAGGCGCTTTCAAGCGAGTAAGGGCCTGAATTAAATAGTCTGTTAAAGCAGTCGGTTCTGGAATGTCCTGACTACACTCAAACAGGAAGTGGGTGATATCCCCCTGCTGAGTTGCTTTGACCGCAATGCCTTTGCTTTGCAGGGCGCGGTTAATCAGACCAGCAAGAACTCTCGGATCGCCTTTTTTTGCTAGTTCCAGAAAATTCTGTGTCATGGCTCGCGATGGGTGAACGAGGGCAGCGGCTACATCATACACGCTATTGCTCAGCAGACAACATAGTTTTTTGTCAAGGGCTTGGCAAAATCCTGGGTATGGGTGTCAAATTCTCTCCGGATCAGGGATAGAGGCTTTTTGGCGCAGGAATAGCGCCGAAGTGTCCCCCTGTCCCGTAAACTGACCTCGGAGGAGCTTTAGCATTCTTTAATTGTCTAAGGATTGTCTAAGAATTGCCCCTAGGCTCTTCTGGTGTTGTTCTGCTCCTTGCTCCCATGCCGTTGCGCCTTTCTGACTTGATCTTAAAATATGCAACCTGATATTGCGACTTTCCCCCTTTGTCAGATGGCCTCCGGCGATCGCCTTTTGCTCCAGGTCTATCGGTTTGTGGGCCATAAACCGGGTAAGAAGGTGTATATCCAAGCCAATCTTCACGGGGCCGAGATTGCTGGCAATGGGGTGATTTTTGAATTGCTGGAGACCCTCCAGGAGCTACGATCGGAATGCCTCTGGGGAGAAATTTGGCTGCTGCCGGTGTGCAATCCCTTTGGGGTGAACCAGCGATCCCATCACTTTGCCAGTGGTCGCTACAATCCCTACGATGGCCAGGACTGGAACCGGATTTTTTGGGATTATGAGCAATTTTGCCATGATTTAGATGAGTTTGCCCGATCGCACCAAAAGCTAGACCCAGAGGCGCTGCAACAACAATATCGCCAAATAATTTTGGACTCCTTTGAGAAGCATCACCGCCACTGCCAGGGGGCGCGGGGAGCGTCTTTGGCGGAGATTTATCGCTATCGCATTCAATCCCTGTGCTTAGATGCCGATTATCTGTTGGATTTGCATACCTCTACGAATCAGGCGGTGGATTACCTCTACTGTGGCCAAGGGCGATCGGCCAGTGCCCAGTTTTTCCAGGCCCAGTTTGCCATTGTTTTAGATGAATATGACGGCAATGCCTTGGATGAAGCCTTTCTTAAGCCCTGGATTGCCCTAGAGCGGGAATTGCGCACTCTAGGCCGTCCGATCCAATTTGAGCTAGAATCCTGGACCTTGGAGTTGGGATCGGGGATGAGCATGAGCCGGGGATCGATTCGGCGGGGCTATGAGGGCATTCTCAATTACTTGGCCCATAAGGGGGTGCTGCAATCCCCTGGCTATCCCTTGCCGCCGAGTCCGGAACCCTTTCCGATCGTCCACAAAAGCCAATTAAAGCGCTATTACGCCGTTGCAGGGGGCTTTATTGGTCAGCGGGCAGCCTTGGGCCAAATGGTCAAAATCGGGGATCCCCTCTATACCCTCATTACCTATAACAAGTCCCGCACGTTGCCCGCTACGATTACGATTCAGGCCCAGGATGCGGGCTTGGTGTTTGATCACTCCACCAGTCAGAGTCTGAATCAGGGGGAGTATGTGCTGTCGATCGTGGCGATTTAAGGTAAAGGCTGCTCCAAGTGAGGGCTGTTCCAGTGAGGGCTGTTCGGGGGGGGATGGATCCGATCGGGGCCAGCATTTCTGGGCGATCGTGGGGATGGGCCGCCTAATCGTCACACACTCATCATCACAAAACTTTATTGCCCGTCAGCACTTTGTTTAATGCTTTGGCTCCGTTGAAACGGTGTGGGGCTAGGAAAGCGGGGTAGAATGCAAAGTGGCTTTCTGTCCCTGGGTAGCTCCTGCCCCAACTTCTCTGACCTTGCGAACCTATTCCCAATGCTTCAGCGGCTTTGCTAGCTATGGATTCTGCGACCCTTGTAACCCAACTCAATGCGGGCACCATCTTGCCGGAAGGCGTGGTTCTCGTCACTTTACTGTTAGTCCTGCTTGGTGATCTAGTGGCTGGACGATCGTCCATACGCTGGACCCCCTACCTCGCTTTGGGGGGGTTACTCGTTAGCCTCGTCACCTTGACCCTTCAATGGGACAACCCCAGTATTAGCGGCTTCTTTGGCGGTTTCACCAGCGATCCCCTTAGCCTTGTCTTTCGCGGCATCATTGTGCTGTCCGCCGCCATTACGATTTTGGTCTCCGTGCGCTACGTGGAGCAATCCGGGACTTCCCTGGGCGAGTTTATTACCATTTTGCTGTCGGCCACGTTGGGCGGAATGTTCCTGTCGGGGGCCAGCGAGTTGGTGACCATTTTCGTCTCCTTGGAAACCCTCAGTATCTCTTCTTACCTGCTCACGGGTTACATGAAGCGGGATCCCCGCTCCAACGAAGCGGCCCTGAAGTATCTGCTGATTGGCGCGGCCAGTTCTGCTATTTTCCTCTACGGGGTTTCCCTGCTCTATGGCCTGTCTGGGGGCGAAACCCAACTGAGCGCGATCGCGGCCAACCTCCAAGCCAGCCAGCAATCTTTGGCTCTGACCATTTCCCTGATTTTTGTCATTGCGGGGGTGGCCTTCAAGATTTCGGCGGTGCCCTTCCACCAGTGGACCCCGGATGTGTATGAAGGCTCCCCCACGCCGATCGTGGCCTTCCTGTCCGTTGGCTCCAAAGCTGCCGGTTTTGCCCTAGCGATTCGGATTCTGATTACGTCCTTCCCCGCCCTCCTCGATGAGTGGCACTTTGTCTTTACGGCCCTGGCCATCCTCAGCATGGTCCTGGGTAACGTGGTGGCCTTGGCCCAAACCAGCATGAAGCGTCTGTTGGCCTATTCTTCGATCGGTCAAGCTGGATTTATCATGATTGGCTTTTTGGCTGGCACCGAAGCGGGCTACTCCAGCATGATTTTCTACCTGTTCGTGTACCTGTTCATGAACCTGGGCGGTTTTGCCTGTGTGATTCTGTTCTCGTTGCGCACCGGTACGGACCAAATTAGCGAGTATGCGGGCCTCTACCAAAAGGATCCCCTGATTACCCTCGGTTTAAGCCTCTCCCTCCTCTCCCTCGGTGGCATTCCGCCCTTGGCGGGCTTTTTTGGTAAGCTCTATCTCTTCTGGGCGGGCTGGCAGGCGGGTCTCTATGGCTTGGTGCTGCTGGGCTTGGTCACCAGTGTGATCTCCATCTATTACTACATCCGCGTGGTCAAGATGATGGTGGTGAAGGAACCCCAGGAAATGTCTGAGGCGGTGATGAATTATCCGGCGATTAGCTGGGATGCCTTGGGTCTGAAGCCGCTGCGGGCGGGTCTGGTGGTGTCTGTGATTGCGACTTCGCTGGTGGGGATTTTGTCGAATCCGCTGTTTACGATCGCCAATGATGCTGTCCTTAAAACCCCGATGTTTGAGGGCAATTTGAACCAAGCGACGATCGCCCAGCCGGAGGTTGTGGCCCAAGCCCAGGAGCGATCGCTCTCGTTGTAACCTGGTTGGCTGAAAAAAAATTCTGCCGGGGGTGCGGTTTTCGTGCCCCTATAAAACCTTGGAGTCGTAGGGGCCAGGTTTCCTGACCCGCCCGCTGCGCCTCGGTTTGACCCACTTTTAATCTCGTTTTGAATCAATTTCCAAGGGTGGGCAATGCTCACCTTTTTTTGTGGGAGCATTGCACTCTGGGTGCATTTCACGTTTGCCAAGGGGCGGACTAAAGTCCGCACTACGAACCTTTTGAGGCAGGTTAGGGGCTGGATTGCTCCAAAAGGAGGTTGGCCCGACCCTAGGCATGAGATCGGGCTGCGCTATGCTGGAGCTAACCCTCGATCGGAGATCTCCCCCCCCATGGTCAACCTCAGTTCTAGCCGCCGGACCCCCGCCCCCGTTGCGCCCCAGTGGGAAGACCCCCTCTATCCCTCTTGTGATGGTAATCCGATGTCTGACAATACCGAGCAGTATCAGTGGA
>JAYKJG010000020.1:0-3847 GCA_035286285.1 Prochlorothrix sp.
TGACACGCTAGCCACTATGACAACGCCTGTGCCCCGTAGACTGACTCGGATGCTCCAACCGTTAACCCAGTGGTATGGCAAAACACCAGAGCGGGCGTTGAACCAAGCCTATGACGCGGCCCTGCGGATCCAAGCCCTTGAGCAGGATCATTTTGAGGGTCAGCTTGTGGGCAGTCGAGAGCAGCCCTACAGTGCTAGCATTCAAGACTATTTTCGAGGGGAATTAAATAAGTATTTGCGGATTATTCGAGTCCGGTTGGCGGAGTTTCACAGCAGCCGCATGGTTTTGGGGTTGGTGGATGAGCGGATGGTGGGTCTGTCGCTGCCGGTGGCTGCCGATCGCAGCCGTAGCCGGGATGAACTAGAGGCGAGTGTGCTGTTTGAACGGTTGCAGACGATCGATGCTGTCTTGGACCGGTACCGCATCCAGCCTCCCCGCTCTTCTGTGCGTCCTCGCTCAGGGGAAGACCGCGTTCCCCTGGTGTTGCCTGCTCGCCCCCAGCAGCCCCCCACCGCCATGGGTCAGTTTCCCCTAGAGGCGGAGGGAGCCTCTTCCTGGGCGGGTCCGGCGGATCAGGATGGGGAGGGGTTTGCCGATCGCACTAGTTTTGTGCCGCGATCGATCCTGGGCACCTTCGATCGCCTGCGTCGAGAATTAGATCCTAAGGCTGAGGAGGAGGTGGTTAAAACCTTTCGATCGTCCAAAACCAAAACCGTGGTTTCCCTGCGGTTTATTTTGATTTTGATCTTGGTGCCGCTGTTGGTGCATCAGGTGTCCAAGAGTTTTTTGGTGGGACCAGCGATCGATCGCATCCGCGACAGCAGCCCCACTGCGATTTTCCTCAATGTGGATATGGAGGAGGAAGCCTTTGGGGAATTGCGCCGCTACGAGGAAAACCTCCATTTCCAGAGCCTAGTCCATGTCATTGAGCCATTATCAGCAGAAGAGGTGGAAGAGCGGGTGGAGCATCGAGCCGAGGAGATCGCCGAGACCTACCGTGCCCAAAGTGCCAATGCCATTAAAAATGTCTTTGCCGATGGTCTGTCGGTGATTGCCTTTATTGTGATTATGGTCCGCAGTCAGCGAGATTTGGCAATTTTGAAGTCTTTTATCGATGAAGTCATCTATGGACTGAGCGACAGTGCCAAAGCCTTTATCATCATTCTGTTTACGGATATGTTTGTGGGCTTCCACTCCCCCCATGGTTGGGAGGTGATCCTAGAGGGTATCTCGCGCCATTTGGGGATTCCGGAAAGCCGATCGTTTATTTACCTGTTTATCGCCACCTTCCCGGTGATTTTGGATACGGTGTTTAAGTATTGGATTTTCCGCTATCTCAACCGTATTTCCCCCTCTGCGGTGGCAACTTACCGCAATATGAATGAATAGGCCATTGTCGCAGACTTGGGCGCGAAAACCGCTGTCGCAGACTTGGGCGCGAAAACCGCGCCCCTACAGGATGTTGGGGATTGTAGGGGTCAGGTTGCCTGACCCGCCCCCTGCGCCTCGGTTTGATCCACTGTTGTCCGTCAATCAGGTGCCCACAAACGTGAAATGCACCCTCACTTCCTTTAAGTTTGACGTTAACCACTTGTAACAACAATGTCGATCGAGCAAAACCTGGGGTATTTCTTCTTTGATAAAAACCATCTCAAGCGTGCTCTGCGGCACCCTTCCCACGCCGAAGCCGAGGTGCTGCCGGAACCGCCCTTTCAACAGGTGCCCTATGGGGTGCTGGGGCGATCGCTCCTAGGGGCGATCGTGGCGGAATTTGCGGTGCGATCGGGCTGTGAAACGGCGGAGGAGATGGCGGGCCACAATACGTTGATCTTGGATCAGCAGCGTTTAAGTCAGATGCAGTGGGATCTGTGCTTGGATTTTTATCTTAAGGTCGGCCCAGCGGAACGGGATGCCGGTTTACACCAGGATGCGGCGGCGCTTCAGGAGACCTTGATGGCGCTGTTTGGGGCGATTTATCTGGATGGGGGCTACAGTAGCCTGCGCCGGGTGGTGAAGCGCTTCCTGGTGGATCCGGCCCTAGGGCACACAGAAGCGGGCTAGTCCAGCAGAGCGGAAATTCTGGACCCACCCCTCGTTTCCACGCTGAGCAGGGGACCGTCTTCCAGACGCTCTGCGTCCAGTCCCGTGCAAGGCTCCGGAGTAACTCAAAGAGACAAAGGGCGCTGGAGCGCCTAGGGAGGAATTCCCACGCAGAGCGTGGGAACTCGTTAACTCGTGAGTTAATAGGCGGGAACACAGCTTAGGGGTGAGGCGTTGGGCTGTGTTTTCCCGGTATCAAGACAAGTTATCAAGCAAATTCGCGCTAATTTGGCCCTGGGTACCGTTCTCCTAGGCAACGCCAGCGGACAGGTAACCCACCAAGGCAATCAAGCCCACAGTGCCCAAAACAGTCCCTGCGGCAATGATGACATAGTTCCGGCGCTGGCTACTGCTGGCGGGTTCAACAACTTTCATCCGAGGTTCATTGGCGAAGTTGTTGATGCGGCCTCCATCTTCAACGGTATAGGGCATGGTGGTAAATCCTGGGTAGGGGACAGATGGGAAAAATAGACGTAAGCCGATCGCAAGGGTAGCGGAAGTAGTGCTGATAGCACGATCGCGAGCTTGCGAGCTTGGATAATCGTTATGATCTGCTTACAATTGTAAAGTTATTTTGCGAGGTCTTTAACTCGTCTTAATAAAAGTTCAACAAATTTTCGGGTACATCTCACCTCGGAGCAACCCAACCCAGACCGGGGCATAAAGGCTCGTAGTGCGGACTTTAGTCCGTCCCGTGGCAAAACAACCCCTAAACCCAAAAAAGGCTCGTAGTGCGGACTTTAGTCCGTCCCGTGGCAAAACAAACTCTAAACCCTGGTTAACTGACCAAAAATTCTGCATTGGGGCACAAAAACCGCGCCCCCGCAAGACCTTTGGGATCCTAGGGGCCAGGTTGCCTGACCCACCCTCTGCGCCTCGGTTTGACCCCCTTTTGTCAGTCAATCAGCCCTAAAACAGTTCACTAACGCTCAAGAGAACCCCCATGATGACCCTCCAGTCCCTTGGATTTTGGCTAATTTGGCTGGGATTGCTCAGCTATGGCTTTTTCTTTGCGCCCCCTGACGATCCCGCCACCGTAGACCTGATTACTAACCTCTCGATCGGCCAGTGGGACGGACTCAACCCGCTCCTGATTGGTCTGTTCAATGTGATGGGCCTCTGGCCCCTGCTCTATGGGTCTGTCCTGCTAGCCGATGGCCACGGTCAAATTCGCAAAGCATGGCCCTTTCTGCTGGGATCCTTTGCCCTGGGAGCCTTTAGCCTGTTGCCCTACCTGGCTCTCCGGCAACCCTGCCCTGGGTGGGATCCTGCCGGAAGCGCCACCAAAGGCCCCTCCCTCCGGGGGGTGAAAATCTTTGAGTCCAAGATTCTTGGGGCACTGGTGCTCGTGGGTGTGGTTGTTTTTCTGACCTATGGCCTGTTTTGGGGAGACTGGGCTGATTTTGTGGCTCAGTGGCAGTCTAGCCGCTTTATCCATGTGATGAGTCTGGATTTTTGCTGTTTAAGTCTGCTGTTTCCGGCTCTGTTGGGGGATGATTTGGCCCGTCGAGGGGTGACGAATCCGATCGCCTTCTGGACGATCGCCGCTCTTCCTCTCCTTGGTCCCGCCCTCTACTGGCTGGTCCGTCCTCCTTTAATGGCTACCGTTGCTCAAACCAAGCTCTAATACCAAATCCGACTAATCTCGATTGTTTTGGTAGGGGCAATCCCCCCGTGGTTGCCCCTGCATTTGGCTGGTCGAGGGTCGGCACAGGGGCACGACCCCTACCCGTTTATTCTGTTTCA
>JAYKJG010000021.1:0-7817 GCA_035286285.1 Prochlorothrix sp.
CCGGGGCAACCACGGGGGGATTGCCCCTACCCCAACCGGGGCAACCACGGGGGGATTGCCCCTACCCCAATCGGTGAATCCGCCAAAGTGAAATAGACCCGCGCTACAAGCCTTTTGAGCAATGGGAGGGGGGTGTGCCTATAGATTGGTGCTGATGGCCTGGACGGGGCAGGTGGGAATGCATTGCTCACAGACGACGCAGCGCGATCGTGTAAACATGAGCCGAAAGGTGACCGGTTCCAAGCTTAACGCCTGGGTTGGACAAACGCCGGTACACAGACCGCAGTGAACACAGGCTTCTTCATTAATCAAAATATCTTGGCTGGCCAGGGACACTTTAATGTCATGGACTTGGAGCCATTCGATCGCCGCATCCAACTCATCAATATCCCCCGATAGTTCCACAACCATGGTGCCCATTTGATTGGGCGCAACCTGGGCACGGATAATATTAGCCGCGACATTAAACTCCTTAGCAAGGCGATAGGTCAGGGGATTGCGGGTGGTTGTGCGTGGAATGGTGAGGGTAACGCGCTTTTTCATGGTCCAGTAGTACCAGTCCTTGCTAGGTGGGGGGCGAGGGGGCTATCCTAGCGCTTTCGTCCAACTGAGCTGGCTCCGACGATCGCGCTCATCAGAATATCCCCCGGCCCCTACGCCACAGAAATGGGTTGACAACCCTGGCCTAACCCAAGGGGCTAGACCTCACGGAGCCAGGAGCCTAGGCCGAAACCAAAACCGGGTTGGCCTCGGTAATGTAGGCGGCGTAGACTCCATCCAGGAAGTGCCACAGCGCCTTGGCCCCTGCTTCTGCCGCTGCCAGGACTTGCTCTTGCTGGGCTGGGGTGGTGCAAGCTGCATTCAGCACTTGGCGCTCAACTTGGCGGTGTACCACGTCGGCCTTCTCATGAACACTGAAGAAAGACACCGTGCGATCGTCTTCAATCCCATAGAAAGACTTCAGTCCTTCGCGCTTGGTCTTGGCGACAGCGGGAATTTGGGACTCATAGGCGTAGAGCGCCGCTAGCCCTTCCAGGTAGTTTTCAGACTGGCTCAAGCGCCGCAGTTGGGCCACGGATTCTTGGGTTTGGGGCAGTAGCTCAGCCGCTTCTACGGCTTCCCGGCTCACGCCCAACCCCTCAGCAAACCGCAGCCACAGTTCGGGATGGTTGTCGCTGCCTTGCTCTTCTTCCACCAAGTTTTCCAGCAGCATCTTCCGGACTTCTAGGTCCTCACAGTGGCTGTGAACGCCACTGACATAGGTTGGGAAAGCCTTGACTTGGGCAAAGTACTGCTGGGCATACTGGGCCAGAATGTCCTGATTGAGCTTCCCTTCATTCCACAATTGATAGAAGGGGTGGGAGAGCATGGCATGACGATCGATCGCCGCATCCAACGCTGCCAAAAAAGGAGTGGTTACAGTCACTATTCACAACCTCGTTACAATAGTTAAGGACTTCCTGCCCCCATCCCAGTAGACCTCTCAGGCTAGAGTCTGGGGATAGTGAGCTTGGGCTGAGTCCGTTGTTGCAATTTTAAAGCACAGGTGAACCATGGCTGTGGAATCTCCCAATCCTCAAAACACTGACTTGCCGCCCGCTGAAACGGACAGGACAGCGGCTCAGCCCGATCGGCAGCCGATCCGAGTCCCAGGGTCTGACCCCCAGCAAGACTTGCAGCTACGCAATCGCCTCGTGGCTGTGGTGGCGATCGTCCTCAGCATCGTTCTGTTCTTTAGCCTCCAAAACCAAACCCGCACCCCCTCCCTAGACACCTTAGCCGAGGAGTCTACACCCCTGGGGTTAGCCCTGAGCAATGGCAAACCCACCTTCCTAGAGTTCTATGCGGATTGGTGCACCAGTTGCAAGGCCATGGCCCCGTTGTTGGGGGACATGGAAGCGGAGTATGGCGATCGCCTCAATTTTGTCATGCTCAATGTGGACAATGATAAATGGTTGCCGGAGGTGGTGGCCTACCGTGTTGATGGCATCCCCCACTTTGTCTATCTCAACGACCAAGGGGAAACCGTGGGCCAAACGATCGGCGAACAACCCCGATCGATCCTCACCGCTAACTTTGAAGCCCTCCTAGGGGCAGAACCCCTCCCCTATGCTGCCACCCCAGGCCGCACCTCTTTGTTCCAAAGCGGCTTCCGTCCGTCGAACACGGCCCCCACGGATCCGCGCAGCCACAGCGCCCAAAGCAAGACCGATCTGTCCTAGGTCCGGCCAACAAACCCTGGGAGCCTCCCACGGTGGCAGCAGTTCCTCAGGGGGCGTGCCCCTGGGGTTCCCCACGATCGGCCCAACCGGGCGGATCCGGGGAAATTGCCCCGATCGCAGCGGTTCAGCCACCCAAAGACCCTGGACCTGCTAGCCAATCTTACCCACCACAGCATCGCTGCATCGCTGCCCGGTTAGGACCAGGGTAGACGCGAGGGTTCAAGGGTTAACAGGTGCGGGCAGCAGCTTGTAAACCGCGATCGGGTTCAGACTAGGGAACATGGGCGGTACTGGATTCGAACCAGTGGCATCCTGCTTGTAAGGCAGGCGCTCTACCGCTGAGCTAACCGCCCAGGTTTGGCCTCCCATCATAACAGGGAACGGGGGCCTTGTATAGTTTTTAGAGTCGAATACGCGACTCATTCGATCGAGCCACCTCGATCGCCAGGGGCTAGATCAACTCTAGCCTAGCGATCTTCCGGTGCTTGGTAGCCATTCTCAAAGGCAAACCGGACCAACTGGGCACGGTTGTCCAAATTGAGCTTACCGAGAATATTGCTGAGGTGGGTTTGGACCGTCCGGGGGCTGATGAACAGGCGATCGCCGATCTGACGGTTCGTGTAACCTTGGACCACTTCCCAAAACACCTTCTCCTCCGCTGGCGTGAGGGGCAGCGGTTCAGGGGCGGGGCGGGTTTCCGGCTCCACACTCATGACCTTCGCCTGCTGCATCAAGCGAATAATTTCCGCATGAATCCGGCGCGATCTTTCCAACTGAGCCTCTATTTTGGCAATCAGTTCCCGTGGCTCAAAGGGCTTAATCAGGTAATCATCAGCCCCCAGCACATGGCCTTGGATGCGATCCTCCACATCCCCCCGGCTGGACAGAAAAATCAGGGGGATAAGCTGCCCTTCCCGGCTGGCCCGCATTTGGCGGCAGAACTCAAACCCGTCCATTTCCGGCATCATGACATCGGAGACGATCAGATCAGGGGGATCTTTCTCAAAAACGGCGAGTCCTTCCAGGCCCGAGGCTGCATCCCGTACAATGTAGTCCCTTTTCTCCAGGTAGCGTGTGAGAGCAGTCCGAAGCGTAATATCGTCATCAACAATTAAAATCTTTTTCATTGCTTCCTTGAGTTAAGGATCAACACTGGGTAATTGGCGAGAGACCCTAGGGGACACCATGTGCTTCATGGATAGTAGGTTGTAGAGATTATTATCCCAGGCTGGGGGGTCATCTCACAAAGAGAAATCTCTTCAGCGGGAAACCTCTCAAGCGGGTGAACCAAGCCTACAGCTTGAATCTAGGGTATAGCGATCCGCAATGAAATATAAAGGCTCTCGCTCTGCCCTCCCGTCCTGGGAGAGGGGTTGGGGGTGAGGGGTCTTCAGATATCACAGCAGACTACTATAGTTCACTTAAAGATATCCCCGCATGGAGTGGATCTAGGACTGCTTTGCTCCTGTCTGGCTGAGGAGGAGAACCGCAACCTGTAACAGCATGGCGATTACCGGAGGGGTGGCGGCTGGCTGGTGCAAGCCGGGACGGATACCTTGGTAACAGCGGAGACCCAAGAGCAACAGCAATGCTGAGGGAAACCAATGCCGAGGGAAACATTGAACGCGGTTAGGGTAACCGTCCCTTAGTTAACCACATTTGCGCTGTCTCAGTAACCTTATACCCTGGCAATTTATCTTGAGAAACCGCCGTAATTGAGAGGCTACTCAAAAATGAAGCCATGGGAGCCAGGAAAGTTAGAGTAACATCAACAGCACTGGGTTATCTCTTTCCCTAGAACTGAATTTGAGTTGATCAGGGTCTAGGACGAGCAAACCCCAGGG
Source organism: Prochlorothrix sp. (assembly GCA_035286285.1). Classification (GTDB taxonomy): domain Bacteria; phylum Cyanobacteriota; class Cyanobacteriia; order Prochlorotrichales; family Prochlorotrichaceae; genus Prochlorothrix. Next base: position 4,067 of record JAYKJG010000021.1, read on the forward strand.
AACACGCATGAGTAAACCTAGCGCTTTTCCTTGGGTAGGCGCAACCCTTATCCCCTGAAATTGATACAGATCTTAAGACAAAGCGGGGTGATTATTGAGGGTGTCAAGGGGTAATTATATTAATCTGCCTCAAATCTCGCGAATACTATAAACGGAGCTAGGCATTACGTCACAATTTGTCCCGCTGGCGCTCCTGTCTGTCTTCGCCTGTTTTTCCAGATCTCATCCACAACAGTCCGAAAGAACAAGTCTAGCTCAAGGCGTTAGGAACCCGATGGGGTGACTACTGGGCGGACATCCCTGGCCCCATCCCAAAAAAATTGTGCAATTTAGCCCCAAAATTGCCGTTGTGGGATAAGTTGGGGGGGGTTCCTAGTGGGTCTAGGTCTCCTATTGGTGATCCCTAAGGGATTGCTTTACAATTGCACCATGGTGCGGCGCTGCTGCCCTATCAGCGTTGCGGTTTGGTTAGGCAGGAAAACGGGGGCTTCTAGCCTCTGGGGGGACTGTTGTCCTCGCTACAGCTTGCGCAAGTGGTTGATCTTTGGTCCCATGGGCACAGGCTGTCGGCTGCAACTTCCGCCAGGGTCTCTTCCTAGGGGTGTTGTGGTGCTGCGATACCAGACTCTGTTCTACAAGACAGGGTTATAACCTGGTTGACTGACAAAACATTCTGCCGGGGGCGCGAAAACCACGCCCCTACAAGACATGAGGAATCGCAGGGGTCAGGTTTCCTGAACCGCCTGCTATGCCTAGGTTTGCCCCACTTTTGTCGGTCAATCAGGGGTTGTAACAGGGTTACTAAGCTCAGGGTTACCAAGCTTAGGGTAGACCTGCTCAGGGTTATCCAGCTTAGGGTAGACCTGCTCATAAAATCTACTTCAGGGGAAACGGACCACAGAACCCAAGGGGAGGCATTGGTTGATCTGGTGACTCTAGGGGCACAGGTGGACTGGTTTTCTCATTCGATTGCTCACAGGCTGTTCTAGGAAAGGTGGAGGAGTACTACCGTGGATGCTCAGCGCCAACAGGTACTAGGGTTCTTCATTGAAGAAGCACGGGAACATTTGACAACCATTGAAAAGGGGTTGTTGAATCTTCAGGAGGTTTTGGCGGATCAGGAGCAGGTCAATGAACTGTTCCGGGCGGCCCACTCGGTTAAAGGGGGGGCGGCGATGTTGGGGTTTTCCAGTGTCCAAAAGGTAGCCCACCGCCTAGAAGACTGTTTTAAGATTTTAAAGGAAGAGGCGGAAACCCCCCAGGTTGACCAGGTGGCTGAGGATTTGTTCCTCCGGGGTTTTGATACGCTGCAACAGCTTTTGGAAGATCTGCAAAGTCCCTATGGGCTTCAGGATGATGAAGCAGAGCAGGCTGTGGCGGAGATTGAGCCGGTTTTTCGGCAGCTTCAGGATCACCTGAACCAGTTGACTGGTGCGGGGGGCGGTACGGCTGCGGTTCCGGCGAATTTTGCGCCCCAGGTGATGGGAGTGCTGAAGGAAATGTTGGCGCTGTTTAAGCAGGCGGATGGTGAGGCGGCTCGGCAGAAGCTCCAGGGCTGCTGCGATCGCCTGACGGCTTTGGCTCCGGGGGTGGAACCCTGGGCGAACTTGACCCAGGCGACCAAGCGGGCTGTGGCTAATCCTCGCGCAACGTTCCAGGTGCTGGCCCCGATCGTGATTAAGGAGCTAAAGGGGTCCAGTGAGGCAGTTGCGGCGGGTAAGGCGGCAACGGTGCAACTGAGTGCCAATCTGCAAAAGCTAGCGGGTCCAGCGCCAGCGGCTCCGGTTGCGGCGGCTCCAGCGGCGGCTCCAGTGGCAGCGGCTCCGGTTGCGGCGGCTCCAGTGGCAGCGGCTCCGCCTGTGAGCGCGAATGAGGTGGTGATTCCCAAGGATCCCAAGGCTGCGGCTCAGGTCTTGATTCAGACCTTCGATCGCAAGCAGCTTACGGAGTTGGCCCAACTGCTGATTAAGGTGATTAAGGGGCAATAACTTGATAGCCTAGAGAGCCTAGGACACAACCCCTTAGGAATCATGGCCCCAGCAGTTCAGTTTCAGTTTCGCCACTATAGCCGGGTGTTTCGCCAAGCCTTGTTTACGCCGCTGGGGGTTTGGAGCAGCCGCTTGGGGATGATTGTCCGGCTTCAGCAGGGCGATCGGGTGGCCTATGGGGAGATTGCGCCGATCCCCTGGTTTGCGGGGGAGAGCTTTGATGGGGTGTTTCAGTTCTGTGGGCGTTGGTTGCGGCAGTGGCCCGATGGGGTGACGGCGGAGGCGATCGCGGCGATTCCGGACACGCTTCCGGCGACGCGCTTTGGGCTGGGTTGGGCTTGGGAGCAGTTGCAGCGATCGCCAGAGCCTGACCCCGCTGTACCTTTTTGGCCAGACCAAGCCCACCTCGATCGCGGGCCAGATTTACCCCAAGCGGCCCTGTTGCCGCTGAATTCGGCAGGATTAGGGGCTTGGGAAGCGCTCTGGGAGCAGGGCTACCGCACGTTTAAGCTGAAGGTGGGCGATCGGCCTTTGGCCCAGGATTTAGAGTTGGTGCAGAGCCTTTGTCAGGCGCTCCCCGGTGAGGCCAAGCTGCGGCTGGATGCCAATGGCAAGCTGGAGGAGGCGGGGGCGCGGCGGTTGTTGGAGGTGTGCGATCGCCTGGGGCAAATTGAGTTTGTGGAGCAGCCGATCGCGGCGCGGCTGTTTGCGGATATTTCCCTGGGGCCGTTGGAGCCGGAAGCGGCGGCGGCTCTTGCAAGCTATGACCCCTGGCCGCTGTTGCAAGCCTTGGCCCAGGAGTACCAAACGCCGATCGCGGTGGATGAGTCGGTGACGACGGTGGAGCAGGTGCGGGCAGCCTACGATCGAGGTTGGCGGGGGGTGTTTGTGCTGAAGCCGTCCTTGGCGGGGTCGCCCCAGGCGGTGCGGGATCTGTTGGGCTTGCCGGAGTTGGATTTGGTGTTTTCGTCGGCCTTTGAGAGTGCGATCGGGCGGCAGGCGGTGTTGACTTTGGCGGCGGAGTGGGCTGGGCAGCATTCCGGCCAGCAGCGGGCAGCGGGGCTGGGGGTGAGCCAGTTTTTGCAACAGGATGGGCTAGATTCGGCTACGGCAGATGAGGTTTGGCGGTTTATCCAGTTTTAGGGCGGCTGATGGGGAAGGCTGGGGGCGATCGGTGGTTAGGCTGGACTCCGGAGCGGGCGGCGGAGCCTTGGTTGTGGGGGGTGACGGGGGCGCAGTTGCGGGGGGCGGTGGCCGATCGGGTGCAGTGGCTCCAGGGGTTGCGAGGTAGAGCCGTTGAGCATCGGACGTTAGGGCCGGTGGATCCCTTGAGGTTGGTGCTTTGTGCAACGGATCCCCTGGAATTTTGGGCTGATTTTTGGGCGGCGACGATCGTGCCCAGTGTGGTGTTTTTGGCGAATCCGGCATGGCAAGGGCAGGAATGGCGGCAGGTGCTGGCCTTGGCTCGGCCCCATGGGATTTTAGGGGAGTGTTCTGAAGCTCAAGGCATCCCCTCTAGTCTCCCTTTAGGAGGGGAGAACGGGTTAGTAGGGAAGCACTGGACAGACGACTACACAGCGGCGATCGCGGTAGCAAGGGAGAACTGGACAGACGATTGCAAGTCTGCGACCCCAGGGACGGGGGCAACTTCAGCGGTCTCCTCAACTCAACTGCAAGCGGGTTGGATTTTGATGAGTACCGGCGGCAGTTCGGGACAACTGCGGTTTGTGGTCCATACTTTGGCGACGTTGGGGGCGGCGGTT
>JAYKJG010000022.1:0-5179 GCA_035286285.1 Prochlorothrix sp.
TACCCTCTAAATGCTATCGATAGGGTTATGTCAATATTCTAGATTTCCTTGCCCTAGATTTCCTTGCCCTAGAACTCTGTTTAAACACTCCTCACCGTTGGGGTGGCGATTGCGGCTTATCTTCCCCCTTCGATCGCAGTCCCTCATCTAACCCCATCACCCCCTCGTTTTCGCTTGTTCTCGACTTTAGGGGGTTGTTTTACGTTGTTCAGTCGCATTTTTGGACCTATAACTCCATGTTCCCTTTACTACCCCATCATTCCCTGGCCCTTGGCACAAATTCGGGCACAGGGGAGAGCGGGCAGTTGTTGCTAGCCCAAGCGGCGGCTGCCAAAAGTGACCTGATTAGTAATTTGGGTCTGGACGGCATTCTCAGTGAAGTGTCTGACCGAGTGCTCAATTTGGCGGGTGCGATCGGCATTTTGCTAGTGGGCTGGATCATTGCCCTGATCGTCTCCTCCTTGGTTCGAGGCTTGCTCAATAAGACCACCGTGGACAACAAGGTGGCGGGCTGGCTAATGGGCCAAACGGAAGGTGAACTCCCCAAGGTGGAGAACTGGATCGGTGCCTTTGCCTTTTGGGTAGTGATGGTGTTTGCCATTGTTGCCTTCTTTAATGTGCTGGAGTTAGATGCTGTTTCTAGCCCCCTGGAAGGATTTTTAGGCGAAATTACCACCTATGCACCCCGTGTGCTCAGTGCCTTGATCCTAGGCGGTGCAGCTTGGATTATGGCTACGATCGTGCGCTTACTACTGACCCAGGTCATGAAGCGCTATAACTTAGACACCCAACTGGCCGAGCGCCTTGGGGGCGGTGAGGAGTCGCCGCTGCCCGTGCCCCTCAATGAAACCATGGGGACCATTCTCTACTGGTTTGTGTGGCTGTTCTTCCTGCCGTCGATTTTGGGGGCGCTCCAACTGGAAGGCCCCCTTGCCCCGGTCCAGAATCTCTTGGATGAAATTCTGTCGGCCCTGCCCCAGGTTCTCAAGGCGGCTCTGATTGGCTTGATTGGCTGGATTCTAGCCAAATTTATCCAAAATATTGTGGCCAGCTTCCTGGCAGCCGTGGGCAGCGATAGCTTAGGCCGTCGCTTTGGCCTCAGTGGCGAGAGCCTCAGCCTGTCGAAGTTGGTGGGCAATCTTATCTATGCGCTGGTGATTTTATTCACGGCGATCGCGGCCCTGGAAGCGTTGGCGATCGAGGCCATTTCTGCGCCTGCGGTGTCGATGCTGAACCAAATCCTGGCAGCATTGCCCTACCTGCTGCAAGCAAGCCTGATTCTCTTCCTCTTCTACCTGGGCGCTAAATTTGTCACGGATTTGGTGACGCAGTTGCTCACGGGCTTGGGCTTTAACGATGTGCTCAACTGGCTGGGCCTGCAAACCCTAGTTCCCCCGTCCGCCTCAGACTCAACCGAGACTGCGGCGACTCCCACCAAAACCCCCTCGGAAATTGTGGGAATTCTGGCCGGGGTTGGCCTGATGCTGATCGGCGTTATTGAAGCTGTGGATTCCCTGGAATTGGAGCAACTCAGCGCCATTATTGCCCTGCTGACGGCTGGCAGTGGTCAAATTCTGGCGGGTTTAGTGGTCTTTGCTCTGGCCCTGTTCCTGGGGAATCTGACCTATCGCGTGGTCAGCCTTCCCGGCGATCGCCAAAGTAAGCTCCTGGCCAATGCGGCCCGGATTTCGATCGTGATCTTTGGCTCGGCGATGGGTTTGCGCCAAATGGGCATTGCAACCAATATCGTTGATCTGGCCTTTGGGTTGCTCTTCGGCGCGATCGCGGTGGCGGTGGCGATCGCCTTTGGTTGGGGCGGCAAAGATGTGGCGGCGGCTCAACTGAAAAAGTGGGTCGATTCCCTGGCCGATCGCGAAATCGGCTAAACCTGGTGGTCGGGGTTCCCTGTGGTTTCCTGAATTGGCCTAAAACCGGGTTAACCACGGGGGAATTGCCCCGATCGTGTCGGTTTTCTGCCCCACTTGGAGAGCTTCCCCGCAGTAACCAGGGGGAGCAGGGGGACAGAGGGCGCTGGAGCGCCTAGGGAGGAACTCCTACGCAGAGCGTGGGAACTAGTTAAAAACTAGTTAACTAGTGATAGAACTAGTTAGAGATGTCCGATTTATGCCTTGTTCTAGTGATACATCAGAATTTTCTGGCAAAATCTGTCATGAACCTGTCTCGATCGCGCTACCACATCCAAGGTTTAGTGCAAGGGGTGGGATTTCGGCCCTTTGTGTATGGATTGGCGCGGGAGTTGGGGCTGACGGGGTGGGTGTGCAATAGCAGCGAGGGCGTGACGATCGAGGTGCAAGGTGAGCCGGAGCCGTTGCAGCAGTTTCAGGACCGGCTCGATCGGGAGAAACCGCCCCACAGCCAGCTACACCAAGTTGTGATTACAGCCCTAGACCTGTGTCCCGCTGAGGCAGACTTTACCATTCACCCATCCCAGGGCCATAGCCCCCCCACGGCCTTTGTTTTGCCGGATTTAGCCACCTGCTCGGCCTGTCTTGGGGACCTGTGGAACCCGGACAACCGCCGCCATCGCTACCCCTTCACCAACTGCACCCACTGCGGCCCCCGCTACAGCATTATTCACCGCCTCCCCTACGATCGGCCCCACACCACCCTTGCCCAGTTTCCCCTCTGCCCCGCCTGCGCTGCGGAATATGCTGATCCCGGCGATCGGCGCTTCCATGCTCAACCTAACGCCTGTTCTGTCTGTGGTCCTTGCCTCAGTTGGTGGCCGCGCCTTGATGCCAACCAGCCCAATTTTGCCCCAGAGCCAGTCTTAACCGGTGAACAAGCCCTACAAGCAGCGATCCAAGCCCTGAGGGCCGGGAAAATCCTCGCGATTAAGGGGCTAGGGGGATTTCATTTGATGGTGAATGCCCAGGATGAAGCCGCAGTGCAGCAACTGCGCCAGCGCAAACAGCGGCCCCAGAAGCCCTTAGCGGTTATGTTTGCGGATTTTGCGACGGTTAGCGCTTATTGCCAGGTTTCAGCCCCAGAACGCGATCTTTTGCAGTCTCCTGAGGCTCCGATCGTGCTGCTGGCTCGCCGCGATCGGCCCTCCCCGATCGGCCCCGATGCCCCCCCTGGGACTCCCCTCGACTCCCCTTTACTGCCCCTTGCCCCCAGCCTTGCCCCCGGCAATCCCAATTTGGGCGTAATGCTGCCCTATACGCCGCTGCATTCTCTTTTGCTGCGGGAGTGTGGGTTTCCGGTGGTGGCGACCAGTGGCAATGGGTCGGGGGATCCGTTGTGTTGGCAAACGGGGGATGCTTTGGAGCGGCTGGGGTCGATCGCCGATGGGATTTTGAGCCACGATCGACCGATCGCGCGGCCTGTGGATGACTCCATGGTGCGCTGGGTGGCCGATCGGCCTTTGATCCTGCGACGGGCACGGGGCTATGCTCCACTGCCGTTGTTTTTGGGCGAAAATCCAACTCAGCAGACGATCCTAGCCCTGGGTAGCCATCTCAAGAATACCATTGCCCTCTATCACCAGGGCCAGGTGATTTTAAGCCCCCACATTGGCGATTTAGAGACCCTACGCAGCCGCGATCGGCTCCAGGAAACCCTTGCGACCCTCTGCCGCCTCTATGAACTGCGGCCCACCTTAATCACCTGCGATGCCCATCCCGACTATGGCTCCAGTCAGTTGGCCCAAATCCTCAGCCAAAGCCTCGCAACGGATCCCCAACAACCCCTGCCCATTCTGCCGGTCCAGCACCACTACGCCCATATTCGTGCAGTTATGGCAGAACAGCAGCTTCAGGGGCCGGTTTTGGGCATTGCTTGGGATGGCTTGGGCTTGGGGCTGGAGGGGACCCTGTGGGGGGGGGAGTTTCTGCGGGTTGAGCCAAGTCGGGAGCAACCGGGCTTTAGGCGGGTGGCCCATTGGCGGCAGTTTCCCCTACCGGGGGGCGATCGGGCTGCACGGGAACCCCGGCGATCGGCCTTGGGCCTGCTCCATGCCATCGGCGATGGCCAGTTACTGCCCGTCTTGGAACCCTATTTTAGGGCCAGTGATTGGCGAATTCTCAACCAAGCCCTCGATCGGGGGCTGAACTGTCCCTTAACCTCCAGTATGGGCCGTTTATTTGATGGGATCGCCGCCTTACTAGGGTTAGAAACCCAATGCAGCTTTGAGGGCCAAGGTGCAATGGCGGTCGAGTTTGCGGCCCAGCGGGGGCTGAAGGGGGGGATGCAGGGCGCGATCGAGGCCGTCAGAGCCGAAAGTCTGGCCCAAGGGCTAGGGTTGATCCGGCCCGCTGTTGCCCCGCCGGGGGAGGCCGATCGGCCTTGGGTTTTGGATTGGGAGCCGATCGTCGGCTGGATCCTCCAGCACCGGCAACGGGGAACGGCCCCAGAAGCCCTAGCCTTGGGGTTTCATGATGTTTTGGTGGACTCGATCGTCGCCGTTGCCCAGCGGGTTGGCCTGGAAACCGTTGTTTTAGGCGGTGGCTGCTTCCAGAATCAGCTTTTGCTCACGCGATCGGTGGCGGCTTTGCGATCGGCAGGCTTCGATCCCCACTGGCCCCAGCACTTTCCCCCCAACGACGGCGGCCTCGCCCTTGGCCAAATCGCCGCTGTGCTGACCGGGCTGGCGGCAGACCCAGATTAAGTCAAGGAATATTGCGGTTCTTTAATAAGATGGAACAAAGATGGAACAGCTTGTGCGCAACACCCAAAACGTAGCCTAACCCATCACCCCTTACCCATCCGCCGTTACAAGAGGAGTCGGAATGCTCAGCGCCTTAATCTGGATCCCCGTGGTTGCAGCAATCTTGATCGGATTGTTGCCCCGCAACACCAGCCCTGCCCTGATTCGATCGGGAGCCGGTTTCGCCTCAGTTCTCACCCTTGCGCTAGCCCTGCTCCTCACCTTCCAGTTCCAGCAACAGGATCCCGGCTTCCAGTTCCAAGAAAACCTCCCGTGGCTCGACACCCTTGGGGTTCACTATGCCCTAGGGGTGGATGGCCTCGCCCTGCCCTTGGTCCTGCTCAACGTCTTGATCATCGCCCTCGTCATTTATTGCACCGATTCAGACCTTCAGCGGCCTCACCTCTACTACAGCCTGATGCTGATTATCAGTGGCGGGGTTACAGGGGCATTTTTGGCCCAAGACTATATTTTGTTTTTCCTGTTCTATGAAGTGGAACTGGTTCCCCT
>JAYKJG010000023.1:0-6839 GCA_035286285.1 Prochlorothrix sp.
TTCTGCAAATTAAGCACCCGCTTGGCAAATTTGGGCCGCAGTAAGCTGGAGTTCCGGGAAAACCTGAGAGACGATCCGCTCTGTTCCCCGAAACGGTTGCACTTGGTATTCGCCCTCAACCCAGCAATACACTGACAACGTTGGACGCTTGGGCACCCCAATATAACGCCCTGCCCCTAGGCCCAAATAATCGACAATCCAGTATTCTGGAATCTGTAATCGCTCATAATCCGTCAATTTTGGCCCATAGTCCGTGGCCCAGTTCTGGCTAACGACTTCAATCACCACTTTAGCGGACTGTCCCCGCGACAGTGTCGAAGCTCTAGCCCAGGCGGGATCGCTGCCCAAGGCCAACTTATCCAACACAATCACATCTGGCAGATAGCCATTGTAGGGTCGATCGCACTGCACCAAGGTATTGCGAGAAACGGCATAATTTAGCCCTAAACGGCGAATTTCCCAGCTAAGTTCATCATTGAGAAAAATGGCAACACGTTCATGATCCCCGATCGGGCGCACTGCAATCTGTTCTCCTTCAATCAGTTCATAACGATCGCCATCCTCTGGATACTGATCCAGAAAGGTCTCAAAGTCGATCGGGGCTAGGGGGGGGTGAAATCGGGGCTGAAACATAGGCGTGACTGGCCTCTGTGGCTTTATTTCTGAAGCTTTATTTCTGAGACTCCATTGATGATCATTATGATGATCATAACACCCTCACTGGAGCGATATCGGTCACTGGAAAGCACGGGATCGATTCCAGTTTGGCAACAATCTCAACTGGCCCCTAGCCACAGGTTCAACCTGTAGAGGACAATGGAGTTTTGGGAGATCCCCCCCGTGGGCGCACGACCCTCTGGGGAACGGTCCCCTAACGTTGCGACACCCTCACTCAGGAGAAAATACTGTGGTTGCCCAAGCCCCTACCCCCTACGAAAGCCAAACCCAGGCGATCGCCCAACAACTGCTCAAAGCTACCAAAACCGGCAAATCTTTCCTCGCCCAACTGCGGGACCAAATGCGCTGGGACGATCGGCTCCTGGGTTGGACCATGGAACACCCCGGCCTGCGGGTGCAACTGTTCCACTTTATTGACTGCTTGCCCGCCCTCCAGAGCAAAGCCGAAGTGGCGCGGCACTTGCAGGAATATATGACCGCTGAGGATGTGGAGTTGCCCGATGCCCTCAAAAAGCTCCTCAACTTCACCGAAGCCAGTTCTATGCCCGGTCAGTTGGCGGCGACGACCATTATGACGGCGGTGGAAACCCTCGCCTACCGCTATATTTCTGGGGCCACGATCGATCAAGTGATCAAGACCCTGGAGCGTCTGCGCAAACAAAAGCAAGCTTTTACGATTGATTTGCTGGGGGAGGCGGTCATTACCGAAGCAGAGGCGGAATCCTACCGCGATCGCTATCTGGAGCTAATGGAAAAGCTCTCGGAAGCAGCCAAGCGCTGGCCCACGGTGGAGCAAATTGATCAAGCTGATGGCAAGGATCTGCCTAAAGCTCAGGTTTCCGTTAAACTCACTGCCTTTTACTCCCAATTTGATGCCCTGGATGAAAAGGGGAGCCGGGAGAAGGTGAGCGGCCATATTCGGACGTTGCTGCGGCGATCGCAGGAGTTGGGCGTTGCGGTCCACTTTGATATGGAACAGTATGCCTACAAGAGTATTACCCTCGCGATTCTGAAGGATTTGCTGCTGGAGGAAGAGTTCCGCAGCCGGACTGATATCGGCGTGACGCTTCAGGCATATTTGCGGGAATCTGAGCAGGATTTGCGGGATTTAGTGGCCTGGGCCAAGTTGCGGGAACATCCCATTACGGTGCGGCTGGTTAAGGGAGCCTACTGGGATCAGGAAACGATCAAGTCACGGCAAAAGCATTGGCCGAACCCGGTTTTTGAGTATAAAGTCGAAACCGATGCTAATTTCGAGAAAATGACCCAGATTTTGCTGGAAAACCATGATTACCTCTATGCAGCGATCGGAAGCCACAATGTCCGCTCCCAAGCCGGGACGATCGCCATTGCTGAAGCCCTAAAAGTCCCCCGTCGCGCTTGGGAAATGCAGGTGCTCTATGGCATGGGGGATCAGTTGGCGAAGGCGCTGACCGATCAGGGCTATCGGGTGCGGGTCTACTGCCCCTATGGCAATCTGCTGCCGGGAATGGCCTATTTAATTCGTCGTTTGCTGGAAAATACTGCAAATACCTCTTTTCTGCGCCAAAATCTAGAAGATCGGCCCATTGAGGAGCTACTAGCTCCCCCGACGGTCACCACTGCCTCAGACCCCAGTGCCCACCTCCACACGACCGCTGCCTTTCATCCCGCTGCGGACAGCAACTATGCCGATAAGCGCCAGCGGGAAGCGACCTTGGCGGCGCTGCAAACGGTGCGGGGACAACTGGGCAAAACCTACTGGCCCCTGATCAATGGGGAGTTTGTCCAGACCGATCGCACCCTCAAGTCCGAGAATCCCTGTAACCCCAGTGAAATTATCGGGGAAATGGGCCAAATTAGCCTTGAGCAAGCGGAAAAAGCAGTTGCTGCTGCTAAGGCTGCGTTTCCCGCCTGGAAAGCGACCCCTGCCCAGGAACGGGCTGCGATTATTCGCAAAGCCGCAGACTTAATGGAAGCCCGCCGCACTGAATTAGTGGCTTGGGTGGTGCTGGAGGTGGGCAAGCCCTACGACCAAGCAGATCCGGAAGTGAGCGAGGCGATCGACTTCTGTCGGTACTATGCGGCGGAAATGGAGCGTTTAGACCAGGAAATTAACTTGGATGTGGTGGGTGAGACCGATCGCTACCACTATCAGCCCCGTGGGTTGTCCCTGGTCATTTCGCCTTGGAACTTCCCGATCGCCATCCCCACGGGCATGACCGTTGCCTCTTTGGTGACCGGCAACTGCACTCTGCTCAAGCCTGCGGCCCCTTCCTCGGTTATTATGGCGAAAGTAGCGGAAATCCTAGTGGAAGCGGGGATTCCCAAGGGAGTCTTCCAATATATTCCCGGTCCTGGCTCTAGTGTTGGCTCCCACTTGGTTAAGCATAAAGATGTCCATCTGATCGCCTTTACTGGCTCCCGTGAGGTGGGCTGTCAGATCTATGCCGAAGCGGCGGTGCTGCAACCGGGCCAGAAGCACCTGAAGCGGGTGGTGGCGGAAATGGGCGGTAAGAACGCCATTATTGTGGATGAGAGCGCGGACCTGGATCAGGCGGTTGCGGGGGTGGTGTACTCGGCCTTTGGCTACAGTGGTCAAAAATGTTCGGCTTGCTCCCGTGCCATTGTTTTAGAGCCAGTTTATGAGGCTTTCCTGGCCCGTTTGGTGGAAGCAACCAAATCCCTAAACGTGGGATCAACGGACAATCCAGGAGTCCAGATGGGTCCGGTGGTGGATGGCAGTGCCCAGGCCAAGATTCGGGAGTATATCGCCAAGGGCAAGACTGAGGCGACGCTGGCGCTGGAAATGGAGGCACCGGAAACGGGCTATTTTGTGGGGCCGGTGATCTTTAGTGAGGTTAAGCCCGATGCGACAATTGCCCAGGAGGAGATCTTTGGGCCGGTTTTGAGCGTGATTAAGGTGAAAACCTTTGAAGAGGCGCTGCAAGTGGCCAATGGAACGGATTATGCCCTGACGGGGGGGCTGTACTCCCGCACGCCGTCCCACCTCGATCGGGCTAAGGCAGACTTTGAGGTGGGTAATTTGTACATTAACCGCAGTATTACGGGGGCGATCGTCAACCGGCAGCCCTTTGGCGGCTTCAAGCTCTCCGGCGTGGGGTCTAAGGCGGGGGGTCCAGATTATTTGATCCAATTTATGGAACCCCGTGTGGTGACGGAAAATATCCAACGCCAGGGCTTTGCGGTGATTGAGGGAGCAGAGCAGTAGGGTTTGCTAGGGTTTGCTAGGGTTTCCTAAGGTTTTGCGGTAGGAGCGTTGCCTTAACCCAGGGGTTAGGTTTCTGCCTATTCCTGTGGGCCTCTCTCTGCTTTTACGGGTGCTACCTCAGCCAAAGAGAAACTGACACCGGGGATCTATCTAGGATAAATCTCCGGTTTTTTATTGGGTTTAAGCCGAAATTGAGCGGAAAAAGGGACGAAAACCGGCGATCGATCGGGCAGTCCAGAACTGCGGGGCTGTTGTGGGGTATGGGTAACCGATCGTGAAGACTGCTTTACAGCCATCAGCTAAGCTTGTTAAAGTGCCTAACAACTCAAGGATCCTCGTTTTAAGAAGGTGTGTGCTTTGATGGTCGTTTTGATCTCAGCATCGCCTTAGCTGGTCTGGCCTTTGGAGCGTGCAGTTTTGCCCTCCCTCTGTAAGCTCCCCGACCAAGGCAGGGGACTTTTGCGCTTAAAATTGCTTCTCCCAGACTTTCTTCATGGTTTCAAAGCGGTGAACGCCCCAGGCACCTCACCATTCAGCTTTAGAGCGGTAAGATATGCAAAAAATTGCCGAATCTAACTTATACGCGAAATTTATTCGCCAACTGATTGGCTTAACTCAACAATCAGGATTTTCTTTAACGGCGTTAATCCAAGACTATTTAAGGGACTATTTAAGGGTGAAGGATCAAGATAAGTTCGGGCAAATTGACAAACTCAAAGGGTGGCTCGATGGCTTTAGACCCTTGGACCCAACGATCGTGGCTGAACTCAAAAAACGCTATGACGTTCAGTTTACCTATAACTCCAATGCGATCGAGGGCAATACATTAACCCAGAGTGAAACGGAGTTGGTATTAACCAAGGGGATTGCGATCGGTGGTAAAACACTAGATGAACATTTGGAGGTGATTGGCCACCAGGAGGCGATCGCTTACATTGAAGCATTGGCCCAACAGGAGACGGAAATTAAGGAATGGGAAATTAAGCAGATTCATAATTTGATTCTCCGCAAAATTAACCCGGAGGAGGCGGGGAGTTATCGAACGTTGGATGTGATGGCAGCGGGAACAAATTACCGTTATCCGCCCCATTATTTGCTGTCGCAGTTAATGTATGATTTTGTCACTTGGCTCAATGCTGAGGAGGCTTTGGGTTTGCATCCGATCGAATATGCGACGATCGCCCATTATCGGTTTGTGTCGATCCATCCGTTTCGGGATGGCAATGGCCGCACGGGGCGATTACTGATGAATTTGTTGTTGATTCGATCGGGCTATCCGATCGTGGTGATCGATAACCAAATCCGCAATGATTATATTAATGCACTGGTCTATGGGCAGCAGAACCAAGATGATTTAAGTGAACTTTTGGATTTGGTTTGTGATGCGACGATCGGGTCTTTGCTGGAGACCTTGGGGGTTGTGGTGACAGCAAAGAGTAGTGAGGGCAAGGGGCTAGGATTTTATCAGGAGATTGTGGATTTTTTGGGAGGAGAGAATAGGGAATGAGTAAGAAGTTAAAGAAAAATCTCAGTACAGGACAAGAAAAGAGCGGGTGCATTTCACGTTTGCCTCGGTACGGACTAAAGTCCGCACTACAAACCTTTTGGGTCAGGTTAGGGTCTGGGTTGCTCCGGTGCATTTCACGTTTGCCCCGGTACGGACTAAAGTCCGCACTACGAGCCTTTTGAGCCAGGTTAGGGTCTGGGTTGCTTCAAAGTGACATGACCCAGTTCGATGACGAGATTGGTGATCTTAAGCAGAAAGAATAAATATTGCTTGAGTCCATCGCTTAGAAGCGAACCTATCCATTGTCCATCATTCACGTAAAACTATGTCTTTTAGCCAGTTCAAAACGATCGCTGATGTTCAAAAAGCCTATAACATCAGATATATTGAGAAAACATTTATCAAAGCGATCGACGTTCCCGTTCCCCAATCCCTGATCGAAGACTTCCAGTTTAATCAGGAAAACATTGATATTTTTGCCTCCGAAGCCGCCCGCAGTGAATTGATCATCTCCCCCCTTCTCAGGGCCGTTTATAAAAACCATAGCCAAGACTATTCCTTTTGGATTCAGAAAGCTATCGCCTTTGATGAAGTCCTGTCCGGTACGCCAGATTATATGTTTTCTAGGCGATCGGCCTTGGGGAAAACAGTCCTTGAGACCCCGATCGTCATTGTCATCGAAGCCAAGAAAAATGATTTTGAGCAAGGATGGGGCCAATGCTTGGCGGAACTGGTAGCATCACAAAAAATGAATAACGATCCAGAAAAGCCCGTCTATGGCATCGTCACAGATGGCAATCTCTGGCAATTTGGCTCTTTATGCACCGACCTATTCACGAAAGACAACCAAAACTACACGATCGATAAAATCCAAACCTTATACGGAGCGCTCGAATATCTGGCAAATTTAGTCAAAACTTCCAGTCCCCATCATCAGTGAACGGGTCCATGGAAGTGAACGGGTCCATGGAAACCCCTGGAAATCGCTACAGTGCCCTGTCCTTCCCTCACAGGTCTTGCACGGGGCTTCCCGCCTAGTCGCTAAAATAGGGACACTTGGTCCTAAGCTGTCCCCTGTCCCTTACCCCTGCCCTAACCCCATGGCCCCGTCGCCCGTCCCTCCGTCCCGCCCCCCTGCCCCCGGCCCAACCCCGCGTTCCCGGCGGTTTCCCTGGCTTACCTACAGTGTTGCGATCGTCTTCGTGATGGGGCTAGGCACCTGGCAGGGCTGGCGCTGGTGGCAGTGGGCCAAGGCTCCCGTGGCCCCAGAGGAGGGCGCTTTACAGGTCCAGGTGGAAATTCAGCCCGGAACCCCCGCCCAGATGATCGGCAAAGATCTGGCAGCGGCGGGGCTAATTCGATCGGCCTTTGCCTGGGAACTGTGGTCTCGGTGGTGGTCCCTGCGGCACCCAGACCAAAAAACCTACCAAGCCGGAGTCTATA
>JAYKJG010000024.1:0-4113 GCA_035286285.1 Prochlorothrix sp.
CCGCCCCAGAGCTTTACCTGCACAAACTATCCCATTTGTGCCACGCTCCAAGGCCGCATCGTCTTGAAAGCCCCGGACTGGGCCTATGTGCCCGAAATTACGGTCCCCCATGCTGAGGTCAACCGCAGCTACACCCCCCACCGCCAAGGCAGTCCCCCCGCGATCGCCCTAGAATTTCTCTCCCACAAAGAGGGGGGCGAATATTCGACTAAGCCCACCTATCCACCGGGGAAATGGTTTTTCTACGAGCAGGTTCTTAAGGTTCCCCACTATGGCATTTTTGAACCTGAGGCGGGAACCTTGGAACTGTATCGCCTAGACGGGGACGATCGCTACCAAATCCAAAGCCCTGGCCCCGGCGATCGCTATTGGATCGAAGCCCTGGATCTGTACCTTGGGGTGTGGCAGGGGGACTGGGAGGACCGATCGGGCTACTGGCTGCGCTGGTGGGACAGTGCGGGAAATCTCCTGCTCTGGAGTTCGGAACAAGCCGCCCAGGAACGCCAACGGGCGGATTTAGCCCAACAACAGGCCCAACAGGCCCAACAACAGGCCCAACAGGAGCGTCAACGGGCTGATGTGGCCCAGCACCAGGCCGAACAGGCCCAACAACAGGCGGACCAGGAACGCCAACGGGCAGAACGCTTGTTAGCCCAACTGCGGGCCGCTGGCCTGGAACCCGACCTAGGCCGTTAGGGCGCTTTTAGTCTGGAACCCTCGACCGTCGGGGGTTGTGCCCCGGTGCCGACCCGCGACCGGTCAAAAACTGGGGCAACCACGGGGGGATTGCCCCTACGAAAATTGATGCCGATCGCCCTCGGTCTAGGGGAAGAGCCTAGGTGATCACCGTGGGTTGGTCGCGGCCTGTGAGGGTTTTGATTTGGGCCACCTCATCGGCGATCGTAATTAACTCCGCCAACGCCTCCTGGGGATCCAAGCCCTGCTTGGCCGGATCCGGTTCATAGCTCTCCAGATACAGCCGCAGGGTTGCCCCCTCGGTGCCCGTCCCCGACAGCCGGAAAATAATCCGCGAGCCATCGGTAAAAATAATCCGAACCCCTTGATTGTTGCTGATGCTGCCGTCTACCGGGTCCGTATAGCTGAAATTATCAGCCTTATCTACGGTGTACGACCCCAAACGCTGGCCCGCGAGGGTGGGGAGCTTGTCTTGGAGTTGGTCCATGAGGGTCTTGGCCCGATCGCTCTCGACGGCCTCATAGTCATGGCGCGAGTAGTAATTGCGGCCATAGGTGCGCCAATGCTCCGTCACAATGGCCTCCACGGACTGCTGCCGCTCCGCCAAAATATTCAACCAGAACAGCACCGCCCAGAGGCCATCCTTCTCCCGCACATGGTCGGACCCCGTGCCAAAGCTCTCCTCGCCGCAGAGGGTCACCCGCCCCGCATCCATGAGGTTGCCGAAGAATTTCCAGCCCGTGGGGGTTTCGTAGCAGTCAATGCCCAGCTTGGCGGCAACCCGATCGGCGGCGGCACTCGTAGGCATCGATCGGGCCACCCCCGCAATGCCGTTTTGGTAACCCGGAGCCAAGGTGGCATTAGCCGCCAAAATCGCCAAGCTATCGCTGGGGGTCACAAAAAAGTTGCGGCCTAGGATCATATTGCGATCGCCATCGCCATCGGAAGCCGCCCCGAAATCCGGCGCATTCTCCCCAAACAGGACTGCCACCAAATCATGGGCATAGACCAAGTTGGGATCCGGGTGCCCCCCGCCAAAATCCTCCAGCGGTTCGCCATTTTGGACCGTACCGGGAGCCGCCCCCAAATGGCCTTCAAAAATCGCCTTGGCATAGGGGCCAGTCACCGCATGGAGGGAGTCCATGACCATGCGGAAGCTGCCATTGCTCAATAACTGGCGAATCTTGTCAAAATCAAACAAAGACTGCATTAACTCGGCATAATCCGCCACGCAGTCAATGACCTCGACCGTCATCCCCTCCAGTTGGCTCGTGCCGAGGGTATCGAGATCCACATCCGGCGCTTCAAGAATGCGGTAGGCTGCGATCGTCTTGCTCGCCTCAAACATCGCATCGGTCACCTTTTCCGGGGCCGGTCCACCATTGCCCGTGTTGTACTTAATGCCAAAGTCCTCCGTGGGGCCGCCAGGGTTGTGGCTCGCAGAGAGGATAATGCCGCCAAAGGCTTGGTTTTTGCGAATGACACAGGAGGCCGCTGGGGTTGAGAGAATGCCGCCCTGGCCCACCAGCACCCGACCAAAGCCGTTGGCCGCTGCCATTTTCAGAATAATTTGAATGGCCTGTCGGTTATAGAAGCGGCCATCCCCCCCCACCACCAAGGTTTGGCCTGCAAAGTTCTCTAAGCTATTAAAAATGGACTGAACAAAGTTCTCTAGATAATGACGCTGCTGAAAAATGGGGACTTTTTTGCGGAGGCCCGAAGTTCCAGGCTTCTGATCTGAGAAGGGTTGGGTCGCGATCGTATGAATATTCATGCCGGTAAATTCAAGGTACGACGGGCATCCTAAGGCTGGGGTACGGCCCGCTCAACGGAGGTTCCCCAGGACTTTTAAAGAGAACTTAAGATTTTCAAGTCTCCCTGAGTCTACCGTTTGATGGGGTCTGACTGATGACTGGGGGGCAGACTTTTTCCCCGGCACTGCCTCGCTCGCCCGGAGGTCTCGATCGCGCCAAGATCGCGCTAAGGCCGATCGGCCCAGGGAATTTTCCCCCGCTTCGTTACACCTCCTGTAGATATGTTAAAATGAGAAGCCCTTTAGAAGCGGTTCGGGACTTCGCTCGCCCATTACAGGTTTCCCCGGATGTTAGGGATTATGAACTGCTGTAGACACCCATAACCTCCAATCAGGGGCAGTCGATCTGAGCACAACCTTAAATGCCTCAGGTCAGAAGCGGCACAGCTTAGCTCTGGGCCTCTGTTTTGATTGCTGAGGAGTTGGAAAGCGTCACAGCCAAGGGCACTGATTTCGGGCGAGATCAGTGGCTTTTGCATGGTTGGTCTAGGTTACGGCCCAGAGCAACGTCCATCAGTTCAATCCATTCGCCCTCGCTTGCGTCACCCTGGGGTTACTCACCCGTCTTGCCTGACCTAAGTGCCCCACCGTCGGAAAACATCCCTTCCCCTGTCCCCCGTAGTCCCTCACCGTGGAGATCTCACCAGGAATACCCTTAGCATGGTCAATCAGGAATTAAATACTGTCGATATTGGTTTTACTCACGAAGATTTTGCCGCCCTTTTAGATCAGTACGATTATCACTTCAGCCCCGGTGATATCGTCGCTGGGACAGTGTTCAGCATAGAGCCGCGCGGTGCCCTGATTGACATTGGTGCAAAGACTGCTGCCTATATCCCCATCCAAGAGATGTCCATCAACCGGGTGGACGCTCCCGATGAGGTTCTCCAGCCCAACGAAACCCGTGAATTTTTCATTCTGACGGACGAGAATGAAGACGGTCAGCTTACCCTATCGATCCGCCGCATTGAATATATGCGGGCCTGGGAACGGGTGCGCCAGTTGCAAGCGGAAGATGCCACGGTGCGATCGGCGGTCTTTGCCACCAACCGAGGCGGTGCCTTGGTGCGGATCGAAGGTCTACGGGGCTTTATCCCCGGCTCCCACATCAGCACCCGCAAGCCCAAGGAAGATCTAGTTGCGGAAGAACTGCCCCTCAAGTTCCTGGAAGTGGACGAAGATCGCAACCGCCTAGTTCTGAGCCACCGCCGTGCTCTGGTGGAACGGAAGATGAACCGCCTGGAAGTGGGCGAAGTCGTGATCGGGACGGTGCGCGGCATCAAGCCCTACGGTGCCTTTATCGACATCGGCGGGGTCAGCGGCCTGCTCCACATTTCCGAAATCTCCCACGACCACATCGAAACGCCCCACAGCGTCTTCAATGTCAACGATGAACTGAAGGTCATGATTATTGACCTAGATGCCGAGCGGGGCCGGATTTCCCTCTCCACGAAGCAATTGGAGCCAGAACCGGGAGATATGGTCAAGAATCCCAACCTGGTCTATGACAAGGCGGAGGAAATGGCGGAGAAGTACCGGGAGCAAATGCGCCAGAAGCAACAGCAACTGGAAGCACCCAAGGATACACCCAAGCCGACTCCGGC
>JAYKJG010000025.1:0-4112 GCA_035286285.1 Prochlorothrix sp.
CTTAAAATGATCCCCGTGGTGGTCTTTAGTAGTTCGACGAACCAGAAAGACATTGAGAGTTGCTATCGGCTAGGGGCCAATGGTTATCTCCTCAAGCCCTTGGGTCTAGACAAGCTCCTCAAGACAGTTCAGATTTTCATCAACTATTGGTTTCAGTGGAGCATTGTTGCCCAATAAAGCGCAACCCTTCGGGTGCATTTCACTGTGGAACCCTCGGCCTAGGGTAGGGGTCGCGCCCCCGTGCCGACCCTCTTAGCGGCCCAAAACCGGGGCACCCACGGGGGGATTGCCCCTACCAAAACGAATCGAGATTAGTCGGATTTGGTATAACCTGCGTCCGGTAAGGGCAAAAAGCCATAGCGCTGGAAAATAGCTTGGGCGGGGGGTTGGGTTAACTGTGTCAGAAACACAAGAGCTGCGGTTGCCTGACGGCTCGATCGCAACACTGCCCCCGGATAGACGATCGGTCGATGACTCCCCGCCGGAGCCACCGCCACCTGCCGCACCGTCCCCCTCAGCCGCGCATCGGTACCATACACCAACCCCGCCACCACATCGCCCGTCTCCACATAGGCCAAGACCTGCCGCACATCCTTCGTCCAGACAATTTGCGGCTCCCACCGCCCATACAGGCCCAAAAACCGCAGAACCTCAACCCCATACTCCCCCGCAGGCACAAGGGCAGGGTTACCAACCGCAACACGCAACTGGGGATTTTCTGTTAAGACCCGATCGATCGCCGCAAAACCCTGCCCATCCTGGGATACAGCCCGGTCAGGAGCTACAACTTCGGGAAGTGCCAACTCAGCGGCAGTTGACGAAGGCACAACCAACACCAAAGTATTGCTCAACAGATCAAACCGCCCACTGGGCCAAAGCAGCCCCTCAGCCTCCAACTGATCCAAGGGCTTAGGTGAAGCCGTAATCAGGAGATCTACCGGGGCACCTTGGGCAATTTGCTGCTGGAGGGCACCAGAGCCGCCAAAGGTAAAGGTTGCAGGGGGTAGGGTTGGAATTTCTGCAACAATGGCCCGCAGACTGTCCTGGAGGCTAGCAGCGGCGGCGATCGTCAGGGGTGGGGCCGATCGGGTGGGCGATCGATCGGGCGATCGCAGCCGATCGCCACAGGCCGCCAGTCCCAACCCCAGTAGCCCTTGCAGCACAGTTCGGCGGCATAAACAACGCTGACCAGCCATATACAACAGATCCGATTAAACTTGGGCGGGATAGGGGGGCGGCTTGGCCGTGCTGCCCGACAGGTTCCAAGGCTTACCGTGGCGGGCTTCGTAGGCTTGGCGCAGGCGCTGACAGTCGCGATCGTGGACAACCCCATTGGGCATCACCGTCCGACACAGCACCACCGCCTCTAAGTTAGCATGGCTCAAGTCCGCCCCGCTCAAGTTCGCCCCGCTCAGGTTTGCCCCGCTCAGGTTCGCGCCATAAAGATTGGCGTGGCGCAGATCTGCACAGCTTAAGTTCATGCGTTGCAAGTCCGTAAAGCTTAAATTGGCATGGCGCAGATCAATAATCCAAGGATTCAGAGGCGTGGCCTGTTGACGCAGCGGCAAAGCATGATCCTTGCGCCACTGATTCCAAATTTGCGTGCCCTGTTTCAGCAGCAGGAGATAGCGGAAATTAGCCACGGTTTTCACCCTCCTGCATCACAAAATTGCCATCACGATCGCCCGCAAGACGATCGAGACTATCAAAACCAGTAAAATCAGACATCCCCCAGCGGACAGCAGGAAAAGCTAGGGGGATATTGCCAGGAATATTGCCAGGAATATTGCCTGGGGTAGGGCCAGTTGAGCATCTGAACATAGTGAGGTTAGGAAATGCAGTAGATGTGGAGTGAGGGACCGCCCTTGTGCAGCCGTGACCGGGGTGATGGGAAAAGACTAGGGTCAGGGTAGGGACAGACGAGGACGATCGAGAATTGATAATCGTTTAAGGTTTAAGATAGACATTCATCCATTAAAGCGCTTAAAAACAGACCCTAGCCCACGGCAAGACCCTCAAAAAGGCTGAGGCTCACTCCGGGCTATATCTGAATTTACAGCGATCGACGTGGGGTCACCCTGATGATGCGGTGGAAGTCTGTAGAAAGGCTCAACACTGGATCTAGGACCGTTTTCTGGGGTTTGTACCTGAGAGTCTGTAACTGGGTTCTGTACCTGGGTTCTGTACCTGGGTTCTGTACCGAGGTTCCGTAACCCGCCTTGGAGAGAAACCCATGACACGCCCCTAGCGAATTTGCCCTGCATTGAATCACGATCGGGGTCGCTAGACATAGGATCTCGGTCACTGATGCGGACAAATCTTGCAGGTGGCCCGATCGGTACCCTAAAAATCCCCGATAGAAAAGGGAGCACAGCGCTGCTGAACTCCCTGAGGCGTATGAGATGAAGCTGTTAACGTAAGACACAACTGAATGAAACGCCACTCACGAGATACGCTCGTTAGGTGTCACAAATTGGGTGCCAAAGGAGGGTGTCACTACCCGTCTTTAGATATGGCTAAAACCTGATGTCAGGGGATGATCACTGATTGTTCTATCAGCTCTGTACTATTTGTAAGGGAACTTTTGGAATCTGGGGTGGGGGTTAAGACCCCCCAGATCGTCTCCCATCGCCTCGCGTTTATCCCTCTTCCTCTTCGGGAGCGCTGAGCAACAACCGGATCCCCATCATCAAAAACCCCGCCGCAGCAATAAGCTTCACCCACTGAGTCGGCAGGAACTGAGCCGTAGTGGCTCCCAGGAAGACCCCCAGGAACGAGGTCAGCAACAGGGCACCGGCTGTACCCAAAAAGACCGCGCGGGGATGCTTGGAGGTGCCCCCCAGGGCGATCGCCGCAACCTGGCTTTTATCCCCCAACTCCGACAAAAATACAGCGACAAAGCTCAGAACCAGCAAATTCCAATCCATCACGAGTGCAGCACCTCACAACATGCTCCAGCAGAACCAAAACTAAAACAGGGTCGGCAGCGTATCCACCAGCAAGGTCACCGCAATGGTCACCAGGATCAGGCCCGCCATGATATTGAGGGTGCGGGGCTGGATTTTAGTGGCGAGCCAACGCCCCAACAGAACCCCCAGCAAACTGGTCAAAACCAGCGCTGACCCTGCGCCCAAAAAGACAATCCAGGGCTTCTGGGACTCTGCACTCATCAGCAGGGTGGTGAGTTGGGTTTTGTCGCCTAGCTCCGCCAGGAAAATCGTCAGGAACGTTGAGGCAAACACTTGCCATGCCGAGGCTGAAGCACGATCGTCCACCTGCCCCGCTTTTGGGTCGGTAGGCTTAACCATGGTGGCAGCAGAAGTAGGGGGCACGGTGAGGGACATAGAACAAACCCATAACAGCTTGTTTCATATTCTATTCATAATTTGTCGTGAATCACAACCCTAGGGGGGCAATTGGGATTATCCCATTACACACCGACCACAATCTCACCGCAATCTAAACACAGTGTGAATTATGGGTACCCTTCCCCAGAGTTCAGGCCACACTAAAGCTTACGCTGTCCTAAAGCTGCATTTATGTTGTTTAAACCCCCATAACCATGGCACACCCATACCTGAGTCACCCAATTTTTCGTAAGCTTTGGCACGCAACCGGCTTTCAGAACCGATCGCTGTGGGAGTGGATGGAACTGCTGATTTTTCCGGTGTTGGTGGGGGTTGGTGCGGTTTATGTTGAGGCCAAGTTAGGGGAAGAGCAAGAGCGACAGGCCGAGGCCGATCGCAAGCTAGAGCAATCGATCGCCACCGATCGCTACCAACAGGAGGCTTTAAACCAATATTTCGATCGCGTTTCCAAGATCCTGGAGGAAAATGACAAAAGTGCTGTGCTAACCGAAGACGAAGGGGGCAACTTTACCGATAAAAAAGACCTCAAGCTAACGGGGGTTAAGGTCGCCATTATCCGCTCCCGAACCCTAACCACCCTGCGCGAACTGGATGGACGGCGCAAGGGCTTACTGGTGCAGTTCTTGATGGAAAATGCCCTAATTCGGGGTGAGAGTCCTTTTATTCCCCTGAATGGGGCAGATTTGCAGGAAGCTGACCTCATGAACCTCGATCTCAGGCTGGAAAACTTGGCAGGGGCCGATC
>JAYKJG010000026.1:0-6009 GCA_035286285.1 Prochlorothrix sp.
CGAAATTCTGGGCAAAATTCTGGGAACTGGGACCAGTAGATCTAGAGATAGGGGTAGGAGCAGCCATAAGAACCCGTTAGACAGCGCTAATTCAACAAAACCAGTAAGACCCAAGGGGTACATTTCATTTTGGAGCAACCCAGACCCTGAACTGGCTCAAAAGGCTCGTAGTGCGGACTTTAGTCCGTACCGGGGCAAAAGGGAATGCACCCGACCCAAGAGCGGATCCAGGAGCCTTAGCCCCCAAACCGATCGCTGACGTATTATAGGCTGATCCTTTGCCCTAGGCTGATCTTCTGCCCTATACTGCGCCTCTGTTTTCCGTTATGGGCCTAGAACTCTCCCCGGTGCCGCCACCTCTCCCCCTAGTCCAGTCGCTTCCCTCGTTACAACCTCTACGGCCTCTGCTGCCCCGCTCTTTCCCCGTCCCGATGGCTGGGGGTTGCCACAGCCCAAACCGGCAAGGCTTTGCATAGCCTGGGTCAGGGATTAGGGCAGCTTAAGCGCTGCTTCAATGTTGCGGATAATGTCATAGTCCTCATCTTGAACGATGGTGTAGCCTGCTGACGCATTGGCACTAATGGCAACCAGACCCTGGGGGGCGCTGAGCATGGCGTTTTGGAGCTTTTGTTTAAGGCTGGCGGGAACCCGATCGCTCACCACCAACGGGGGGTTGGGGATGGGCAGCGACTCCCACAGGAGGTGATACTGCTCTGGGGGTAGGATCCCCGTTTCTACGCCTTTGGTGTACGTTGCTTTGTCCACCGCAATGGCATCGACGGTGCCCTTGATCAGCAGTTGCAGGGTTTCATCGTGGTTGCCGCCGAATTGCACACTTTCAAAGTCACGATCGGGGTCGATTTTGGCTTGCTGAAAGGCGAAAAGGGGCATGAGGAAGCCAGAGGTGGAAGATTCATTGACAAAGCCGAAGCTTTTGCCCGCTAAATCCGCCAAGGTACTAATGTTACGGTCTGTCCGCGCCACAATGATACTGGTATACCAGGGGCGGCCTGTGCTGGCTTCTATGTGGGACACCAGGGGTTCAAGGTTGGGGTTGAGAGCCTTGGCTTGGACATAGGTAAACGGGCCGAGGTAGGCGGCGGTGACGGAGCCATTGACGAGAAGTTCGACGGCAGTGTCGTAGTCTTCGGTGACCTGAAGGGTGACGGGGAGGCCAAGGCGTTCTTCTAGGTAGTCCTCAAAGTCTTGGAGCAGGGCGTTGGCCGCTTTGTCTTTGCGATCGGGAATGATCACAAGGGTGAATTCGTCGAGTTGAACTTGATCCTCAGGTGCGGGTGAAGCCGAGAGGGGGGTAACGCTGGTAATTGAGGGTTCTGGGTCGGGTGTGGTACAGGCGATGAGGCCAAACCCCAGGGCGATCGTTCCCAGTCCTACTCCCCCAAACTGTTGGAACCGCTGAAGTGCCCTCTGCATTGTTGCTAAATCCATCACAACTAACTTGGCATTATAAAGGTTCTGGCTGGTGTAGGCGGTCGGTTACCACCACAGCGGCGATCGCGGCATCCCAGATCACCGAGGGTTAAAGGATTTCTAGGATCCCTTTTGTTTTGTTCTGAGGATCTCACTGCACTTCAGGGAGAAAAGGCAATCTCCTCGTTGACTGACAAAAAATTCTGCCTGGGGCGCGAAAACCGCGCCCCTACAAGACCTTTGGGATCGTAGGGGTCAGGTTTCCTGACCCGCCCTTTGCGCTTCGGTTTGACCCACTTTCGTCAGTCAATGAGGCTGTTTACTGGTTTTGTACAATCAGTGCGACCAGATCGGCTTTCTTGACTTTAGAGTTAAAGGAAAGACTACGTGCCGATGCAATCTCTTTTAGCTCCGCCACAGTTTTCTGACTCAAGACTTTTTTGTCAAGGGTTTCTGGTAGGGGAGTAATCACCGGTTCGGGGTCTGGTGTTGGGTCTGGTTTGGTGGGAGAAGAAAGAGGAGATAGATAAAACACCTTTTCTAGATCTTTCAGTTTGGCTTTGGTGATCCCACACTTCAGTTGGGCGATCGGTGTAAAGGTTTTCCAGGTACTCCGATCGGCCTCGCTAATGCAATCTGTTGCAGTGGCAATATTCAGGCTCTTCAGCGTGGTCTTGGGCTGAGCCTTCAGATATTCCAAAGCAGCTTTGATGTGGTTACGCGATGCTGTCCTTAAGTCAATTTTAGGGACTACTTCTTGAGCCAGTGCTTGAGCTAGGGCAGCGGTTTCGGGGCTGTTATCTGCCACAATGCACCACACTTTCTCCAGTCCAGCCGCTTCAGCTACGGCATACACAAAGGTATTGCCCAGTAGCTCATACTTCTCCTCCCCCACTTCTCGGACAATCAGGGGAACCCAGTTGCGTGCTGCTTCGCCCTGGGTCAAGAGATTTGCGACGGCCATAATGACAAAACGAGGAACCTCCACCGGCTGGAGAGGTTCAATATCTCTCAGATGTAGTTGCTTCAGGTGACCGATGTTAGTGGATAAGCTCATTGGATAAAGTACTCCTTGATCAGGTTCTTATAATAGCCACGAGCAGTTTTGTCTCGGTAAACAGCAGGAATCTTATCAAAAATAGCATTGGCTACATTAGCATAGCTAGGGATGCTGAAGACAGTAAAGTCTTTATTAGCACTGCTACAGAGTGGGAAAAAGTAAAAGGACAGGTCGAATTTTCTCTCCTTTTTCACACGCTCAATGATCTGAAGCATTGCTTGTTCGGCTTTAGTCTTTTGGGCAGGGCTGATCTGCTCACCGTTCCAAAAAATCGGCAATGCAACAGGACCATGCTCGTAGGCAACCTGACCAAGTTTAGCAGTGTACTGCTGGCGTTCTGTCTGAGTTTGGGCAATGTAGGTGCTAATTGCGATCGCAGCGTTTTCAATCGAGAAAATATTATTGTGCTTAGTCGGCAGTAGAACGACATCAGCAGCATAAATCGCACTTTGGCTATAAAAACGCCAATTGGGAGAGGAGTCAATTAGGATATAGTCGTAATGAGGCTTTAGCCCTTCTAAAATTCTTTTCAGCTTTTTAGGATCTGACTGACTGAAGATCGACTCCTCCCGGTTCTCGATGAGCGCTTGATCCACTGGAATAATATCAAATCCAGTATGAAAAGGCTCATTGTTGGCCTTTTTCAGATGATAAGAGCACTTTTTGACAACCTGGGAATAATCACACTTTTTCTCTGTTAGGCATTGATAAATCCCTCGCTCTGGAATTGGAACCCCTAGTGACTTTGTTAGATCTTGCTGATCTGGATCAAAGTCAACAACCAAGACTTTATAGGACAACAGCGAGAGTAAGGCAGCGGTATTGATAACCGTTGTTGTCTTGCCCACCCCCCCTTTGTTATTGTACATCGTGGCGATTAAGGCTCCGGGTGGCTTACTGATAATCTCACGAATGGCATGGATGACTTCAGCCGTCACTTCCAAGCAGGTGGTGAAGGGATAAACGACTTTATGGTGCTTCCGAAATAGTTGAATGTGAATCGAGTTCGTGATGATCCCCCACTGGACACTACGACAATTATCCTCTAGCAAGTAACCCGTAACTTGCTGAACCGTTTTGCGATAGGCAGTACTTCCTGCCTCAAGATTTACATCCCGACCCTTCAACTCAATAATCAGAAATGGATTGCGCTTAGTCTGCTTGAACTGATCCCCCTCCGTCGTGTTTTTACGTGCAGCCATATCCACCTTATGATGGCCTGTTCCCGTAGGAAACTGAGGATAGTATTCGTGCTTGTCAAATCCCAGGGTTTCAACGAGTTGGGGGAGAAAATCTTGGCTCAACACTGCCTCAGCGGCACCTGCTGGTAGATCTGCAAGAACTTGATGGATTGTCATAGTAATACTCTCGGAGTGGAAACAGATCAAAACTGAGCTAAGACTAGCATCCTAAGTTAGGATATTATCCACTTGTAGCATAGTCTTCCTGATTGCATTTATAAATAGAACAGCGTATTTTGTCAACCTCCTTAACTTTATTTATTAGGGCACCTTGAAAAATCCAAGTTTCTGCCCAGTGCCCCCCGTCAGAATAAGGGTCGTGGCTGGTTGCCTGACAACAGTAGGTTAAACCTAGGTGCAGAGGGCGGGTCAGGAAACCTGACCCCTACGCTCCCAAAGGTCTTGTAGGGGCGCGGTTTTCGCGCCCAAGGCAGAATTTTCTGTCAGCCAACCAGGGCTAACGCTCCCCTGTAGACTGCTCTCGGAGCCTTGCAATCTGGGATCCAAAACTGACTTCAGTTTATCCCATCTGTCCAGACCGGTGATTCCAGGCAAGTTATTTTAGGCTCACCTTTAGATTTATAATTGGAGCATATCGCGCCCCAGGCTTACAGTAACCCCCTAACCCCTGTATTTTCAATGAAACAGCTTATTCGTGGCTTAGATAAGTTTAGAAAAACCTACGTTACTGAGCATCAAGAACTGCTGGAGCAGTTATCCCACGGCCAAACGCCACGAGTGCTGTTTATCACCTGCTCGGACTCACGGGTTGCCCCTAACCTGATTACCAGTACCGATGTGGGGGAGTTATTTGTGATTCGCAATGCGGGCAATATTGTGCCGCCCTTTGGCGCTGCCAATGGGGGAGAAGGGGGCACGATCGAATATGCCATTAGTGCGCTGGGCATTAAGCAAGTTATTATTTGCGGGCATTCCCACTGTGGGGCAATGAAGGGGTTACTGAAGCTCAATAAGCTGCAAGCGGAGATGCCCCTGGTCTATGACTGGCTTAAACATGCAGAGGCTACGCGGCGATTGGTTCTCGATAACTATCCCGATCAAACGGGGGAAGAACTGATTGAAACCCTGGTGGCAGAGAATGTTTTAGTCCAGATTGAAAATCTCAAAACCTATCCGGTGGTGCGGGCGAAATTGCATCAGGGGGAGCTTAAAATTTACGGCTGGATCTATGAAATTGAGTCGGGGGAAGTGTTGGCCTACGATGCCAAAACCCACACCTATTTACCGCCCCAAACCCAAACCGAGGTGGGGGACGATCGGCCTTCGGCCATTGCCTGTGAACTGGAGCCGGAAACCGTTGCCGATCGTCTCCATGATATTCGCTACAAACTGACGGCCCTCTTGGCCACCCTCCCCCATTCTCCCGGTGCGGCTCAGTTGGCGCTGCGCTCCCTAGAGGAGCTATTTGAAGAAGCAACGGCCTTGGGCATGGCCAAGGGGGAACTGCGGGATTACCATGCTCTGTTTGCGGAACCGATCCAAACCTGGTCCAGAAAAGTGGCCGTCAGTTCCCATTAAGGCGCGGTTTAGCTCTTTTGTCACCAACCCCAAACCCGTGCAAACCCTTCCCCTCCTCTACTCCGACCAATTCCTCGACCACGACCCCGGCCCCTACCACCCCGAAAACCCCGGTCGTCTCACCGCCATTGTCAAGGCTCTCCAGGCCGCTCCCTGGGCCGATCGGCTCCAGTGGCGCACCCCCACGGAACCCGCCGATCGCTCTCCCCTCCCCCTCCTGCGCCAGTACCACAACCCCGACTATGTTGCTGCCGTCGAGGCCCTCGCCGCCCAGGGGGGTGGCCCGATCGACCAAGATACCTACGTCTGTCCCCGCAGCTATGCCGTCGCCTTATTGGCTGTTAATGCTTGGATTGATGGCGTAAATACGGTTTTAGCCCAAAATGCGCCAGCCTTTGTCCTGGCTCGTCCTCCAGGCCACCATGCCATGCCCAACTACGGCATGGGCTTTTGTATCTTTGCCAATGCGGCCCTAGCCGCCTACCATGCCCTAACCCTGCCGGGAGTCGATCGGGTCGCCATCCTAGACTGGGATGTCCACCACGGCAACGGCACCCAGGCCATGGTCTCGCCGGACCCCCGCATTATCTACACCTCCCTGCACCAATTCCCCTACTACCCCGGCACCGGACGCGCCACCGAACAGGGCAATCACGGCAATGTTCTCAATATTCCCCTGGAAGCAGGCACGGGAATGCAAAATTACCGGCCCCAGTTTGAAAATCGTGTGATTCCGTT
>JAYKJG010000027.1:0-4329 GCA_035286285.1 Prochlorothrix sp.
TGGTTGCAGCCCACTATGGCCTTGGTTTTCTGCTGGGAACCGGCGAACAGGTGGCCGATCGCGGCATTATTGGCACGCTCTATGCCGTCTCGATCGCCTTAGGAACCTTTCTGCTCCTGCTGGCCCTCGCCCGCTTTTACTGGCACCGCCATGAACAAATTTGGACCCTCCTGGGCAATCAGTACGGCGAAGGAGTGCGCTTTGGGGTGGGGGTGCTGTCCTGGGCCAGCTTAATCGGCATTGGCGCAGTGCAAATCATCGGGGGAGCCGCAACCCTGAGCGTGATCGGTCTGCCCACGGTCCCGGTGATGGTGGGGCTGGCGATCGCCTTTGTCCTCATTGCCCAACTGCCGATCGAGCGAGCCAGTTGGGTTTTACGGGGGTTATTGCTGTTTAATATCCTGATTTTGGTCTATGGCCTAATTAGCCTCCAAGGCTTGCCGGTTTACGCCCGATCGCCCCTGGAATTTGTCCAATCCTTTGACAGTCAGCCCCTGGGTTACTCCGCTGGAATTGCTGTCTCTACCCTGCTGCTGGTGCAGGTAGACATGAAATATCAGCAGTTTCTCGTCCAAGCCCGCGACCTCAGAACCCTCTATCTAGGCTGTAGCCTTGCCGGGGTGATTTTGATTTTCCTGGCTTTTATTCCCGCTGTTTTAGTTCAGATAGCCCAAACTGCCAATATTCTCCCCGATGGAATTGCGAGCAAAGCTGTTATCCCCCAAATTCTCCTGTGGTTGGGCCAGGATTATCCCGGTTTGGGCCTGATTCTGGTGATGTCCTTAGTCATTCCAGCGCTGGGGTTGGGGAGTAGTATTTTGCGAGTTCAAGCTAAAACCGTGTTTGATTTAGGGTTAGTGCCTCAAAATTCCGTCATGCAGCTTCTAGTTCCGGCGCTGAACGGTGGCCTAGCCCTGGCGATCGCCCTCCAAGGGGGTAGCATTATTGGCCTGATTGCGTCCTTCTATGCTGCCTATGCTTCTGCGGTCTGGGTTCCCTTTGCGGGCTATTTGTGCCAGGAAACACGCGGTTGGGAGCTTTCTAAGCTAGGGGCCAATGTTTCCCTCGGTCTAGGCAGTTTGGGTGGCTTTGGAACTTTGTTTTTAACTTTACTAAAGCCGGAGTTGATTCTGTGGAACAGTGCAGAGTTAATGATTTTGGCGGTTGGGTTTAGCTTTGGCGGGGTGGGTTTGGTGGTGGGGGAGGCGATCGATCGCGTGCGATCGGCCCAAGTCCAACTCTCTAAGTAAACCCCAGTCCCAGGAAAGCCTTGCGTGCAATTTTCTTTAAAATTTTGAGCAAATGAGTAAATTTTGGGTCAATGAGTAAAACAGATCAACCTTGGTACTGGGGCTGGTGCTGGGTCACGGTTGCTTACCTCAGTAGCCGTTTAGTCCTGTTTTTGCTCTTAGTGGCGATCCCAACCCTGACCGCCGATCCGGGATCTCCCCACCTGGAGAACCCCTGGTTTAGCCTGACCGATTGGGATGGGGAATGGTACCAGAGCATTGTAGAACAGGGCTATCGCTACGCCCCCGATGGCCAGCAACATAATGTTGCCTTTTTTCCGCTGTTTCCGCTGTTGGTGCGGGGAATCATGGCGATCGGGCTGCCCTTCCCCGTTGCTGCACTTGTTCTGAGTAATCTCTGCTTTGGGGCTGTTTTACTGCGGCTGTTTCACTGGATGGCCCGCACCCAAAACGAAGCCGTTGCCCGCTGGACCGTGCTGTTTTTGGCCTGGTGCCCCTGGTCCTACTACAGCAGCATCGCCTATACCGAAAGTCTCTTCCTCTGGGTCACGCTCTCGGCCTTAATCGCCTTTGAACAAAAAGACTATGGCGGGGCTGCGCTGTGGGGAGTGTTGGCCAGTGCGACCCGCTTACCGGGTATTGTCTTGGTCCCCACCTTCGGCCTCTTGACCTGGCTCCAAGGCCGATCGCCCCTAGGTTACCTCGCAGCAGGGGCCAGCAGTTTAGGGGCGGTGGCCTATAGCCTCTACTGTGGCTGGAAATTTGGCGCACCCCTAGCCTTTATTGCAGTGCAAGGGGCTTGGGAAGCAAAACCTGATTTTCTGGGCCAAAATTGGTGGCAACTGCTGCTGAAGGTGATCTTTGGCCGTCCCAATGTCGAGGCGGGACTGTGGGAAGCGGGGGGACTAGCGGATCCCTTCTATCCCGTGCTGCTGCTGGTGCTGCTGGGGCTAGGGGGTGGGCTGTGGTGGACGCGGCAACGGTGGCCGAGGGCGGTGGTTGAGGGAGGGGCTGGGGTGCTGCTGATTGCCCTGTGGCTGGTCACGGGGGATGATGGGCTGGCCTTGGTGCTGCTGCTGGGCAGTGGGGGGCTGCTGTGGGCGGTGCGGAATCAATTTAACCCAACTGCGCTGCTTTACAGTTGTTTTGCCCTGCTTCTGCTCCTAGCGGCGGGCCGAACCATATCTTTCTCCCGTTACGTCTATGGCATTGTCACGCTGACCCCTGCCCTAGCCTTATTGCTGCACCGATCGCCCCGACTAGCCGCCTTCACCCTCGGCTTTTTTGTGCTTCTCCTCATCACCCACGGTCTCCGCTTTGGCCAAGGGTTTTGGGTTGCCTAGGCGATCGCCCTGGGATTTTACGGCGATCGCGGTGGGGGGCTGAAGGGACAGGGTATACTCATTGAGTACAGCGGTATTAGTTGCCATGTCCTACGACCTCCAGCAGCCCGATGGAATCGAAAAAAATAAGCTCTATGCGGAGGA
This sequence comes from Prochlorothrix sp., assembly GCA_035286285.1. Taxonomy (GTDB): domain Bacteria; phylum Cyanobacteriota; class Cyanobacteriia; order Prochlorotrichales; family Prochlorotrichaceae; genus Prochlorothrix. Next base: position 2,738 of record JAYKJG010000027.1, read on the forward strand.
TACCGCCGTCCATGACTGGTATCGCTTTGTTTTGTCCTATCCCCCCCATTTGGTGCGCCAGTATCTCCAGCGCTTCCAGGTCTGCCCTGGGCAAACGGTACTCGATCCCTTTTGCGGGACCGGAACCACCCTGGTGGAAGCCAAAAAGCTGGGGTTTGCCTCGATCGGCACCGAAGCCAATCCCGTCGTCCAGTTTGCGGCCCAAACCAAGCTGGATTGGACCCTAGATCCCGCTGCCTTAGTGAGCCATGCCCAAACCCTGGCCACTGTCGCCCAAGCCCGCCTGACCGCCCACCCCGGAGACTGGAAAAGCCTTGACCCCGATCGCGAAAAACTGCTTTTAACCAACTCCATTAGCCCTCTCCCGCTCCATAAGGCCCTGCTGCTGCTGGAAACCCTGGATACTGCCCCGGACTCGGTTTTTAGGCCGATCGAACGGCTAGCCTTTGCTAAACAGCTTGTTTCGACGGCGAGTAACCTCTACTTTGGTCCAGAAGTTGGGGTCAGCCGCCGTAAAAAAGAGGATGTACCCCTGGTTGAGGCTTGGTTCGCGCAAATCTCGAAAATGGCAGCGGATTTGGCTACCGTTGCCGATCGATCCCAAGTTCCGGCCCAGGTCTATCTGGGTGATGCCCGATCGCTGCCCGTTGCCATTGCCCCCGCCTCGATCGCCGCTGTGATCACCTCTCCCCCCTACCCCAACGAAAAGGACTATACCCGCACCACACGGCTAGAATCGGTGCTATTGGGCTTTTTGGGCAGTAAACAAGAGCTAAGAGACCACAAACAGCGGCTGCTGCGCTCCAATAGCCGCAATATCTACAAAGACGATCGGGAGGGGGATCTGGTGGCCCACTGCGATCGGGTCATGGCCTTGGCGGACCAAATCGAGCAGCGGCGGCTGGAACTGGGCAAAACCTCCGGCTTTGAACGGGCCTACCATCGGGTGGTGCGCAACTACTTTGGCGGGATGTGGCGGCATTTTGCCGATCTGCGGCCTCTGCTGAAATCCGGTGCATCCCTTGCCTATGTGGTGGGGGATCAGGCTTCTTTTTTCCGGATTCCGATTCGGACGGGTCAGATTCTGGCTGAGTTAGCGCTGGATTTGGGCTATGAAGTGGTGGCGATCGATCTGTTTAGAACCCGCCTTGCCACGGCAACCCAAGAGCAGCTTCGGGAGGAAGTGGTCGTATTACGCTGGCCCGGTTAGATCACACCTGTTTAACCCAGCCCCCATTAGGAATCTCGCAGAATCTCGCCGATCGTGGCCACAACTGCCGCCCCGATCGCCTCGTAATCATAGCCTCCCTCCAAGCCCAGCACAATCTTAGTCGTCACCCCCAAGCAAGCCCGCATCAGCACCCCAAAATCCTCCGGTTGCAACGACAGTTGGGCCAGTTGATCGGCCTGGGTGGCATCATAGCCCGCACTGATAATTAACAGGTCAGGCTTAAAGGCTTGAATAAACGGAATCACACGATTTTCAAACTGGGGCCGGTAATTTTGCATTCCCGTGCCTGCTTCCAGGGGAATATTGAGAACATTGCCGTGATTGCCCTGTTCGGTGGCGCGTCCGGTGCCGGGGTAGTAGG
>JAYKJG010000028.1:0-6211 GCA_035286285.1 Prochlorothrix sp.
TGAAATGTACCCCTTGGGTCTTACTGGTTTTGTTGAATTAGCGCTGTCTAACGGGTTCTTATGGCTGCTCCTACCCCTATCTCTAGATCTACTGGTCCCAGTTCCCAGAATTTTGCCCAGAATTTCGCTCAGGCGTTTTCTCGCGGGCAGAGCGGGCGATCGCGCTGGCAATGGCCCAGTTTAGGAGTTATGGTCCTGGTGCTGTGCCTATTGATCAGCAGTTGTAGCCCAGAGGCATGGCGATCGCTCCGGGTTAAAGCCGAAGTCGCCACCGTGCCCCAGGTCATCGACAGTACCCTGTCGGACCCCAAAACCTTTAACTATCCCCTCAGCCAGGAGTCGCCCAACGTCTTTGGCCTCATTTATGACGGCCTCATCGGCTCCAATGGCCTAACCGGAGACCTAGAACCGGCCTTAGCAGAATCCTGGGAGATTTCTCCCGACCAGAAGACCCTGACCTTCACCTTGCGGCCTGATTTGCGCTGGTCCGATGGCGAACCGCTCACCGTAGAGGATGTGGTCTTTACCTATAACCAAGTTTATTTTAATGAGGCGATTCCCACCGATGCGCGGGATATTTTGCGGGTGGGCGAAGCGCGGGTGTTACCGACGGTGAGCGCAGTGGGCGATCGTCAGGTGCAAGTCCAAGTTCCCAGCCCCTTTGCGCCCCTGCTGCGGAACATGGGTCTGCCGATTTTGCCAAAACATAGCCTAGAAGCCTCCATTCAGGAGCTAGACAGCCAAGGAAACCCCCGTTTTCTCTCCCTTTGGGGGACAGACACCGATCCTAAGACTGTTGTGGCCAATGGCGCTTACACCTTAGCGGAGTATAAGACGGGGCAACGGGTTGTGTTTACGGCCAATCCCTACTATTGGCGCAAGGATGAACAGGGGCAGCAGTTGCCCTATATCAAGCGTTTTGTCTGGAAAATCGTGGAAAGTCGGGATACCCAGTTGGTGAAGTTCCGATCGGGGGATCTCGACATCACAGAACCGATGCGCCCGGAGGACTTTCCCCTCCTCAAACAGGAGGAGAAGCGGGGCAATTTTACGGTTTATGTGGGCGGGCCGCGACCGGGGACCGTCTTTTTGGCCTTTAATCTCAACCAAGCCAGCCGAAATGGCAAACCCCTAGTGGATCCGGTTAAATCTGCCTGGTTTAATACCTTAAACTTCCGGCAGGCCGTGGCCTACGGCCTCGATCGCCAAGCCATGATTAACACGGTTTATCGCGGCCTGGGTGCGCCGATTAACTCCCCCATTAGCATCCAAAGTCCCTATGGCCTCAGTCCTGAGGAGGGACTGCCCGTCTATGACTATAACCTCGAAAAGGCGCGAAATTTACTGCTAGAAGCGGGATTTCAGTACAACAGCCAAGGGGAACTGCTGGACAGTGCGGGCAACCGCGTCGAGTTTAACCTCATTACCAACGCTGAGAACTCGATTCGGGTCAGTGTCTGCACCCGGATTCAGCAGGATTTGGCTAAATTGGGCATGAAGGTCAATTTTACCCCGATCGCCTTTAATGTCCTGGTGGATAAGTTGGATGACTCCCTAGACTGGGAAACCCATGTTCTCGGTTTTACGGGGGGGGTAGAACCCAACAGTGGCTCTAATATTTGGCAACCCGATGGGGGACTGCACACCTTCAACCAAAGTAAGCCGGATCTGGAGGGGTGGCAAGTCAGCGCTTGGGAGGAGCAGATCGGACAGCTTTATATTGAAGCAGCGCAGGAATTAGACGAAAACCAGCGCAAAATCCTCTATGGGGAAACCCAAAAGATTGCCCAGGAGCAGTTGCCCTTCGTGCAGTTGGTCAATGAGTTGGGGATGTCGGCGGTGCGCAATACGATCGGGCCAATCCAATATTCTGATCTCAGCGGTGCCCTCTGGAATTTGCATGAACTCCAAGTCGAACCGTGATCGTTGGGGTCGTTGGCTTAGCCAGAGGCGGCTTGGGGGTCGGGGTCGCCGAGGGTAATGCCTAAAACTTGGGTGTGGGAGCCACGGGCTTGGGTCACGCCGATCGTGCGCTGGGCCGCTTCAATCATCGGGCGGCGGTGACTGACGACGATAAACTGCGCCTGGTGGCACTGCTGGCGGATCACCTGGGCTAAACGCTCCACATTGGCCCCATCCAGGAAACTATCCACCTCATCAAAGGCATAGAAGGGCGAAGGGCGGTAGCGCTGAAGGGCAAAAATAAAGCTCAGGGCCGTGAGGGACTTTTCGCCTCCGGACATGGAAGCCAGTCGCCGCACGGGTTTCCCCTTGGGGTGAGCCACTAGGTTCAGGCCGCCGCTAAGGGGATCTTCGGGGTTATCCAGTTGTAAATAGCCGTCTCCATCGGAAAGTTGGGCAAAAATCTCCCGAAAGTTCTGGTTAATGGCCTCAAAGGACTCCATAAAGGCGCGGGTGCGCAGGGTTGTGAAGGTTTCGATGCGCAGCAAAATTTCGGTGCGCTCAGACTCCAGGGTTTGCAGCTTTTCCGTCAGATCATCCAACCGGGCCTGGGTGCGATCGTACTCCTCCAGCGCCAACATATTGACCGGCTCCATGGCTTGGATCCGCTTAGCTAGACCCCGTAGGTCATGCTGGAGGGCCGCTAAACCGGCTTTTTGGCTTTCCTCTGGGATTTCTGGCAGGGGATCGGGTAATTCCTGCTGCTGTTGGACCAAGCTGTCCCGCAGTTGGGAAAGCTGCTCCCGCCGCTGCTGTTGGGTTTCCTGGAGCTTTTGCCCCTGCCACTCCAGATCTTGGGCCTGCTGGCGCTGCTGGCGCTGTTCCCGCTCCACCCGATCGCGCTCCTGTTTCTGGCTCCCTAGCCGCTCCTCCAAGTGAGCCATCTGCCGCCGCAGTGCGGCCACCTGCTGCTCTAAACCCTGGCGTTGCACCCCTAGGGCTGAATGTTCGTTGATTTGCTCCCCCTGGATCTGCCGCAGCCGCTGAATGTGCTGTTGGCGCTGGCTGGCCTGTTCTTGGCTGCGGTCCTGGTCCCGGATCAGGGTCTGCAACTGCTGCTCAGCGCTGCGGAGGGCCAGTTCCTGGGTTTGTAACTCCTGCTCCTGGGCCTGGACTTGGGTTTGGCGCTGTTGCCACTCCCCGTGGATAGGAGACTGCTCTAATTCCGCTAGGGCAAGGCGTAAAAACTCTAATTCGGCTTCCTGGTTTGGAATTTGCGCTTCTAGCACCTGGAGGCGTTCTGTTGCCGCCGTGAGCGCTGTATCCTGGCTGTGGGCTTGATCGCTGAGTTGCTGCTGTTGCTGTTGGAGGCGCAGTACCGTTTGCCGCAGTTGGTTCACCTCTAGCTGAACTTCGCGGTGGGTTTGGCGCTTTTCGCTCAGATCCTGGCCCACTTGCCGCAGGCGCTGGCTGAGGCTGGTAATTTGGCGATCGCAGCGGCCCAAAATCGCCTCAATCTGCCCTAAACGCTCCTGAAGGTCCTGCATTTCGCTGGACTCATCACCGCCCGTCCGCCCAAAGCCGATCGCCCCCCGCTGCCGCCGCAAACTGCCCCCCGTCATCGCCCCGCTAGTTTCCAGCAACTCCCCCTCTAGGGTCACAATTCGGTACTGGCCCAACTGTTGCCGTGCCGTGTCCAGGGACTCAAAAACCACCGTCCCCCCAAAGACATAGCTAAAAATCTCACGATAGCGATCGTCGCACTGCACCAAATTCACCGCATGGTCAATAAAGCCCCCTGGGGTCTGCCATTGGGGAATTTCCGCTAAACGGCTGCCCCGAATCTTGTTTAAGGGCAAAAAGGTCGCCCGCCCCCCCCTATGCTGCTTTAAGAGGCGGATTCCCTCCGCAGCAACCCGATCGTCCTCCACCACCAAATAGGTTAGTCGCCCCCCCGCCGCCACCTCCAGCGCCGTCTGGTAGCGCAGTTCCACATCCCCCAACTGGGCCACCGCCCCATGCACCCCCACCAAGCCCAACTGTTCCAGCAGGCGAGTGGCCTGGGTACCCTGGGTTTCCTGCATCGCCTGGGCTAGGCTTTCTAATTTATCCAGTTGCCGCTGCTTTTCGCGCTGTTCCTTGAGGAGACGGCCCTGGGTGTCCTGCTGCACCTGAAGCTCCTGCTCGGTTTGGGCTAGGGTTTGGGCCAGACCCGCCACCTCCTGCTCTAGCTGCACCTGGCGGGGAGCACTATCCTGGATGTGAGCCTCAGCCTCAGCCAAATCTCGGCCAATTTGGGCCAGGGCACCGCTTTGATCCTGCTGCTGTTGCTGATACTGCTGCGATCGCTCCTGGAGTTGAGCTTGCTCCCGCCGCAGGGGTTCCAGTTGGGCGAGTAAATCATCCATTTGCTGGCGCAGTTGGGTTTGCTGGGTCACCCATTCCTGGGAACGGCTGGCGATCGCATTGGCCGCTTCACGGCTCAGCGCCAGGGCCGCCCTCGCCTGATCCCGCGCTTGGGTGAGCCGCACCAGTTCCTGTCCCTCTAGGTGACGGCGCTCTGCTTGGATGCGCTGGAGATTTTGCTGATATTCAACAACCTGAGCTTGATTTTCTTGCAACTGCTCTAGGGTTTTCTGGCCAGCGGTCTCTAGCTCCTGCTGTTGCCGCAGAACTTGCCGCAGTTCAGCCTCCTGGGTCGCCAATTGGGACTGAAGTTGCAGCAACTCCTCTTCCCCCAAGGCACGAACCTGCTGATTCAGGGCTTCTAGGACTGTTTCGGTCAGGGCGATCGTCTCCTGTAAACTGGCCAAGTTGGCCTGAAGCTGAACCTGCTCCTGGTCCCCCTTGGCGATCGTCTGTACCAGTTGCGCTTCCTCCTTCCGCCGCTGCTGCCAAACCAAGACCCGCTCCCACTGCTGCTTTTCTTCCAATTCCCGCCGCAGTCGCTGGTATTTCTCCGCCTTTTGCCGATCCTTACTTAACCGCTCCAGTTGCTCCTGTAATTCTCGCTCAATAATGTGGCAGCGGTCTTCCCGCTCTTTGACTTCATCTAACTTGCCCTTCGCTTGGTTAATCTTGCGATCGAACTGGGCCACCCCCGCCAACTCATCAATAATCTCCCGCCGCTCCCGCCCATTCATGGAGATAATCCCCGTCACGTCCCCCTGGAGCACAATATTGTAGCCTTCTGGATAAATTCTGAGGCGATTAAGCTGCTCATGGAGTTGATTGAGGGTACAGACTTCCCCATTAATGGCATAGGTGGAGGTATAGGTACCCTGGGGGGTCACCCGCAAGCGCCGCGTGACACTCCACTCCTTTAAGTGGGTGCCAATGGCGATCGGCGATGAATTTCCTTCCGCGTCCCGATCGTCGGGCTGAAGCTGCGGCGGGGCACTCTCCTCCAGCGGAGCCTCAGCCCCCTGTTCATCGCCCCCCTCACCCCCTAAATCAGGGAGTGTTGGCTTGGGGGAGGGAAGCAGGCTTGGGGGAGACCAGCCCTCCAGATCGAAGGTGGCGGTTACCGTTGCTTCAACGGTCGATCGGCTGCGGGCCACCGTCTGGTTGACCAAATCCGGCAGGCGATCGGCCCGCATCCCCTTTGAGGTAGACAGTCCTAGGGCAAACAGCAAGCCATCAAGAATATTCGACTTTCCGGAACCATTCGGCCCCGAAACCACCGTAAAACCGGGCAACAGCGCAATATTTGCGGTACCGCCAAAGGATTTGAAGTGGGTTAGCTCAACACGCTTGATATAAACCACGATACACAGACCACAACTGCCTTTATCCAAACCTGATTAACTGACAAAACATTTTGCCGGAGGGACGACAACCGCGCCCCGACAAGACTTGTGGGACCGTAGGGATCAAGTTTTTGGACCTGATCTCCCAGTTGACTGACCAAAAATTCTGCATAGGGCGCGAAAACCGCGCCCCGACAAGACCTTTGGGGGCGTAGGGGCCAGGTTTCCTGACCCGACCCCTGCACCTCAGTTTGACCCACTTTTGTCAGTCAATCAGCCTGATCTCTGCACTCAGGTTTAGCCCACTTTTGTCAGTCAATCAGCACCCAGATGATCTTGACCCAGATGATCTTGAGCTAAAGACCTTGGCGTAAACCCCGCGTCGGAGATAATTTTTGTAGGACTTTAGTACATTAATACTAAGTGACTGTTTATTATACCTGATTCCTTCACGGTTTGGAAATGGCCAAGCGGGCAGGTTCTGTGTAGACCGCTCTAATGTTAAAATCTCTTCACGAATCCTTTGCCATCTTGCGATCGCCTCGATCGAGGGTGTCCTC
>JAYKJG010000029.1:0-2887 GCA_035286285.1 Prochlorothrix sp.
AGGGCCATGACTCTGGTGATGCCAAAATTGCTATTAAAAACGCCTTTACTGCCCTGAACCGAGCTAAACAGCAGCGGGACTGGACGGGGATTAACTGGATGGGGGAAAGCTCCACTTTATCGGGCACGGACGCGATCGCATGGCCCCAGATGGACAGCGGCCAGCCTGCCAAAGACTTCCTCCGGGCCGAGACTTACCGGGCCATGGAAGAATACTGCACTCAACTGAGTGAAGCACTGCCGGATTCGATCGTAGACTCCAAAGAACAACTCAGCATCCCCGAACTGACCAAACGCCTCATTACCCTCTATGACGTAACTAAAAACCTTCCTAACCTCAAAGTCACGGAATTACCCCGAAAATTCACCGACCTCAACCGCAAAGACAGCAATACCTGGACGGGCTGGTTTATGGGCGACGGAGATTCCATGGGGAAATACCTGGATGCCCTAGAGCCAGCCGATCGCACCAAATTAAGCGAAGCCTTGATTGATTGGGGCGCAAAGCTGGAAAAGCACCTATCCGAAGCCCTCCATCCCACCGATGACGACCCCAAAGAGGGCCGCATTATCTACTCTGGCGGGGATGACTTCCTGGGGGTTCTGTACCGGAAAACCGCGAATAAGCCCCTGAGCTTGGGGGATTGCCTCGATTCGTGGTTTTCTGACTTTAAGACAAAGATTTGGGCCAACCATGGCCAAGGGATCACCGTCAGCGTTGGCTTGGTGTGGGCTGGTCCCCAGGTGCCTTTGCGGGACGTGTTGCAGCACAGCCGCGAAGCCGAAAAAGCCGCCAAAAATGCAGGCCGCGATCGGCTGGCCCTGCGGATTCTGTTTAACAGCGGCCAACATTTGCAATGGGTTTGTCCTTGGGATTGGTTAAAGGTGATTTTGGGGGGATATTGCGATCGTAGCGGCAAAACTGGCCAAGACGGCGACTGGAAACAGTTCCACAGCGACTATAACCACCTCCACAGCCGCCATGCCATTCCTCTGAGTCCGATCGACGCTAACCCAAATCTTAGCCCTGATGACCTCACCCAAGTGAGCCAAGCACTCTTAAAATTCTATTTTCCCAAGCTAGTCCTCGACTTTAGCGATAATTCCCGATTCCTCTTTAATCTAAACCCCGAAGAGGCGCAAAAGTTGGGACCAGCAGAGCCGCGATCGGGCATTCTTGGCCCCCGTGAGGCTTATCTGGATCAGGCCGCGATCGCCTACGCCTTCAACCGCTGGGTCCACAATCTCGCCCAAATCGCCCCCTACCTCTACGCTGCTGCCAAATAGGGTTTTAGTTCCGCATTGAATGGGAACAAGAGGGCGGGTTTAGACAATTTTGAGGTTAGAATCCGAGATTCTGCCAGAAACCCGCCCCTACGGTTTTGATTGTTTTTATTCTTCGTTCTTCATTTTTTCCCTATGCCTCCCTTCCAATACCTCCTCCTTCTCACCCCCCTGGGATTCCTCTACGGCAGCACGGGCCGGTTTCTCTCCCCAGAAAACCTGGTGGGGCGCTCCGGTCGCCAGTTCCCCCCCAGTGCCGCCACCGTTTCCGGCCTCTATGCCGCCACCCATGGCCCGGAAGCCATGGAACAGGACGCAATCCTCAAGGATCTGCAAGTTGCTGGCCCTTTCTGGACTGTTACCGGCTCTAAGTCCCATCCTGTCCAAAATTTCTACGTGCCTACGCCGTTTCAGTATCGGGTTCAAAAGGAACAGGATGTTCTGAAACAAGCGGCATCACTGCGGTGGCGGGCTTGGGCCGATCGATCGGCGGCGGAAGTGGCCCAGGGGACTCAACCCAGCGCCAAAAGCCCCGAAGCGCAAGCGGCGGGTTTTTGGGATGCGCCCCAGGGACAGGAGCCAGTTAAAGGCAAATTTGTCAAAAATAGCTGGGTTCCGATTCAGGAGTGGGCTAATCCCCAGAATTTTGCCGAAGATCCCTGGGAGTTTGTGCCCCACCTGCACCCGCGCTTGCTGGACCATGAGCGGCGGGTTGCGGTGCCGGACTCTGAGGGGGAGGACTCCCAAGGGTCGCTGTTTCTGGAAAATGCGGTGCAGTTGAAGCCAGATCACGCCCTGGTCTACCTCAGTAACGTACCCCTAGAGTCGGGTTGGTACCGGTTTGGCGGGGAGGGGCACTTGGTTGAACTGGAGTGTTTGAACTTGGCGAAAACGACCCGAAAGCTGCTACAAAAGCCCCTAGGCCAGGCGTTTGCCTTGATTACTCCGGCAGTGTGGGGATCAACTCGCTATTCCTACCGCCAGCCCTACACCGCCGGATCCGATCCCCAACCCCTTTGGCCCCAGGTCAGCATCCTGACGGAACGGCCCAGCCCCCACCGCTACCGCCTCGGTCGGGAGCTAGAACCGGCCCAGGCGGGTAAAAACAACCCCTATCGGCTCTCTAGGGGCCGTTATGCGGTTCCGGCGGGCACGGTTTATCACCTGGGGCCGGGGGTGGAGTCCTTGGACTGCTGGCAACAGTGGCCTGTGGACTGGTTCCCCAGGGAGGGCTACTCCTTCAAGCGCTGGGGCTGTGGCCTTGCCCTCCCCCTGTAGGGGCGCGGTTTTCGCGCCCGGTTTTCGCGCCCGGTGTTCGCGCCCGGTTTTCGTGCCCGGTTGTCGCGCTTTACGGGCTGTTTCTCCCCGGATATCCCCGGAAGAGGGCCGGAAGACCCGGCCCCTACATCACAGTTGGATTTACACCATTTTTTTATGACTTATCATCGCGCCTTTGGTATCATTGAAACCCTTGCCCCGCTCCATGTGGGGGCAACTGCCGGGGAAGAAACCGGCAATTTGAATCTGATTTTCCGCGATCAGTTCACCCAAACGGGGATTATTCCCGGTAGCTCGATTCGGGGCCGTTTTCGGGCGGATATGCG
>JAYKJG010000030.1:0-3081 GCA_035286285.1 Prochlorothrix sp.
GATGGGGGCACAACGGAGGCGATCGTCAAGTTTGAGTATGCCTCGCTGCTGTGGTTGCCGGTGTTTTGTCCGGGGCAGCCGGTGGTGTGGGTGACCTGTCCGCGCTTGTTGAAGCGGTACCAGCAAATTGCCAAGGGGCTAGTTGCGGCGGTTCCCTCTGGGGCTGAGGCGATCCCCAAGCCCTACAGCTACGGCAAGGGTCTTCAGGCTCGTCCCATGCAGGATGGGGGTAAGATTCTCTTTTTTAACCTGGGTTTTCTGGAACTGAAGGCTTCAGTGGACCTAAAGCCCTGGATTCCGCCGGAAGTAGACCTAGATCCGAGTCAGTTGGTGGTGGTTAGCGATAAGGATATCGCCATGATCCACGATATGGCGCTCTATCGCCAGAGCCGGGTCAAGCTTCTGGATGAGATGAAGAAGGTGGACACGGAAAAGGGCGCATTCTTCAATACGGAGGCGCTACCGGAAGGGAGTGTGCTGGTGTTCCCTGTGGCGCTGAAGGAAAAGGGCTGGCAACCCTTTGAGACTAAAACCGAGGAGCTATATTTTGGCGGGCTGGAGTCGATCGGCTTTGGCCGCTGTCGTGTCACCTTAGAAGGAGTGTATTAACCCATGACTTGGAAAACCTACGATCTCGATCGCATTGCCCAAAAACTGGTGCTAGATGCCCGCAAAGAGGCGGATTCTTTGAACCAGTCCCATAAAATGCGGATGGCGGTGGCCTATGGGCTGGAGCGGTTCTGGGGCGAGCATTTGCGGCTTCAGGGCAAAGAAGAGGCAAAATCCAAATACTGGAAGGCCACCTGGGACCAATTTTGTCAGGTGATGGGCAAGGCTGGGATTACCCTGCCGAATGAGGCAATCCGAGCCGATGATACCCAGGCGATTCAACGGGTTTCAGAGCGACTTTGGCAGCTAGAACCGGAGGATCAGCGGATTTGTCTGGCGGTGCTGACGCAGCTTTGTGATTCCTTGGTTTGGTGGACACAACGGTACAAAATCAAGCGAGGTGGTAGCGATGGCGATTCCTAATGCTTACCAAAAGGTGCCTTTGACGTTTCGCGCCCAAACTACGGGGCGCTGTCAGGTGGCGCGAATTATTGATGGGGAGACTGACGCGGTGCTCTGGGCCGATGAATGGACTTCCCAGGCGGATGAGTATCCCGATCGGGCTGAAACGAATGCCCAGGGGGGAGTCCAGACCCAGGACTGCACGATCGCATGGCGGTTGCTGACCAACTCCGGCTTGAACGATAGCGTTATTCTGCCGGTGCTGGGGGCTAAGGGGATTCCGTTTTTCCCCGGTAGCAGTATGAAGGGGCTGTTTCGGCGGGCTTGCACTGAGGCTCAGGCCGATCGCTACTGTGGCAAGGTGACCGACGATCGGGACTGCCAACCGGGGATTTTGCGGTTCCAGGGCGGCTACCCGATCGGGGACTGGACCGAAAATCTGGTGGATGTGGTCCATCCTCAGCAGCAGGGGCAGGTCAAGGGCCAGAGAGAGGGGGGCGCTTTTCCCCTGATTTCCCTCTACAAACCGACGCTGCGCTTTGGGATTTCCAGCAGTGAGTCTCTCGGTGAGGCGGACTGGGCGGAAATCTGGGGGATTTGGCAGCGGGCGCTGGCGACGGGCATTGGGTCGCGGGTGAGCGCGGGTTATGGCCAGGTGGCGACGAGCCAGCCGCCGGTGCTGTTTAAGGCGAAGCTGACGGGCCAGGGCCAAGCGCCGAAGTTGTTAACGGGTGAGGGCGAGTTTCGGCCCAATATGATCCGGGCGGCAATCCGGGGTCATGCGCTGCGGCTTTTTGGTGGGCTGACGACGGCTGACCGGGCTGAGAGGCTGGTGGAGGAGTTATTTGGCGGAATCAGCCAAGGCGGCGGGACGATCGGCCTGTTGGGGCTGAAGTTTGTGGAGTCGAAGCTGGTGGAGGGGGAGTTCCCGATCGGGAGTCCCTATGCTCAGCCCTATTACAAGGTTGAGGGGGAGCTAACCTGGTATTTGGCCCGTAAGCTGGAGGATGCTGCCCAGAAGACGGCGCTGGAGAAGCTAGTCACGGTGCTGATGCAGTTTGCGCTGGTGTTTGGCGGTTTTGGCAAGTCCTGGCGGCGGGCGGATCATCGGCTCTTTTTTGAGGACTATTACGAGGACTTCTGCAAGGCGCTGATTGGTTGTCACTGGTTCTGGCAGGGTACGCCGTCTTTAACTCGCCATGGCCGCAAGGTCCGCAATCCCCAGCATATTCGCCCGTTTTTGGCGGAGGTTCAGCGGGTGGCGCTGGAGTGGATGGGGTTGCGGGGGGTGCAGCCGGGAGGCTTGGCCCAGGGCTGGCGGGAGGCGTGGCACCCCAGCCGGGTGCAGGTGTGGGGTCGGTTTGCGGAGGGCCGGGAGGACAGTGAGGCGATTTACTGGTTCCATGGTCCCTATCGCAAGGCTCAGCCCAATATTTGCCGGGAGGGGACGATTTATCAGACGGATTTTCCGGGGCGGGTGAACCGGGTGGGGCGGGTCTGGCACCGGATGTATCCGCTGGTGACTCTGAAGCCGGATCCGAAACATCCGGACCGTAATCTGGCAAATTTACGGGCTAATCCTCGCTTTCTGGAGTTGTTAACAATTTTTCCGGATGGTTCGGGGGTTTGTGCTGAGTTTCTGGAGTTTTTGGGGACGAATCCGGCGGGGTTCGATCGGCTCTGGGGGGGGTAGGGTTGTGTTAACTTTTGTAAGGATTTGGGGCGAAGCTCGCGCACGGCTCCTGGTGAGGGTTTCAGGGTTTTGCCCCTTAAAAATGGGGTCTAAATCCTGCCGATCTTTACATTCTGTAATAGTCTGGCGCAAGTGGCCGCTGGACTCCGCTCCCTGTCTGGCTTTAAAGTAGGTAGGGTCACCCTCGACGCTTAGCCGTCGCTTTGTTGGAAACACAATAGAGCCTCCCAGCTCTACAGTGAAGCTAGCACGGGTCACCCTCGACGCTTAGCCGTCGCTTTGTTGGAAACATGTGCATATACCCTCCTTTAGGGTAAGTTTGTCTGAGATGTGGTCACCCTCGACGCTTAGCCGTCGCTTTGTTGGAAACTCCCATG
>JAYKJG010000031.1:0-10524 GCA_035286285.1 Prochlorothrix sp.
TTGCGGGAATTTCTCAATGCGATGCTCCATGGCGGCGAAGAAGTGATTATCGACTTGGAAATTCTGGATCCCTACCAGCCGCCGCCGCTGTTGGGGATGAAAGATACGTTCTTGGATGTGCGGGCCAAGCTCAACACGGAGGAGTTGGTGCTGATTGAGATGCAGGTGTTGTATCCTTTGGATTTTAATAAGCGGGTGCTGTACAACGCAGCCAAGGCTTACTCCACGCAACTGAAGCGGGGCCAAGGCTATACGGCGTTGCGTCCGGTGATTGCGTTGACGATCGTGGATTTTGTGCTGTTTCCAGAGAGATCGGAGGTGATTTCCCACTACAAGCTGCTGTCAACCCAGGATCACATGCCCTACGGGGATGACATTGAGCTAGTGTTTGTGGAGTTACCCAAATTTGAGAAGCCTTTGGAAGGATTAGAAGGGCTGACTGAGCTTTGGCTGTTTTTCCTGCAACAAACGGCGACCTTTGACGAAGCTCCGCCCCTATTGCGCCAAAGTCCCGGCTTGGAGTTGGCTTTGCAGATTGCGGAGCGGGCCAACCTGAGTCAGGCAGAGTATGAGCTTTTGGAACGCCAGGAGTTAGTTTTGCAGGATAACCATAATATTGTGCTGCAAGCGGCGCGTGAGGGGCTGGCCCAGGGGCGACAGGAGGGGCGACAGGAGGGGCTGCAAGAGGGGCTGCAAGAGGGGCGACAGGAGGGACGGCAAGAGGGGCTGCAAGAGGGGCTGCTGGCGGGGAAACGGGAAGTGGCCCGATCGCTGTTGGGAATTTTGCCCTTGGAGGTGATTAGCGAGAAAACGGGGTTGAGTGTGGCGGAGTTGGAGGCGTTGCAAGAATGAGGCTTGGGTTGGGGCGAGGGAGGCGATTAAGCCTCACCCCAACATACGGCTCCTCCTTGGCGATCGCCACCGACTGTTCCGCAACCCGTCTTTGGTGGGATGCTGGGTAGGGATCCCGGTAGGACATGGTGTTGACCAGGGCGGCGATCGTCGGTTCCAGAATTTGATTAAGCTGGGCGCTGGTCTCCAGTGCTGGATGGGTCAGATCCAGGCTTTGCAAACCGGCTTCAATGCCCTGGCGCATCCCCTGCATCAGTTCTTTGACGAGATCTGTCAGTGCATAGTTCTGGCGATCGAGGATGCAAATGGTGCCAAAGGAGGAGCCAAAAGTAGGGTTGTTCCAAAGTGAAATGCACCCGTTCGGTTAGAGGGGGCGGCTGAAGCCCATGGCTTGTTTGACGCGATCGAGGGTTTGGTTGGCCACTGCTTCGGCTTTTTCCCGGCCTTCCCGCAAAACTTGCTCTAAATAGCCCCGATCGTCCATCACCTCGCCATAGCGCTTTTGGATTGGCTCCAGGGCGGCGATCGTCGTGTCCATCAGCAGCGGCTTAAACTGGCCCCAGCCCATGTCGGCACAGGCAGCGGCGACGGCTGCTTGGCTTTGGCCCGACAGAATCATATAGAGGGAAAGCAGGTTGTGACACTCAGGCCGATCGGGGTTGCCAAACTCCAGCCCCCGCACTGGGTCCGTCTTACAGCGCTTAATTTTCCGTTGGATCTCCTCTGGCGGATCCAGCACATTAATGCGGCTCTGCTCCGATGGATCGGACTTGGACATCTTCTTGGTGCCATCGGTCAAGCTCATCACCCGCGCCCCCTCAGTGCGAATCAGCGGCTCCGGCAGCTTCAGGATGACCTGCTCCGGTTCAGCGTCTTGTGCCGCTTTTTTAGCGGGTTTCGGGCCAAAAAGATGGTTCACCCGCACGGCAATGTCACGGGTTAGCTCCAAATGCTGCTTTTGGTCCTCGCCCACGGGCACCTTATCGGCATCGTAGAGCAAAATATCCGCCGCCATCAGCACGGGATAGTCCAGCAGCCCTGTGCCCACGTTCTGGCCCTGTTTGACGGCCTTTTCCTTGAACTGGATCATGTCTTCCAGCCAGTTGAGGGGGGTGATGCAGTTGAGCAGCCAGGTTAGCTCTGCATGGGCGGGGATGTGGGATTGGATGAAAATGGTGGAATGGGCGAGGTCAATGCCACAGGCTAGGTAAAGGGCCGCAATTTTGTAGGTATCTTCGGCTAAAACCGTGGGGTCGTGGGGCACGGTGATGGCGTGGAGATCCACGACACAAAAGAAGTTTTCGTATTGATCTTGGCCTTCGACCCAGTTGCGAATCGCCCCCAGGTAGTTCCCTAAATGCAGGTTGCCGGTGGGTTGAACTCCAGAGAGAACTCGTGGTTTAGCCATGGTGGGGGGAGGGTCAGATCGAAGGGTAAACGGTGAATGGTTGCGGAAAAGGGATTTGAGGCGATGGGCACTGGTCCCGCTGTGCTTGGGCTTGTCCATATCCCCTAAAGCACGGTAGCAGAAAGAGGGGGTTCCCACTAGATCAGCAGCAGGGACATCCTAAAGCCTGGGACAAAAGGTCTGGGATCAAGCGCGGGGTCAACCCGATCGACTGCCTCCAGGCTTGTCAAGGCTGGGAACCATGGGAGAAGATGGAAAACTAGCCCTTGTCCCCTCCCTTGCTGTCATCCCGTTTACCTTCAACATCCATGGCCAACTCCCCCAACTCCTTTGCCCAACGGCTCCAAGCCTGCATTGAGCTAACCCACGATCTCGATCGCCACGAGGAAGCCCATGCCCAGTTCCAAACCCTAAGGGAGTGGGTGGAGTCTCCGGAGGGTGCCCCAGACCCTGGTGAGGCGGCGGCGGCCTTAGAGTTGCTCTGGCAGGAGCTAATCCGGGCGCGGCGATCGGCGATCCTCTGGCAGCAAAGCTGTGACCTAGAGCGAGGTTTGACCGATCGCATTGCCGAGAGCCATGTCCAGCTTCAACAGAACTATATGCGCCTGATTCAAGAACAATAGCCCCTGGGAGTGCGGATTTCCTGGGAGCGCCCGCCGAGTTGCGATCGGCCTGTCTGCTGCTCCCCCTAGACCCTAGATTGGGCCACGAATCTCTTCAACAACGCCATCCCGCAGCAGCACCTCAACCCGCATTTTTTCCACCAGGTTGTCGCCCTTTTGAACCTTGCAGAAGCTATCAATTTGGCCCTGGTTGACTTCCTGTTCCATTTCCAGGGTTTGAATCTGTTGCAGTTGTTGAAGAACGCGGTTTTTCTGCTCCAGTAGCTCAGACTTCTTCTGATTCACCTGGATTTGGACATTATCCACCTGCTGCATCACCTGGGGGCTACCGGGTTGATTGCTCTGCCGTTGGATTTCGTTAATCATCCTTTGGCCCTGCATTTCCAGTTGTTGCAGTTGGCTATCCAGTTGATTAATTTGTCCTTGGAGTTGCTGTTGGGCTTCCTCTTTCCAGCGGGTTGTGACCACAGCCTTGATGGTAATGGCACGTTTTAGGAGTAACTGGTCGGTAACGGTATCCATGGTGTTTTTTGGGTTTCTTTTGGATGAAGGATCAGTCTGACGGGGCAAGCTGGAGGACTCTCGCCAACCCCTGATAACGGTAGCACAGCAACGGTAGCAGAGGCTGATGGGGTACCCCAATCTCCTGGCAGACTTTTTTCAGATATTCCCAGGGGGAACCCGTAGGGTTAGGAGTTGATCTTCGGGCAAATAGTTCTGAAACTGACCATTGCGGGCCAGAACTAACACCAAAGACAGGGACCAATCCGCCCCAACCTCTAAATCCCGCCAGGGGACAGCCAGTTCTATGCACTCGTCCACCGCCACCTTGGCGTAGCTAATGCGGGGTTGCCAGAGGGAATATTCTACGGCTTCGAGGAAGCGAACGGACTGGTAGAGGAGGTGGATTTTGAGGTGGTGGCGGTAGAGGTAGTTGAGGGGGGCTTGGTTGGGGAGGTTGGCGAGGGGGATGGGGCTGTTGTGGCCGGTGCGATCGGGATAAAAGCAGAACAAATGCAACTCCGGCGGGCAGTCGATCCCCGGCTTAACCCCCGCTAGCACATCCAGCCGCAAATACAGGTAATTCTGATCGACCCCATACCAGAGCCGCTGGATGGCGCTGGCCCGGTGCATGGTGCCCCAACTCCCCCCCAGTTCCAGCCGCCCCGCCGCATCCCAGTTATTGTCATCCCGCCGCCCATCAATGATGGGATGGATAAAGTTCTGGGGCTGGTGATCGGTGCTTTTGTCGTAGCGATCGAGGGGAAACTGCAAAACCTCCGGCACCGGTTCCCCTAAGGCTTGGTAGAGGGTGGCCAAATGCTCCCGGAAAAGCTGATCGAAAATGGCATCCTGATTAGAAGAATGACCTTCTCCAAACCACCAGAACCAGTCCGATCCCTCCGCTGCATCCAAGGCTTCCCAGGCTGCGGGGTTGGTGACTTCTGTGGCTTCGGGATGTTGGGCCAAAACCTGGCGGGCGGTGGTGAGCAGTTCCCAGGCTTTGTTTTTAATGGGGTCGCCGATCCAGGTGCTGAAGCTGGCATCGACCCAGGAGCCGCTGTGGAGGTGGGCGGCGCTGAGGCTGGCGGTGGGGGGGAAGCGCTCTAGGAATTCCGAGACGGTGACCAGTTGGATCCGAGGCTCATGGCTGAGGGTTTGGTAGAGGGTTTCCAGGAAAGGCCGTCCATCTTGGTGGTAAAACTCCCAGCAATTTTCCCCGTCGAGGGCGATCGTCACCAACCAAGGACTCTCTAGGCTGCTGCCCCCCGTGGGCTGGTTGCTTTTCAGGTTGTGGGCAATGCCCTGGAGGTGTTCCACCAAGTCCGAGGCGGCTTGGTTGGCGGTCATGGCGCTGTAGGTGAAGCCGATCAAATCGGACAGGTGGCGATCGCGAAAGACCATGGACAAGTCCCCCGCTGCTGTACTGATGCGGTAGGGTCGGTAGAGGAACTCCGGTTGGCGGACAAAGCCCTGGCTGTCGCGGTGGAAATAGTGCTGGAGGGTTTGGCCCAGAACGGCCTCGTCGGAGCAGAGCCAGCGGAAGCCCTGGTGGGCCACGTTGTTGAGGATGGCGGGGCTAACGGCCTGCTCGGAGGGCCACAGCCCCAGGGGATTGCGCTGGAAATAGTCCTGGTAGATGGTCCAGCCTTTGCGCAGTTGGCGCTCTAGATCCTCTGGCCAGCGGAAGGCTTCCGGGGGTAAGACCATCTGGGGCACCGCGACGAGGCCGGAGGTGTTATCCGCCAAGAGGGGCAAAATCGGGTGGGTGTAGGGACTGGTGGTGAGTTCGAGTTGGCCCTGCTCTTGGAGAAACTGGTGTTGGGGAATGATGCGGCTGATGATGTCCCGCTGTTTGGCCCAAATGCCCTGGCGATCGGCCAGGGTAAAGCCCTGTCCCTGCTCCAACCAAGCCTCAATGTCTGGGTCAGACCAAAAGATCGGATCAATCCAGGCCAGGTTATGCCACGCCAACAAATCCCCATAGTCGGCAGGGGTCCAGTGGTCTAGGCACCAGCGGTTGCCCTGGTCTTGGCGCTGGGTATAAAGTTCCTGGTAGCGGCGGTGGGGGGCGATGAGGGTGCGGTGGTTGGCATCAAAGAAGTGGTCAATAATAAAGGCTTTTTGGGCCTGGGTTAGGGTTTTAACGGACTGGAGACTGAGGGCGAGGTAGGGGTCGAGGGCATGGCCCTGGGCGTAGGCTTCCAGTTGGAGGATCAGGGAGGGGACAAAGTTGACGGTTTGGTGTAGGTCCGGAAACTGCTGGAGCAGCAGCACCAGGTCGAGGTAGTCTTTGGTGCCATGGAGCCGGACCCAGGGGAGGCGGAGATTGGGGGCTTGGCTGGGGTCGGGGCCGTGGCGATCGCCCCCAGCGCTAGGACTTGGCTTTGGCCCTTCCCCCTGTCGGTCCAGCTTGAGGGTGCAGGGAGCCGTGTAGAGGGGCTGATGTTGGTGCCAAATAAAGGCCACATAAAGGGGGTGGGACATGGGAAGGAGGAGGGCACGATTTCCCCCATTGTCCTATAGGAGCGGGCGATCGGGGGGAGCAAGACCGGGGGATTTGGCGGCAGGGGTTCCGGGAGTTGGCTGGGTTTTGGGGCCAGCGCGGGCAGAGGGGAGGTCGTTTGGGGTGGGATGTTGTATACTCCAGTCGATTCATCCCCCCGCTTAAACCCGGTCTATCCTGTTCGGAACGTTCCCCCGCCATCTACTATCCAGCGCCCCCCGTCCCCGCCCCATCCGTTGTCCACAGAGGTAGAGATACCATGGTTAGTCATACGAAACGATCCCCCCTCGGCGCGTTGGGGTGCAGCCCCCGTCTGAGCCGTCTGGCCTTGATCTGGGGGACAACCCTAGGGATGGTGGCCTGGGGGATGACGACCCCGGCCTGGACCCAAACCCTAGAGCAACCCGCTCCGGCCTATCCCCTGGCTCCGCCCCCCGCCGGGATCGATCCCCTGCCCAGCCAACGGGAAACCGCCGAAGAACAGACCCTAAACCCCGACTATCGCATTTCTGCCCTGCAAACGGACCATGAGGGCAATTTGTGGGCTGCGTCGTGGCAGGGGGTGGCCCGTCTCGATCCCCATACGGGGCGGGTGCTGTCGGTGGTGGATCTGCCCAATACGATCGTCGGTGCCCTCGCTCAAGACAAGTCCCATCGCCTCTGGGTGGGCACCTATGAGGGCATTAAGCGGGTGAACTTGCGCACGGCGGAGGTGACGGCCCAAAACTTTACCCTGCCGTCGAACCGGGTTTTGTCGCTGCTGGTGGATCGGCGGGGTTATCTTTGGGTGGGCAGCGATCGGGGGCTGTCCTTAATTAGTCCCGATCAGGGGCTGCTGATGACCACCCTCCAAGAGCTACCGGGGGTCAGTGCCAATGCCCTAAGCTTGGATCAGCAGGGGCAACTGTGGGTGGGCACCTTGGAGGGGCTGGTGCAGGTGGATACGGCTAGCGCCTATCTTCTCCAAACGGTGGCCGATGTGCCGGGGCAGACGGTGCAAGCCTTGGTGGCCGATCGCTTTGAGTCGCTCTGGGTGGGCACTCCGGCGGGGTTGTCGGTGCTGAACCCGCGCACGGGCCGCATTTACCGGGTGGTGGATTCCCTGCGGGGGCGCAATATCACCAGCTTACGGTTTGATACGGAGCGCGATCGCCTCTGGGTGGGCAGCGATAGCGGAGTCTTTCTGCTGAACCCCTATAATGGAGCGATCGAAGATCAAATTCTTGATTTGCCCTCCAGTGACGTGATGGCCTTAGCGCCCAATACAGGGAATAAGCTCTGGATTGGAACCCGTAAAGGGTTAGCGTGGGTCGGCTGGGGTCGCAATCAAGCCCGCTCCCATTTCACCCTGGGGCCACGCTAGGCACTGGGAATCTGCATCTAGGGCTAAAGGGACTCACCATGTCGGGGATGAAAGACATTTTGGACGGAATGGACAACCAAGACCGGGAGGCCGCTGAATTCGTCCAGCGCATTGACACCTCCGGGGTTGAAGTCGTGGAGATGAGCCGTAAGGTGATTACCCAAGCTGAGCAGGGGAGTATCACCGCCATTTTGCAACTGTTAAATGAGTCGTTGATGGGCCAAGGGGTGCGAACCCGCGCCGTTTTAGAGGGGCGAGTGTTGCATTTGCTGTGCGAAGCTCCCACCGCCCAAGCCCTAGCAGCCGAGGTGGTGATTCCCTCGGTGCAACAGATCTTGGAAACCATCTCGCCCCCCAACTTCCACACCGTTCAGCTCTACAGCCGCCCTCGCCAAGAACACCAAAGCCTCTGGCTTCAGGAAATTCGCCAGGGCACCAACCCCAGCCTGCTGTGGTCCCAGCGGATCACCTTGAAGCAGCCCCATCTGTTGCAGCGCTGGCTGAAGCAGTGGCAATACCAACAACAGCAGCGATCGACGATCGATCTGCAACAGGACTGGCCCAGCAGCGATCGTCGCCGCAAACGTCGCCAACTGATCCAGTGGGGCAGTCTTGCCCTGGGCTTGGGCAGTTTGGTTTTGGGCTTGGGCTTGGGGGTGCGTTGGGTGTGGGTCCAACTTGCGCCGGACCCAGAGGTAACCGCAGTGACAAGTGCGCCCCAGGATGCCGCCACGCCAGCGCCCCCCGTCCCTAGCCCAGATTCCACGCCCACCCCTACCCCCGTTGTCGAGCAGCCCGATCCCTTTGTCCAAGCGGTGCGCCTTGCTGAGCAAAGCGTGGCAGCGGGCAAGGAGGCCAGCAGTCGGGGAGATTGGCTAGCCCTAGCGTCCCAGTGGCAACAAGCCTCAGACTGGATGGCGACGGTGCCAGAGTCGGATCCCCGCTACACCACCGCCCAGGATCGGGTGCAAAGGTATCGCCAAAATAGTGAAGCGGCCCTGGCCGAGGCCGATCGGGTCGAGTAGGAAAGGGGGAAGTCTAGAAGGGCGGGGAGGACGATCGCCGGTCTGGGGGTTGTTCCAGGGAAAGACCTGATAAGCTGTAACATGACCTCTACACTGCCCCAAGGATCTCCTATGGAATGGCATATTACAGATGCCCAAAGTCTGGCCATCATCGATCAAGAGATTGGGCCTTATGTTTTCTCTCCATCCGAATATGAGATCGTGCGCCGGGTCATCTATGCAACGGCAGACTTTGACTATAAATCCCTGATTAGCTTTTCGGACCAATCCCTTCAGTCGGGCGCAGCGGCCCTTGCAGCCCGTAGCACCATTATTGTGGATGTGCCCATGGTCCAGGTGGCCATCATGCCCATTATTCAATCCACCTTTGCCAACCCCGTCTATTGCAGCACCGAAGCCATTACCCGGCCCCAGAAGGACAAAACTAAAGCAGCTTGGGGCATGGAAACCCTCGCTCGTCGCTATCCCGAAGGCATCTTTGTGGTGGGGCAGTCCCAAACGGCGCTAACGGTCCTGTCTGAGCTAATTGAGGCCGAGATTATTCGTCCCGCCTTGGTGGTGGGCACGCCCGCAGGATTTATTGATGTGGATGTGGCCAAGGAGCGGCTGCGGGATTCCCTAATTCCCCATATTCGCACCCAGGGCCGCAAGGGCAGTGCTGTGGTGGCGGCGGCGATTATTTCCGGCCTCGCAGAATTGGCGTGGCAAGCCTATGGCCAGGAAACGCCCTAGTGAACCGATTCGTGAACCGAGGTGTGGCAGGATGCAGGTAGAATGCAGGTAAAATCCAGGCAAGATGCCTGTGCGACGGGGATTTGGCCCAGAATCTGCCGAAATGAGGCTGAGTTGGCCTAGAGCCGATGGCAACGCTCCTGGGATGCGGGAAAACGGGGTCTAGAGGCGCAGGAGGCGGACGGTGTAGCTGTCTTGGAGGTGCTTGAGGGGGAACTGGACAAAGGGCGGATTGGCGGGAGCTTCCCAGGAGAAGCGCTGGAGCAGGTGCAGGGCAAAGAGCTTGGCAAAGGTGAGGGCGAGTTGGGCACCGAGGCAGGCATGGACTCCGCCGCCGAAGGGAATATAACCATAGCGACCCCCCGGTGTTGCTGCTGCCAAAAAGCGTGAGGGATCAAAGCGATCGGGGTCGGGAAAATTATCCGCCAGGGCATGGGCCAGACGCGGCTCGGCAATGAGCACCCAACCTTGGCGATAGAGCACGCCATCGAGGCAGACCGATCGGGTTAAACGGCGATTGGCGGTGGAGGTGGGGGGCAAAATCCGCAGGGTTTCCTTAAAGGTGGCCTCCAGATAGGGCAACCCTTGGAGGTCGGCTAGGGTCAGCGTGGCGAGATCGGTGTTGGGCGCAAGATTTTGGGCGATTTCGGCCCGTAATTGGCGGATCACCGCTGGATCTTGGCCCACTTGGTAGATCCAGGAGGAAACCAGGGCGCTAATTTCATAGTGGGAGGCCCACAGTTGCAGCAGGCATTGATTCTGAATCAGGGCATCCTCAAAAATGCTGTCGGGGTTTTGCTGCTGGCTGGCTAGCATCATGCCCAGGAAGTCGCGGGGGCTGGCGATCGGGGTGGGGCTAGCTGCCGCTGGGGAGCGCCGCCGCTGCACTACTGCTGCCATAAAGTCCAGAAGCTGCGCCCTAGCCTGGGTTCCCCGCCCAAAGACCGTTAAGGGCGATTTCCAGGGCACTAGGCCATAAAATCCATCAAAAAAAGTCTTATAGCACTGTTTTAGCTCTTGGACTGTGGCGATCGGCAGCCCCGCGAGGGCACGGTTACCCTGCTGAATCTCCAGCCCCAGCAGAATCGGCACCAAGGCCGTAAAGCAGAGGCGTTCCACCGCCGGAAACAGGGCTAGGGTGGTGGTGGTGGACCAAGCCGCCAGTCCCTGGGCCACAATTTTGTGCAGGGTGGGGATGTAGTTGGCCAGCATTGCCCCAGAGAAACCGGGGCTAAGGGCGCTTTTGCGCTCCCGGTGGAGATCGGGCCGCTGAAACAGGCTATAGGGGCCAAACATCTCCATTGTGGTCGGCGGCAGACCAATTTCGGTGTAGTGGTTATCGCCGTTAAAGGCCATTTCCACGGCAGCGGGGGAGCCGACGAAGACGGTGGTGCCGCCAAAAACGCTGGTCTTAAAGATGGGGCCGTATTTTTGGAGGTTGGTGCGACAAAAGCGATCGGGGTTGGCAATGTAGGCCAAGGTATCGGACCACTGGGGTTGTCGGGGGGGGTCGG
>JAYKJG010000032.1:0-10560 GCA_035286285.1 Prochlorothrix sp.
GTCCTGGATTCCAGCGAATGCGAGAGTATTTGCGTCAGTCCTGTGATCACATTTGGGTGATTGACTGCTCTCCCGAAGGCCATCAGCCCGAAGTCAACACCCGCATTTTCCAAGGTGTACAGCAACCGGTCTGTATTGTCCTAGCCAGCCGCTCCCAACACAAACAGGAGAATACCCTCGCTAGCGTTAAGTTTCGTGCCCTTCCTTCCGGCAAGCGCTTAGATAAGTTTAAGGTACTCCAAAAGTTGACCCTCACCAGTTCTGGATGGCTCAAGTGCCCTGATGAGGCTACTGCACCTTTTCTTCCCCAAGCCCGCAAAACATGGCGCAGCTACCCAGCCCTTGAGGATTTCTTTACCTACCATGGATCGGGCGTGATGCCGGGTCGCACTTGGATTATTGCCCCGGATCAAGCTTCCCTCACCCAGCGCTGGGAGGCGCTCATTCAGGCTCCCACTATGGACCGAAAAGAAGCGCTATTTCACCCCCATTGGCGTAAGGGCAAGCCGGGAGATAAACATGTGGCCAAAACAGTTAAGGAACCGCTACCGGGTCAGCCAACTCGGAATTTGTCAATTGCGGAGGAAACGAAGCCTCCCTTACAACCCATCCGCTATGGATTTCGATCCTTCGATCGCCAATGGATTATTCCAGACAGTCGGCTCATTAACCAGCCCAACCCAACCCTATGGACACATTACTCCACTCATCAAATCTATTTAACTGCTTTCTTACAGGAATCACCAAAATCAGGCCCAGCCTTGACGATTACAGCTCTAATCCCCGATTTACACCACTATAAGGGTTCCTTTGGGGGACGGGTCTTTCCCCTATGGGCTGATAAAACTGCCACAACTCCAAATTTGCAGCAGGGCGTTTTAAATCTTTTAAGTCAAACCTATGGCTCAGGGGTTCGTCCTTCGGCACTTTTTGCCTATATCGCTGCGATCGCCGCCCATCCTGACTTCACAGCCCGATTTCAGAAAGATCTAGCAACTCCTGGGATTCGTATTCCCCTGACGGCAAGTGCAGAACTGTTTCAAGAAGCAGTGGCGATCGGGGAGCGAGTGATTTGGCTACACACCTTTGGGGAACGCATGGCGGATGCGCAAAAGGGCCGATCGGCTGGCCCTCCCCGGCTCCCAGAGAAAAAACGGCCTAAAATTCCTAAAAATGGCACAATCCCAACAGATCCAGAACGGATGCCCGCTGAGATTCGCTACGACGCTGATCAGGGCCGTCTCTGGGTGGGTGAGGGCTATATTGACAATGTTCCAGTAGCCGTGTGGAACTATGAGGTTTCCGGCAAGCAAACGGTGCTGCATTGGTTTAGCTACCGTAAGAAAAACCGGGAACGGCCAAGAATTGGGGACAAGCGCCCTCCCTCCCCGCTGAATGATCTTTATCCCGATCGCTGGCTGCCCGAATACACCACAGAACTGATTAATCTGCTCAATGTGCTGGGACTCCTGATTGAATTGGAACCCCAACAAGCTGATTTACTCGATCGAATTTGCTCTGGTAGCCTTCTCTCAGAGAAAAAGCTCCAAGACGTGAGCCTATCCGCCGCTTTTGGGTCTTCTGCATCGACTTCTTGTTCTTCTCCCTCTGAAAATCCCGATCAACTGTCGTTCCGTTTTTGAGTGCGGTGAGGCTAGGTTTGACCGGAAGGACACTGGCGCTTAGCCTCATTCCCCCCTGAGTCTTGACGACCCGTCTCTTGTGCCCTTGTTTTCCCGCCCCAGCCGGGATCCTGGTCCAAGGCTTGAGGTCTCCCGCCAACTGGGAGCAGCCCTCTAGCCCGTCCAGTTCCCCCCAGGGACCGACCCCGTTATGATGGGGGATGATTGCTGACGGATTGGGGGAAGCCAAGCGTCTCGGCTGGTGACCTTCCCCAATGCCATAGACCTTGAAGTTTTTAATCGTTTCAATTCTTTTACGCCCCCAACCCCCATGAAAGCCTTTGTTGCTGGAGCCACCGGAGCCACCGGACAGCGTATTGTCAGAGCACTGGTCGATCGCCAGATCCCCGTCCGTGCCCTTGTGCGCGATCGCACCCAAGCCAAAGAACTCCTGCCCAGCGGTGTCGAACTAATCCAAGGCGATGTCTCGGACCCCCGCGCCCTGCAAGTGGCCCTCGGTGACTGCACCGTTCTCCTCTGTGCCACCGGGGCACGGCCCAACCTCAACCCCAGCGGCCCCTTAGTGGTGGATTATCTGGGGGTCAAAAACCTCGTCGAAGCGGCCCAAGCCAAGGCCATCCAGCACTTTGTTCTGGTCTCCTCCCTCTGTGTATCCAACCTGTTTCATCCCCTCAACCTGTTTTGGTTTGTGCTGCTGTGGAAGTTACAGGGGGAAAACGCCCTGCGGGAAAGTGGACTGCCCTATACCATTGTCCGTCCGGGGGGTCTCCTCAATGAAGAGCGGCCCGGTAACGTCATCATGCAGGGAGCCGATACCCTGTTTGAGGGCAGCATTCCCCGCACCCAAGTGGCCCAGGTTTGTGTTGAGGCGCTGTTTTGTCCCGAATCTCGCCATAAAACCGTGGAAATTGTCAGCCGTGCCGACGCACCGACCCGCGATTGGTCGGACCTTTTCGCCCAAGTTGTCTAACCCATGACTCCCAGCCCTGCCCCAACCTTGCCCCTATCCCCGCCCCAGTCCCAACCCGTCCCGATGATCCGCCTCGATCGGGTCACTAAGATTTACGGTACTGCGGGCCTGAACCAGGTGAACTGGCACCTTCCCGCCGGGGATTTTGTCTTCATTACGGGCGCGTCTGGGTCTGGGAAAACAACCTTGCTGAAACTGCTCTACGGAGCCGATCGGCCCAGCCAAGGCCAAGTTTGGGTCAACGGCTACGAAGTCAGTCGGCTCCGGGGCGATCGCCTTGCCCGCTTTCGCCGCAAGTTGGGCATTGTCTTTCAGGACTACAAACTCATCCCCACCCGCACCGTCGCCGAAAATATCGCCTTTGTCCTGTGGGCACAGGGCCACGATCGCACCACGATCGATCGTCGCCTCAGCCCCACCCTCAAGCTCGTGGGCCTTCAGGACAAAGCCGCCTGTTTTCCTGACCAACTCTCCGGCGGCGAACAGCAGCGCGTCAGCATCGCCCGTGCCATTGTCAGCACCCCCCCTCTGTTGCTGGCCGATGAGCCAACCGGCAACCTCGACTCCGAGAACTCCTTGCAAATCATGGACATTCTCCACAAACTTAAAACAGCGGGCATCACCATTGTTGTCACCACCCACGACGATCGCCTCGTCCAGCGCTACCCCCACCCCGTCATCCACCTCCACCAAGGCCAGCTTCAAACCTTACGCTAAATCATGACGCTGAATCATGACGCTAAATCGTGACGCTAAATCATGGGGTGCATTTCACTTTTGTCACGGGACGGACTAAAGTCCGCACTACGAGCCTTTTGAGCCAAGTTAGGGGCTGGGTTGCTCCAAAGTGAAATGCACCCAAATCATGACGCTCAACCGTGACGCTAAATCATGACACTAAATCGTGACGCTAAATTTTTGATGTATTACCTGATCTACGACGGCAACTGTAACCTCTGCGTTACCTTTACCCAACTGTTGCAACGCTTCGATTCGGGGCAAATTTTCACCTATGTGCCCATGCAGAACCACGATCGGCTCCAAACCTGGGGCATTACCCCCCAAGACTGCGAATTGGGCATGATTTTACTGGCCGGTGACCCGCCCCAACAGCGGTGGCAGGGTAGTGATGCGGCGGAGGAAGTGATCCGGCAATTGCCCCTAGGAGCCGCCTTTGTGGCTGCCTATCGGATGCTACCGGGGGCGAAGTGGCTTGGCGATCGGACCTATGAGCAAATTCGGGACAACCGTTACGACTGGTTTGGTACCCGTCCCCAAACCTATTGGGCAACCTGTTCCGCCCCAGCAACGGATTCCGCAAATCTTGAACCTTTGCCCTAAATTCCGCTAAATTCGCAAACCTGTTCAAGCCTTAAGGAATCCCACAAACCCAGAGCCGGAGGGCCATTGAGGCTTGCTCCCCCTCAACGAGATGCCCTCTCATCCTAGTGTTGCTCAATCAAATTGCGGGCTGACGCGCTGGGATGCGGAATCCCTCAGCCGTCACCTGTAGAACTCCCTAACACCAGTAACCCCACCCGGTCAACTCAACCCGTGGGTCTACTCCAGGGTTCTGAACCCTGCCCAAGCCGTTGCGGCCCTCGACCTTATTTCCCCGACGGTTATAATTTCTGCACAAGTTCTGCACAAGTCCTGCACAAGTTCTGCACAAGTCCTGCACAAGTCCTGCACAAGAGACATACCCCAAGGGTTGGAAGCTGGCTGAAGGAACAACAGTTTGGGAGGAACTCTTCATAGCCCATCCTGTGTGCTAATCCTTGTTGTCAAGAACTGACGCTGCTTCTGGATGTTATCCACTGAATCGACTTGCTATGTTTTCCAGGAACTGGGCCAATGGCTAATCCCCTACATCTTTCCTCTCCCGATCATAATCAGGCTACTTCTGAACTTCTACACCTGCTTCTCTGTCTCCCGGATGCCTACCCCTGGGATCCTCAAGATCCAGACACCGAAGACTACTATGCTGCCCTAGAAGCCGAACTGCCTGAGGACTTTGCCGCAGATAGTCGCGCTAATTTTTGGACGCTGCTGGATGCGCAATGGCAGCAGATGGACCAACAGCGCCAAGCCTCGCCCGCTGAAGCGCTTTTGCAACAATTTCAGTCCTTTCCCCGGCAATTGCTGGCGGATATTGCGGCTCGGGCTACGACGCTAGCCCAGGATTGGGGTGCGGAGTCCCAAGCGGCTACGACGACCTTGGCCGATCATCTAGTCCACTGTGTCCAGCACGCCTTTCCCCGGTGGTCCACGGATGACCTCTATGTTTTGGCCCGTCCCTATGCCTATGCGATGCGGAGTACCCAAGCTGCCCCCGCTCCGATCGGGGAATGGGAGCAGTTGTCAGAATTGGAGCAGGTCCGCCTGAGTTTGGCTGTTGCGAAGGCCGCGTTGGAACAGCAACAGGGACAATAAGCGACAGCCAAGCTTTGGCCAGACTTAGCAGTATTCGGCAATCTTCTGGCATTCTTCCGGCAATAACCAGCAAAAACCTAGCAAAGATGCATCTAATCTAGAAATGCTCCAGTTTTCATCAGAAGACTGGGGCTTTTTGTGTTTTCGGGTCTTGCTGGCAGGTTGTCTAGTCAGGGTGGCTCACATAGGCAATTTCCGTCACCTCCCCTAGGATTTCACCGGCTTGGACCTGAAGCCCAACGCCTCCGGCTTTGGTGCGAATATAGCCCAGCCCGATCGCCCCGGTCTCCGTGGGCAAAATGCTGGTGACTTTACCGACCCGATCGCCCCCCTGGGTCAGCACCGTTCCCGGCTCCGGCTGTCCAGCAAAGCGCAAGCCCCAGAGCCGCTGTTTCACGCCCTTGTAGGTATTGAGGCGGGCGATCGTCTCTTGGCCGATATAGCAGCCCTTGTCAAAGGAAACCGTTTGCCACAGGCCCGCCTCTAGGGGGTTGTAGTCTTCGGTGAGTTCTTGGTCGGGCTGGGGTCGTCCGGTTTGGATGCGCAGGGTTTCCCAGTCCTGGGTGCCGAGGGGGAGGGCGGGTTGGGGTGCGTCCTGGGTGAGGGCTTGCCAAACAGAGGCGGCATCCGCCGGATTCATCAGCAGGGTATAACCGGGCAGACCCAGGCCGCTGCCCTGGGCGAGCAGGAGGTCATCGCTGAGGTTGCAGCCGTTGAGGGTGATGGGGTGGTGCTGGTGGGGGGTGCTTGGCCGATCGCCCACGCCAAGGGTTTCTAAAACGGCATCACTGGCGGCTCCCACCAGGCTAAAGCAGCAGAAATCCCGCAGTTGGAGTCGGACCTGATCAAAGGGGAAAATATAGCGATCGAGCCAGTCATAGAGCTGCTGGCCCCGGTTGGGGGAGACTAAGACCAACACCCGATCGGCCAAGACGTAGGCCGTTGCCAAATCCAAGGTTCTCGCCGTTGCGGTCACAAAAACGGTTTCGCAGCCCTGGCCCGGTTGCAGTCCCTGGAAGGCGTTGGTGCTTTGGTTGTGGAGAAACCGCAGGCGATCGGCCCCGGCCAGATCCAGCACTCTCCAATGGCTGCGATCGAGGAGGCCACAGCCCGTGGGTTGGTGGACGCGGTGTAGCGAGTCTGGGCCAAAGATGAGCGGGGGGTTGGGGGTTGGGGAGTCGGGGGAGTCGGGAGCGGAAAAGGTTGCGCCTTGGTGGGTTTGGAGGTCGCGGAGGGATTGCAGAGCCATGGTTAAGGGGAAGAAATTGCGCGAAATCTGGGGATATTTATGAATAGTGTATTGCGAAATCTGTGGAACTTTTAAGAACCGTAAAGTATCTGCACATCTTGACAAAAGAAGGAGGACATTAGAAATAGTTCAACAGGAACCGTTCAACATCCCAAGATCGGGTCCATCGCACTTTAGAACCTACAGGTAACCGCCCCACCAGCCCCCCCGTAGGACGGGTCCATTTCACTTTGGCAGATTCACCCAGTCGGTAGGGGCAATCCCCCCGTGGTTGCCCCGGTTTTTGGCCGCTAAGAGGGTCAGCACGGGGGCGCGACCCCTACCCTAGGCCGAGGGTTCCAAAGTGAAATGCACCCCGTAGGACGAGCTTCTCGCTCGTTGCGCCTCGTCAAAGTGAGATGCCCCCCCGGATCTTTATCCCTTTGGAGGCTTTTCATCATGCAACGTGTAACCTTGGCAAATTTGGCCGATTTGTACACCACTGCCTCTATTAGCGGCCATCTTTGCTATACCGATTTTCAAGGCATCCAACAGGCGCTTCAGTCTCCCCAGACCCAAGGCGAAGAGCGCCGCTGTCTCCAGCGTCTCGTCTATGCGGTGCGTCGTGGCCATGTGCAGTTAACGGCCTAGGCTCCTGAATTGGGTACATTGCACTTTGGAACAACCCAGCCCCTAACCTGGCTCAAAAGGCTCGTCGTGCGGACTTTAGTCCGCATCTTGGCCAACGTGAAATGCAGCCGTGAAATGAACCCCCTGAATCTTTGGTCTCTGAATTCGTTACCTTAGGGAGAAGTTCACCCTGTCACGCAACTTCCCCTGTGTTTTATCGATCGCTCTTGTCCGTTGTTAGTTCCGTTGTTAGCATTGTTGCCCTGGGGGTCTGGCCCTGGGCCTATGGGTCTGCTGGGTCTGCCTTGGCAGTATTCCCCCCCGCCGATCGCGTTGCCCTGGCAACTGACCGATCGGCCCCCGCTGCCCCGCTCCCCAGTTCCCCCCCGGCCCCAGCCCTCGCTGCCGACTCGCCCCGATCGGTCTTTGAGGCGGAGGCGGTTCTCGCTGACCTAACCCAGGCTCAGGTGGTATATTTGGGCGAAACCCACGATCGCCAAGCAGATCACGACGGCCAACGGGAGATTATTGGCGCTTTGTGGGAAGACAATCCCAAGCTGGCGATCGGGATGGAGATGTTTCAGCGGCCTTTTCAAGGGGCGATCGATCGCTACCTAGCCGGAGACATTGACGAAACAGAACTGCAAGCCCAAACGGAATATGCCCAACGTTGGGGCTTTGACTGGGAACTCTACGCGCCCTTTTTGCGCTTTGCCCAGGAAAAAAACCTGCCCGTACTGGCCTTGAATGCTCCCACGGAGCTAACCCGCAAGGTTGCCCAACAGGGGTTAGCCAGCCTAACGGCAGCGGATCAGCGCTATGTGCCCGCTCCGGAGGACATCGACACCAGGGATCCCGCCTATCGCGCCTTTTTAGCGGCGGTGTTCCAGAGCCATGCCCACGGCCACGGCCAGCCCGGTTCGGGGTCGGGTTCCGCTGCTTCAGGGGCTGCGCCGGAGCAGGAAACGGCCTTCGATCGCTTTGTGGCGGCTCAGGTGCTGTGGGATGAAACCATGGCGGCGGCGATCGCCGACTTTCTCCGAGCCAACCCCGATTATCGGGTGGTCGTCCTGACGGGGCAAGGCCATGTCATCTATGGCTACGGCATCCCCAGCCGGGTCCAGCGGCGTTTGGGTCCGGATTTGGTGCAACGCACGGTGCTGATCAATCCCGATGAGTCCCTTGAGGCGGCGGGGACGGGGGCGATCGCCGACCATTTCTGGTACTTCCCCCGTTAATGGGATCTAGCCAAGCCAGCGGGCGGCATCCTTGGCGTGGTAGGTGAGAATCAGATCGGCCCCGGCCCGCTTAAAACTGGTCAGGGTTTCCAGCACCACCCGCTCTTCATCGATCCAGCCATTCAACGCCGCCGCCTTGACCATGGAATATTCCCCAGAGACGTTATAGGCCGCCACGGGCACATTGGTCATTTCCTTAATGCGGCAAATCACATCCATATAGGACAGGGCGGGCTTCACCATCACCATGTCGGCCCCTTCCGCAATGTCCAATTCCACTTCCTTGAGGGCTTCGCGGCTGTTGCCGGGGTCCATTTGGTAGGTGCGCCGATCGCCAAACTGGGGGATAGACTCCGCCGCATCCCGGAAGGGACCATAGTAGGCCGAGGCATACTTGGCCGCATAGGACAAAATCGGCGTATCTTGGAAGCCAGCTTCATCCAAGGCTTCACGGATCGTGGTCACAAACCCGTCCATCATCCCCGACGGCGCAATAATATCAGCCCCAGCCTTGGCCTGGGAAACCGCCGTTTTTCTCAGCAGTTCCAGGGTCGGATCATTGAGAACTCGCCCGCTCAGATCCCCCACTTCCAAATAGCCACAGTGGCCATGGCTGGTGTACTCACAGAGGCAAGTATCCGCCACCACCACCATTTCGGGCACGGCTTCCTTCACTGCCGTTGCTGCTTTTTGGACAATGCCACAGTCATGCCATGCCCCCGTTGCCTCGGTGTCCTTGGTGTCGGGAATGCCAAACAAAATAATCGACGGAATCCCCAGGGCATAGACCTCTTTGGCTTCGGCCACGATTTTGTCCACCGACAGTTGATAAACTCCCGGCATCGACTTTACTTCCTGGGCAATCCCTGCACCGGGCACGGCAAAGAGGGGATAAATAAAATCCTTGGGGGTTAGGGTGGTTTCCCGCACCATCTGGCGAAGGGTATCGGTGGTGCGCAGGCGACGGGGGCGGTGGGTAGGGAACATAGCGTTGAACGACAAAACAGATCGGGAATAGGGATGGGGTGTGAGCGAGGTTGTGGGGTTGGCGGGGCGGGTGGGCTAACCTCTGGGCTAGGGATGGCTCACCCCCGGAAATTGGGCCGATCGCCGCAAACACCCCTGCATCACAAAACCTTTCAAAAGTTTACGGGTTTGGGGAAAGCGGATTACCGAATATTAAGTAACGTTCTGTTAACGGATTGCTCGATCGGGGTCGATCGCCCCCAACCCTTACCGTCCCGCTCGTAGTACGGACTTTAGTCCGTCCCGCTCGTAGTACGGACTTTAGTCCGTCCCGCTCGTAGTACGGACTTTAGTCCGTCCCGTGGCAAACGTGCAATGCACCCATTTCTTGACAAGGACCAGCAATTCCATTGCAGAATGCCAAGGATTTGCGACAATAGCCAAACATTGACCTACGGCCTTGGCCCAGGGTTACACTGCAACTTGACCCATTCACCACACTATCGCTAGGCACGGAAAACCTATGGGGGCACTGAAAGGACGCGATCTGTTAACACTGACAGATTTAAGCGTGGAAGAACTGCGGGATCTTTTGCAGTTGGCGATCGATCTCAAAACCAGCAAACTCAGCGTTCAGTGTCAGAAAACGCTGGGGTTAGTCTTTTCCAAAGCCTCGACCCGAACCCGTGTCAGTTTTTCCGCCGCGATGTACCAACTGGGGGGCCAAGTGCTGGACCTGAACCCCAATGTGACTCAGGTGGGCCGGGGGGAACCCATTTCCGATACTGCGCGGGTGTTGAGCCGCTACTTGGATGTCTTGGCCATTCGCACCTTTGCCCAAGAAGACCTGCAAACCTACGCCCACTATGCCGATATCCCGGTCATTAATGCCCTCACGGACCGATTCCACCCCTGCCAGATTTTGGCTGACCTGCTGACAATGCAGGAGCACTTTGGCAGCTTGGCGGGGCTGACCCTCAGCTACTTTGGCGACGGCAATAATATGGCCCACTCCTTAATGTTGGGCTGTGCCATGACGGGGGTCAATGTGCGCATTGCTGCGCCCCTAGCCTATTCACCGCTGCCGGAGATTGTGGAGCAGGCGAAGGCGATCGCCCAGGGCAAAAGCGAAGTTTTAGTGACCCCCGATCCCCAGGAAGCCGCACAGGGATCCCAGGTGCTGTATACGGATGTGTGGGCCAGCATGGGCCAGGAAAGTGAGTCCGCCGATCGGATTCCGGTGTTTCAGCCCTACCAGGTCAATGAAGCCCTGTTAGCCGTGGCAGATAGCCGCGCGATCGTCCTCCACTGTCTCCCCGCCCACCGCGATGAAGAGATTACAACGGGCGTACTGGAGGGTTCCCAGTCCAAGGTCTGGGATCAGGCCGAAAATCGGCTCCATGGCCAAAAAGCACTCTTAGTGAGCCTTTTAGTCGATCTCGACTAAGTTGC
>JAYKJG010000033.1:0-12882 GCA_035286285.1 Prochlorothrix sp.
TTTCTGGGCCTGAGCATTCTTCAGCCCCGCCAACGCTGGCCGATTCTCTTAGTGGGTTACCTAAGCGCCGCTTTTCTTCATACTCTGTGGAACTGGGCCGGTTTAGCCAGTGCCGTTCTCCTCACCATTGCGGGTTTGCTCTCCTATTTTGTCCTGATGGGGGCCATCCTCAAGGCCCGCGCCCTCTCTCCCACCCGCGCCCAAAATTTCGCCACTAATCTCTACTATCCGCCCCCGTCCGACTCCCGATCGAAACCTTATACCCAATCCGTTGAGCCTGAAACAGAATAAACGGGTAGGGGTCGTGCCCCTGTGCCGACCCTCTGACCGCCAAATACAGGGGCAACCACGGGGGGATTGCCCCTACCAAAACGGATCGAGATTAGTCGGATTTGGTATAAAGTCCCCACTACTAGACCGGCCCCTGGCGCTACAACGAGCAGCGTTCTTGGGTTCCCAAAATCAAGGCTTCCCAACCTCTTCCCCAACCTTTCCCCCAGGTTCACACAGCAGCTTGCCCTGGATTGCTATAAACTTTATTAAGATAGTTAACAATGCCGACTCGCTGGTTGCCTTACACTATGGTCTTGGTTCGCCCCTCCCAATTACCTGGCGCTTGCACTGCAACCCTGGTTTCCCTCTTTGCTGGCCTTGGCCTAGCGACACTGCCCCAAGTTCGTGCAGAATCTGCCCCAGACGCAACACCCTTAGCGGAAGCCCTCGCTCAGGAGAGCCTGTTAGCCCAGGCTAACCCGGATGAGCTACCCGATGACTTGCGACCCCTGAGCCAAGACAGCAGCTTGCTGAGTTTGGAGGGGGGACAGCGGTTGCTCCAGTCGGCCAACCTTGCCATGAATCGGGGCGACTATAGCGCAGCAGAAACGGATCTGAAAAACGCCCGTATTGCCTTCAACCAAATCAGTAACTTTCACCAGCAGCTTTTTGACCTGTTTTTGGGCATTGATGCACGGGTGGCCGATCGCCAACGGCTGAAAGCCGTCGAAGCCGCCCAACTGCGGGATGAGTCGGCCTATCAGTTAGCCCTAGCCCACTTGGCCAAACAGGAACACGCCCTTGCTCTACCCCTGCTGATTCAAGTCATCCGTAGCCAAAACCCCACATCAAGCTTGGGACAGCAAGCCCACCAGCGCCTCTTTGAAATTGGCTTTATGGATTCGCCTTCGCCCTTGTTGACCCCAGGGAGTGCTGCGGCCTTGGGTGAAGGAGGCTCTAGCCCAGGGGCTGCGCCGTCAGCGGTTCCGGTGCCCGACGATCGGCCCCTCAACCAACCCAACAGCCCCCTCAGCTTGGGTACAGGACGGCGACTGATGCAGGAAGCCGAAGCCGCCCTCAGTCAGCGGGACTATGCCACCACTGCGGACAAGTTAAAGGAAGCGCGGCGCGTCTTTAACCAACTCAGCAACCTCTACCAGGATCTTAATTCTGCCTTTCGGGGGATTTATACCGATGTTGCTGAAGTTGCACGACTTCAGGCGGTGGATGCAGCGAGCTTACGGGATGAATCTGCCTATCAGTTGGCCCTGGTCCACCGGGTCCAAAATCAGTCGGAACTGGCGGTGCCCCTGCTGATCCAAATTTTGCAGAGCCAGAATCCTGCCTCGGACTTGGGACAGCAAGCCTATGCTCAGCTTTTAGAGTTGGGCTTTGTGGATACGCCCTATCGCTGGCAAGGGGTGACGGGGAACCGTTAGCGATCGGAGTTGGATACGGGGTGCATTTCACGATCGCCCCCGGACAGCCGGACCAGCTATCCCACAAGAAGCCTTGGGGTGGATAAGCCCCTGGACTGTCCACCGTGAAATGGACCCTAGACGTGGCTAGGCTAGTGCTGGGTTAGTGCTGGGTTAGTGTAGGCAACGGATGACGATCGGCGGGTGGGCAAACATGGTAAGAACTATAGGAGAGCACCCGCAAGAATTTGATAATGCATAAAGGAGAGTCTATGGTAACACCCGATCAGGTGACCACAATGATCCAAGCCCAACTCCCCGATGCTCAAGTCCAGGTCCAGGACTTGACAGGTGGCGGTGATCATTACCAGGTCACGGTTATTTCTGCGGCTTTTGCGGGCCAATCCTTGGTGAAGCAACACCAAATGGTCTATGGCGCGGTGAGAGGGGCCATGGCCTCGGAGGCGATTCATGCCTTTGCGCTCAAAACCTATACCCCGGAAGCATGGCAGGCGGCTGCCCACTAAGGGCTGACCTGTTCCTCGCCCCCAGTTCTCTCCCAGGGCGAGAGAGGGGAGCACCATCGCTTCTGGTTCCTTGAAAATTGCCCTATCTTTTCTCTTTAGTCTCTTTACGGATTGGAATACCCTATGAATCCTGAATTGAAAGCCCGCTTAGATAACTTGGTTCAACAGAACAAGATTATGGTCTTCATGAAGGGCAGTAAGCTGATGCCCCAGTGTGGCTTTTCTAATAACGTGGTCCAAATCCTCAATACCCTTGCGGTGCCCTTTGAGACCTGTGATGTGCTGTCGGATCCGGATATCCGGCAGGGGATTAAGGAATACTCCAACTGGCCCACGATTCCCCAGGTTTACGTGAATGGGGAGTTTGTGGGAGGGTCTGACATTCTGATTGAGTTATACCAAAGCGGTGAACTTCAGCAGATGTTGGAAGTTGCCCTTGCGTCTTAGGGGATCTTTGGCAACGGGGGGTGCATCCCACTTTGCAGATATCTTGGTAGGGGTCGTGCCCCCGTGGCTCCCCTCTTCGGCCCAAAACCGGGGCAACCATGGGGGATTTGCCCCGACTCCAAACCCAGGGTAATCCTAAACCCAGGGCAACCACGGGGGGATTGCCCCTACCCGGTTTCTGGTCAATCTGGAATGCTTTCCGATCAGAGGGTGCATCTGATCCAGGGGTTTTACTAGCCCAGTCCCTTTAGTCTCTTCGACCTTCTTCACTCCCTCGCCATGTCCAAAATGTCTTTGGTTTTTGCTTCGCTGCCGCTGTGGCTGAGGCGCAGTCTCGGTGGTGCCGTTGGTAGTGGCCTGCTGTTGATGGTGGCTCCGGGTGTGGGTCTAGCTGCTGAGGCGGCGATCGGGGGAGAGGGGGCGATCGGGTCAGCAGACGTGGGGCGGCGGCTGGATGCTCCGGTCGGGGCTAGCGGGGCTGGCTCTGGGGGGATGCTGGAGCTAGGGGCGCTGGCGGGGCCAGATCTGGCGATCGTCGCCCAAGCGCCGGATATTAATACTTTGCTAGACGATGCGCGGGAGCAGGTTGAGCAGGGACAGTATGGCCAAGCCTTGAACCTTTACCAACAGGCTGTCCAGATTGAAGCCGACAATGCCCAAATTTATTCCGCCATTGCCTATACCCAATATCAGTTGGGGAGTTTTCAGGCAGCGGCGAATAGTTTCCGCCAAGCCATTGCCTTGGATCCCCGTAATGCCGATTTTGCCTATGGCCTCGGTCGCGCTTTGGGGGACGTGGGGGATTTCCAGGGGGCGGTCACGGCTTTACGTCAAGCCCTATCCCTCAATCCCAGACATCAGGATGCCCTGCTGGCGCTGGGTAAGATGCTGGAGCGCCAAGGCGATTTGGCCGGGTCGTTGCAAATTTATGAGCAACTGTTGACCCTCGATCGCCGCAATTGGCAATCCTATACGGCTAAGGCGGATTTATTGATGCGCCAAGACCGCTTTGGGGAGGCGATCGAGATCTTAGAACAGGCCCAGGCGATCGCCCCCTACGAAGCCGAGATTTACGTCAAGTTGGGAACCGCAGCGTTTGGTTTGGGCAATCCCCGTGAAGGCTTCGCGGCCTTTGAAGAAGCGGTTCGACTCGATCCCCGTAACGCCGATCTCCAGTACAAGCGCGGCGCGATTTTCCAAACCCTGGGCAATTTGGATTTGGCCCTGGTTGCCCATCAACAGGCCATTAAGTTAAACCCCAACTTTGGTGCAGCCCGTGAGGAAGTGATCAAAATCTATCTGGCCCAGGAAAACTATTTGTTGGCCGTGGTCAATAGTCAACTGTGGGCGGAGCGGGATCCTCGGAACCCGGTGCCCTACCGTTATTTGGGCGTTGCGCTGCGGGGCCGGGGCCGATCGACGGAGGCCATGACTGCATTTCAACAGGCCCGAATGCTGTACCAACAGGCCCAGGATGCCCAGGGGGTTCGCCAAGTGGAACAACTGATGCGGGCTACGCCCTAAGCGGCTTCCCCCTATTTGGGTGCATTTCACTTTTGCCAGTGGGCGGACTAAAGTCCGCACTACGAGCCTTTTGAGCTAGGTTAGGGGCTGGCTTGCTCCAAAGTGAAATGCACCCCCCTATTTCCCCCCCTGTTAGGGGGCAATACCAGAGCAGTACCCTCTAACCTATGCCCTTGCCTATTTTCCGCACCGATCGCCTGTTGCTGCGTCCTTGGAACCCAACCCAGGATGCGGCGGCGGGTTTGACCATTTATGGGGATCCCCAGGTCATGGCTTGGGTGGCACCGGGGAGGGTGGATCGGGATCTAGAAGCGGTGGAGTGGCGGCTGCGGCGGTATGCCAAGGTGGGAGAGCAGGGCAAGCCCCAGGGCTGTTGGGCGGTGATGGATTTGTACCGGGGGCGGACGATCGGCAATTTGCTGCTGTTGCCCTTGGGGACGGGCCAGCGATCGGTCCCTGGCTTGACCCAGCCCCAACCGGCACGGCTGGAAATCGGCTGGCATTTTTGCCCCCAGTATTGGGGTCGTGGCTATGCCACGGAGGCGGCTCAGCAAATTTTGGACTATGGCCTGAGTTTTTCCTGGATTTCTGCCCTGTATGCCGTGGTGATTCCAGGCAACGATCGCTCCTATCGCCTTGCCCATCGCCTAGGCATGATTAACCTCGGCCAAACCCGCCGCTACTATGGGGGCCAATCCTTGGAGGTGTTTAAGAAGCTCCGCGATCGGCCCCAGGTCTCTCAACAGCCTTGGGCGGGTCTGCGGGTCGATCGCGATCGACCTAGCCTCTGAAGGCTCTCCCACATCGGTGCGTTAACCGGGGTTTTGGCGGTACCAGGCGATCGTCTGGCTTAGCCCCTGACGAAAATCCA
Source organism: Prochlorothrix sp. (assembly GCA_035286285.1). Taxonomy (GTDB): domain Bacteria; phylum Cyanobacteriota; class Cyanobacteriia; order Prochlorotrichales; family Prochlorotrichaceae; genus Prochlorothrix. The sequence continues at coordinate 5,061 of JAYKJG010000033.1, forward strand.
CCGCTGTTTTAAAGTCGAAGGCGGCGATCGCGCGACTGGTGTCTAAACAACGACGGGGCTGGCCATTGGGCTTGTCTGTTTCCCAAATAATTTCCGCCTCAAACTCCATTAGCTCGGCAATGAGCATCACCAACTCTTTGATCGAAATCTCATGGCCTGACCCTAAATTCACCGGTTCCGGGTCGCTGTAGGCTTGGGTGGCCAAAACAATACCCCTGGCCGCATCGGTGGAGTAGAGAAACTCCCGCGTTGGGGTGCCATCGCCCCAGACCGGAAAGGTGCGATCGCCCCGTTGCTGAGCGTCATGGACCTTGCGAATGAGGGCCGGAATCACATGGGAACTGGCGGGGTTAAAGTTATCCTCCGGGCCGTAGAGATTCACTGGCAGTAGATAGATACCGTCGAAGCCATACTGCTGACGGTAGGCTTGAAGCTGCACCAAGAGCGCTTTTTTGGCGATACCGTAGGGGGCATTGGTTTCTTCGGGATAGCCGAGCCACAGGTCATCTTCTTTAAAGGGCACGGGTGTAAATTTAGGATAGGCACAGACAGTGCCCACACAGACAAACTTTTGTACCCCCGCCTGATAGGCCGTATGGATAAGCTGCGCCCCCATCATCAGGTTATCGTAGAATAATTCCCCCGGTTTTTCTCGATTGAGGCCAATACCGCCGACATGGGCCGCAAGGTGGATGACAATATCTTGGCCCTGTACGGCTTGTTCACAGGCAGACAGTTGTCGCAGATCGCAGTCCCGCGATCGGGGGGTTGTAATCTTGTCCTGCTGCGCCCCCGCTGCGATCAGTTGCGCTACAACTTGGCGACCGAGAAACCCTGCACCGCCGGTTACCAAGATGCGGCGATCGCTTAAATTGACCATAACAGTACTCTCCTTATAGCGGCTAAGACTGGAGTGAGATACAAGCCACAAGCTACCCTATCTTCAGCGGTAGGGGCGCGGTTTTCGCGCCCAATGCAGCATTTTGTCCTCGATCGTTAATCTTCCAAGAGGGCCGGAAGACCCGGCCCCTACCCAAGAGGGCCGGAAGACCCGGTTTGTCCCCGATCGTTAATCTTCCAAGAGGGCCGGAAGACCCGGCCCCTACCCAAGAGGGCCGGAAGACCCGGCCCCTACCCAAGACTTGAGGCGATTTGAGAGGGTCCATTGCATTTTGGCAGATTCCCCAATTCTGGTAGGGGCAATCCCCCCGTGGTTGCCCCGGTGGTGGGTCGCCAAGAGAGGAGCCACAGGGGCGCAACCCCTATCTACCCCATAATTTGGGTAGGGGCAATCTCCCCTTAATCGCCATAGTGGCTACCGGTTGTTTGACGAATAACGGCGGTGTCCTGCCAAGCCGGAGCCTGATGACCCTGGGGCAAGCTCAGGCCCAGCGCCGCCAGATCGCTGGCCACCATCAGCGTGACCAGTTCCGGAAAACTCACCGCCGGTTCCCAGCCTAACTGCTCCTTCGCCTTGGTTGGGTCACCGATTAACAGTTCCACCTCCGCAGGACGGAGGTAGCGGGGATCAAACTCCACATAGTCTTGCCAGCGCAGGTCTACCGCCCCAAAGGCCAGTTCTAGAAACTCCTGGACAGAATGGGTTTCCCCCGTGGCCACCACATAATCATCGGGCTGGTCCTGCTGCAACATCAACCACATGGCCCGCACATAGTCCTTGGCATAGCCCCAGTCCCGCTTGGCATCCAAGTTGCCCATATAGAGCTTGTCCTGCTGTCCGGCTAGGATGCGGGCGATCGCCCGCGTGATTTTGCGGGTGACAAAGGTTTCGCCCCGCCGAGGACTCTCATGGTTAAAGAGAATGCCATTGCAGGCAAAGAGATCGTAGGACTCGCGGTAATTGACGGTTTGCCAGTGGGCATAAACCTTGGCACAGGCGTAGGGACTGCGGGGATAGAAGGGCGTGGTTTCGCTTTGGGGGATGGCTTGGACTTGGCCGAACATCTCCGAGGAACCCGCTTGATAAAAGCGCACCTGTTGGCCGGTGCGTTGCTGATAGTCCCGAATGGCTTCCAGCAGTCGCAGGGTGCCCATGCCCACCGCATCGACGGTGTACTCTGGTGCATCGAAGCTAACCCGTACATGGGACTGTGCCCCTAGGTTATAGACCTCTGCGGGTTGGATGGCTTCGACAATGCGGCGGAGGGTGGTGCCGTCGGTGAGGTCGCCGTAGTGGAGGAAGAGACGTGCGTCTTCTCGGTGGGGATCCACATAGAGATGGTCGATGCGATCGGTGTTGAAGGTCGAAGTGCGGCGAATGATGCCATGGACCTGATAGCCCTTCTCTAGGAGTAGTTCGCTTAAATAGGAACCATCCTGGCCAGTAATACCAGTAATTAGGGCTTTTTTAGGCTGTGTCATGGGTTTTTTAGCAGTTCATGATCTGAGCAGGAGACACATCCTCGGCGATCGTCAAGCAACGCTGAGGGGTGTGGCTAGTTAAGCATACCCAGGTTCAAACGGCCCGTTTTGTTGGCACAGCGGGGGGAATTCCGTAAAGCCGATGACAAAGCGGCGATGCCAGGGGAGGAGGGTGCCGCGACTTCGTGCGAGGGTTTCAAGATCCGCTTAGAGCAGGTAAGCAGCTTGGGTGAGGGGGATTTTGAGGACAAAGGTGGTTCCGGTGGCGGCGGATTGACATTCTAGGCAACCGCCATGCTGATCGACAATGACCTTATAGCTTTCGGCTAAACCCAGGCCCACGCCTTTGCCGACGGGCTTCGTGGTGAAAAAGGGATCGAAGAGCTTGCCTTGGATTGCGATCGGGATTTCAGGACCGTTGTTATAGATTTCGATCGCCGCTAGATTGCCTTGATCCTGAAAGATGCAGATGTGAATTCGGGGGTGAAAGGCTTCATTGAGGGACTGGCAGGCGATCATCCGTTCATAGACCGCATCGATCGCATTGTTCAAGACATTCAAGCAGACCTGGTTTAACTCCTTGGCATAGCATTCCACCAAGGGCACAGGCTTGTAGTCTTTGGTAACCTCAATGCTGGGAAAACCACCGCTGCCCCGTAGCCGCCCCTGGAGCAGGAGCAGGGTGCTGTCCATGCTGCTGTGCAGATCCACTCGCTTGAGGCTGGCCTCGTCCAGGCGGGAGAAAATCCGCAGGGATTGGACAATATCGCGAATGCGGGTTGCCCCTTCCTGGATGGACTGGAGAATTTTGGGCAGGTCATCTTGGATGAATTCCAGATCGATCGCCTCAATTTCTGCCGCGATCGTCGGTCCCGGTTCCGGGTACTGGGCTTGGTAGGACTGGAGCAAAGACAGCAAGTCCTGGGCGTATTGCTGGAGGTGAACCAGGTTACCAAAGATATAGTTCACCGGGTTATTGAACTCATGGGCAATACCCCCCACCATTTTCTCCAGGCTGGCCATCTTTTCCTGCTGGATCAGTTGGGCCTGGGTCCGCTTCAGGGTTTCCATGGCCGTCTCTAGGGCTACATTTTTATCCTGGAGCGCTGCTGAAGTGGCTTGGAGTTGGGCCATCAGGCTTTGCATTTGGCTTTCAGCCCGTTTGCGCTCGGAAATATCCCGGAAAATGCCCGTAATAAAGGACCGATCGCCCAAGGCAGCATGGGCGAGGCTCCCTTCCAGGGGAATAATTTCGCCATTGTGTTGGCGACCTTGGAACTCATGGCAAGGGGCCAGGGGTTCAACGAGGGCGATCGATGAGTCGGTGGCGGGGTTAGCTTTCGTTGGGGGGGCAATGGCGAGGGCAGTTGCTCCCAACTTTTTGACGGTTTCCCCTGCGATCAGGTCAGAAAGCTTGAGGGTACACAACGTCTCCACGGGCTGACCAAAGATATGGACGGCGCTGGGGTTGGCGCTGAGAATTTGGAGATCACCGTCGCGAAAGGTCAAGATGGCATCGGCGGCGGTATTGACGATCGCCTCGGTCTTGGCCACAGCAGCTTGGAGCGCATCCATCACCTGGTTGTAGCGCTGGGCGATGCGCCCCATTTCCGTAAATGGCTCCACGGGCACCCGTAGGCTCAAATCCTGGGACAGCGCCTGCTGCTCCATCACTTCAAACAAACTTTTGGCCTCCTCGCGAATATTGTGCTCGGAGGTATTGAGGCCCGATTCTTCTTGTTTTTGGGAGACCCGAAAGGGGAACCAGCGATTAATGAGGCGGAACAAAACATAGGGCAGGACAAAGCCCCAGAGGAAGGCAACCACGATCGCCAACAGTTGCACTTGGAGATGTTGCCAGCGGGTCAGGTCATGGGCCAGTCGCTCTTGGCTCCCGAAAATGGCGACGGCGAGGGTGCCCCAAATCCCCGCCCCCGTGTGGACCGCCACCGCCCCCACAGCATCGTCGATCTTGAGGATTTCCAGCAGCCGATCGCAGCCCAACACCACGATCGCCGCGATCGCCCCAATCAACACCGCTTGGCCCGTACTAATCACATGGCAGGAGGCAGTAATCCCCACCAGCCCCCCCAGGGATCCATTAATCATTAAGGTGACATCCGGCACCCCCCGCAGCTTCCAGCCCACCAGCAACGCCGTAATCATCCCCGTGGCCCCCGCCATCACCGTATGGCCCAGAATCGCAGCCACCTGGTCATTAAACATCAGGGTATTGCCCGCATTAAAACCCAGCCAGCCCAGCCAAATCAGAAACGTGCCCAATACCGACAGGGGTAAGTTGGAGGGGGTGATCTGCTGGGGGGGAGCATTGTCTGGGAAGCGGCCTCGGCGGGGACCAATCACCAACAGGGTGGCCAAGGCAACCCAGCCCCCAATGCTGTGGACGACGGTGGAGCCTGAAAAATCAACAAAGCCTAACTGTCTCAGCCAGCCCATCTGGAGGGGATGATCAAAGCCATTCCAGGCCCAGTGCCCAAAGACGGGATAGATCAAGCCGGAGGTAATGCAGGTAATAAGGAGATAGGCCGGGAACCGGAGGCGCTCCGCGACGGCCCCGGAAATAATCGTGATGGCGGTGCTGCAAAACATCACCTGGAAGATAAAGAAGCTGGCCTGTTCCGCGTTGTCTTCCAGGGCGATGAAAAAGTGGTTGCTGCCGACCCAGCCTTGATGGCTTGTCCCAAACATGAGGCCATACCCGATCGCCCAAAAGAGCAGCACCGAGATGCCAAAATCCACCAAATTTTTGATGGCGACGTTGACGCTGTTTTTGGCCCGGATCAAGCCAGCCTCTAGGCACATAAAACCGGGCTGCATCATAAAAATGAGACTCGCAGAAATCAGGAGCCAAAATGAATCAATCATGAAGGGCGTAACCTACTGGAACGAATGGGGGATAACCTTCACAACAGAAGCAGGGACCGGAAGTCTGTCCTGTTGGGAGTCGTTGGACTTTGGGGGGGAAGGCTATGGCACCCCTGCTACAACTAGGCTCTCCGATAGGCTCTCCGATAGGCTCTCCGATAGGCTCTCAGAATGCCGGGTAATGATCGCAGGCTGCTGACATTTGCCGAAACGGGACAGGTCGCTGCCTCTTTCGGTTTGTGAGGGAGCAGGGGGAATATTAAGGATAGACAGCACACCAGAGGCTCAGTATCCCTTACCTTGGGTCTGCAATTTCGTACGCTTGGATACGGTTAAAATCTCCTTTAAAATCTCCTTAAATTTCTATCTGCTGTGTGGGGTGCATTTGCGATCGGGGCAAATCTCCCGTGATGACCCTGGCTGGGGTCTGAAAAGGGGAGCTACGGGGGCACGACCCCTAATAAAAGTTCTCCCCAAGTTGGGATGCTCCTGGCCCCAAAGGTTAGTCTGTCTTTTACAAGAAAACTTCAGGCTGCTCCCTAGGTCCGGAATATTCACGATCGTGGCGGTGAAGTTTTCCGGAAACAGTAAAATTTGTTACGGTTAAACCGCTGTAACTCTCTGTTTTCGCGCTTGTCGAAGTTCCAAGAAACGGGCACCATAGGGAAAGGGCTGAGGTCATGGTGGGGTCTTGCCCCACAACGCTCCCCCCTTGCAGTCTAGACCCTGTTGGTGAGGTGACCAGTTATGTTTCAGTGGCTTGCCATTGCCCTTTTGGCCGTTGCGGCGAGTGCTGCTTTTATCGGAGCCGATCGGGTTATTGAGTCCCTGCAATCGGACGGGGAAGAAGAAACGGCCCAAACTAGCCCCGCTGTCCCGGAGGCTGGGGCAGAGGCTCCCGCGAAGCGACAGGCTCCCGCAGTGGTCTCTTTCTTTAATCAACTCTTTGACCCAGAGCCAGAACCCACCACCCCAGAACCAGCCTCCGGGGCAGAGTCTGGGGAGATCAGCCAGACGGCGGCTCCATCGACGGCGGCTCCATCGACGGCGGCTCCAACAGACCCTGCCAGTGCCCCAGTCACCGCAGCCAACGGTGACCTCTACGGCCCGCCAGAACCAGGTAGCCCCGCTGCAATGCCCCCCGCAGTCACCCAAGCGGTTTCCCAGGCCCAGGTTCCTGAGGCTCCTACCATTGCCCCGGCCAGTGTGGGCACCGAACCCCCCGCCCCTGAGGCGAGTGCGACAACGGCGGGCAGTCCTGAAGCCAGTGGCGAAGCGGCCCCAGGTTCCAGCACCCCCACAGCCTCGGAACCTGAAACCCCAATTCCGGCCCTGTGGTAAGGCTGGCGAATTCGTGAGGGTCTGGGACTGTGAATAAACCTGCGCGAACTCAGCTAAACCTGGGATAATGCCCCTATTGCTCAGGCAGTCTGTCGCCCAAGGGGAGGATCCCGTGGGGCTGCTCTGGCTTGAGCGAGGAGAATCGCAACGAACACTTGGGTGAGAAGGGGATTCCGTGCTTGTGACGGGGGTAACTTCTCCTTTGAGTTTCATCAAATTCAATCAATGCTAAAAGATGCAAACTTGGTACTGGGAAGATTGGAATGGCTTGCCTTACCTGCGGTGTAGCCTCTTAGATGCTTGGCCCCATGGCTTTTTTTGCCAGCAGTGGTGGCCCCGGAACCCGGTGGATTTAGTGGAAGTTTTAGACTCAACGGCAACGGTGTATCGCCTCAAGCAAATCCATAGCAATCAGGTACTCTCAACGGCAGAAACCCATGCAGTCCAAGAAGCGCTGGGGGTGCAGATGCCGGAACACCAAAGGCCGCTAGATGAAGGGGATGGTTTGTTTACGACTCGACCCCAGCAGTCGGTTTGGGTGTCTACGGCGGACTGTACTCCGGTGTTGGTGGGGGATGCCAAAACCGGGCAAACGGCTGCGATCCATGCGGGCTGGCGGGGAACGGCGAGCCGGATTGTGCCCCGCATTATTGAGCGGATGCAGGCCCAGGGCAGCCATCTGTCCCATCTGCGGATTGCGTTGGGACCGGCGATCGCGGGGGAAGTTTACCAGGTGGAAACTGGGGTGGCGGTGACGGTGGGCCGATCGCTGCTGGGAGCAGCCCAGGCGAACAATACGGGGACGGGGAGCGATGCCGAGGTGTTGCAGTGGCTCCAGTCTTTGCCCGATGCGCCGGTTTTTGGGGATTCCCAACCCGATCGGGCGCGGTTAGATGTGCGTCGGGTGAATTTGCTGCAATTGGCGGAACTGGGGATTCAGCGGGAGCAGGTCTCCGTTGCGCCCCACTGCACTTACCAAGAGCCACAGAACTTTTTCTCCTATCGCCGCACGGGGGAGAAGAAGGTGCAGTGGTCTGGCATTGTCAGTTAAGGGAATCGTGATGGCGGGGCGGTGGCTGACTGACAAAGAGGGTCCATTTCACTTTGGCAGATTCACCCAGTCGGTAGGGGCAATCCCCCCGTGGTTGCCCCGGTTTTGGGCCGCTAAGAGGGTCGGCACGGGGGCGCGACCCCTACCCTAGGCCGAGGGTTC
>JAYKJG010000034.1:0-10727 GCA_035286285.1 Prochlorothrix sp.
TGATCGCCCTACGTTTTGCCGCCAATGCTTTGCCCCTACGATGCACCCCCCAACACTGACGTGCGCCCCCTCCAGCCCCCAACCGCTTAGCCCAGTCAAAACTTAGCCACCATGACAGAACGAGAACAGCTACTCCAAGAAATTACCCAAGCCCCTGACGAATGGATTCAGATCCTGCTAGCTATGCTGCATCACCTACAGCACTTTTCACCCCTAGCCTCCCCTTTTATCCTCAACCCTCAACCCAAGTCCCCTATTCCCCATCCAGTCCATCACTCCCTTGCCGAAGCCCTGTGTCTGATTCCTGATGTAGGCGATGATAGTGACTTTGAGCGAATCCAAGATGAGTCAGCACCCGATGTATTTGCTTGATACTAACGTGATCAGTGAGTTACGCAAACAACAGCGGGCAAATCCGGGCGTACAGCGCTTTTTCAGCACAGCCATTGCCCAGAACTTCACCTTATACCTGAGCGTTGTAACCATTGGTGAAATGCGTCGAGGCGTTGATCTGATTCGGTACCGAGGTGATACCGCCCAAGCCGATCGACTTGAAGCCTGGTTACAAAGCATTATCCGTGAGTTTAGTGATTTCATCCTCGACTTCACCATCAATGAAGCTCAAGTCTGGGGTAACCTGCGAGTTCCCCACCCCCAAAATGCAATTGATAAACAACTCGCAGCAACTGCCCTGACCCATGGCCTAATCCTCGTAACCCGCAATATTCAAGACTTTCAGGACACTGGCGTTGTCTTACTCAATCCTTTCAGATAAGCCACAGTCCACTAACTCGGACCCCAAGTTTCTAACCCTAACCCTGCCCAGTAGCCTCAACCTCCCCGATCGCCACCTCCCCACGCCCCGACAACCCCAACAGCAGGATCCAAGTTACCGAACGTAACGCTGGGTGAACAAAGCTCAAGGAAACGTCTCAGAACCTTGACAGATCCCGGTTCAATCCCAAGGAAAAGCGGGGGGAATTACCAGGAGAGTCAGGAACCATGGTAGTTTTGGCTGTCCCCCGAAGTTGGGGTTCCCATCTCAAACCAGTCTCATCAAGAGCAGAGTACGTTATGTCGGAAGACTTTGGAATGTTAATTGAGGCGATCGTTGCCCGCGAAATTTTAGACTCCCGTGGCCGTCCCACGATCGAGGCCGAAGTCCATTTAGAGAACGGCGCGATCGGCTTGGCCCAGGTGCCCAGCGGTGCCTCCACCGGAACCTTTGAAGCCCACGAACTGCGGGACGAGGATCCCGATCGCTACGGCGGCAAAGGCGTGCTCCAAGCCGTGGAAAACGTAGACGAAATTGCACGGGAGCTAGTGGGCCGCAACGCCCTTAACCAAGAAGAACTCGATCTGGCCATGATTGAGCTAGACGACACCCCCAACAAATCCCGCCTGGGGGCCAATGCCATCTTGGCTGTGTCCTTGGCCAGTGCTAAAGCTGCCTCCATTTCCCTGGAGTTGCCCCTCTATCGCTATTTGGGCAGTCCGCTCTCGAACCTGCTGCCCGTCCCGATGATGAACGTCATCAATGGCGGCTCCCATGCCAGCAATAACGTGGATTTCCAGGAATTCATGATTATGCCAGTGGGAGCGACAAGTTTTAAGGAAGCCCTGCGCTGGGGTGCGGAAGTGTTTGCGTCCCTCAGCAGCGTGCTCAAGGCCAAGGGGCTGTCTACGGGCGTGGGCGATGAGGGCGGTTATGCGCCAGATTTGGAGTCTAACCGGGCGGCGCTGGAGTTGCTGATTGATGCGATCGAAAAAGCCGGTTACAAGCCCGGTGAAGAGGTGGCCCTGGCCATGGATGTGGCCGCCAGCGAATTCTACAAAGAGGGCCAGTACATTTATGACGGCTCTGCCCACAGCCCCGCCGAGTTTATTGGCTATCTGGAAACCCTGGTCAGTGACTATCCGATCGTCTCGATCGAAGACGGCCTCCATGAAGAAGACTGGGACAACTGGAAAATCCTGACCGATCGCCTCGGCAAGAAGATCCAACTGGTGGGCGATGACCTCTTTGTCACCAACCCCACCCGCCTCCAAAAGGGCATCGAAACCGCCACCGCCAACGCGATTTTGATTAAACTCAACCAAATTGGCTCCCTGACGGAAACCCTGGAAACGATCGAACTGGGCAAGGTCAACGGCTATCGATCGGTGATTAGCCACCGCTCCGGCGAAACCGAAGACACCACGATCGCCGACTTGTCCGTCGCAACACGGGCAGGCCAAATCAAAACCGGCTCCCTCTGTCGCAGTGAGCGCGTCGCCAAATATAACCGCCTGCTCCGCATTGAGGATGAATTGGGCGATCGTGCCGTATACGCGGCTACGGTTGGTCTTGGCCCCTCTTTGTAAACTGTAAGAACCTGGATAATTCCGGCACAAATGATCCAAGCCCAAATGATTCAGGCGTAAGCCTAGCCGCAGGCATAATCCCGGCAGCAGACACAACCGTGTCAGACCGAAGCAGACATCAGCCTATTCGGTAAGCAGGGGTCGCCGTTGCCCCTAGGCTATGGCTCACTTGAATCTGACCAAGTTGTGAGTTTCAACGGCCCACTGCCCCCCGTGACCGTTTATTTGGCAACAACCCCAGCGGTGAGGTCTATGGGCCTCACCGTTTTCAAATTCTAGGCATCTACAGATCGGGTCCATTTCACGTTTGGCGGGTTTACGGATTTAGGGAGGGGCAATCCCCCCGTGGTTGACCTGGTTTTGTCCCAAGGGGGGAGCCACGGGGGCACGACCCCTACCCAATGTCATCTGAAATTGCGTGCCTCGGAGTACCCCATCGCCGCACCCCCATAACCGCATCATCAAAAAGGTTAAAGCCAAGGGAATGGCACCCTCAACCCTTGCCTTCAACGTATCACCAGGGGCAGGCAAAGCACTTTTTACGGCATCGCAAGGGAACACACCACACGTTGCGCTTTATCCTTGTAGTTATTCCCGATCGCGATCGTTGGCCCCCGTCGCAAAACCGTCTGCCCAGCCCCTGCCTTCAGCTAATCCTCAGTTGTCCCCCAGTTGTCCCCCAGTTGTCCCCCAGCGTCGTTACCTAGAGTGGAGTACCTTCGTTGCCATGTCTTCTACGCTCCATTCCCAGTCCTCCTCCCACCCCCACCTTGCCCTCGTGAGACCTTCCGGTCTGCCCCTACCAGAGGACATATCCCCCACCGATGGGCTTCTTCCCCCCTCCGCCTGGGATAGAGCCGATCGCAGCGAGTCGATCCCCCAGTTTCAGCGCTCCAAGTTTGTGGCAGACATGGCCCTGGCGATCGCCGAGGCCAACACCCCCGACGAAGCCCTCTCCCTCATTCTTCAGCAGACTTGCCAATTTACAGGATGGCACTATGGAGAAGTTTGGCTCCCGCGCCTCCAGCCCCAGCACCCCCCCCAGTTGATTTGCAGTCCCCTCTGGTACTGCCATGATCCAGAAACCTGGACAGCCTTTCGATCGACCAGCCTCAAAACCACCTTTACCTTCGGAGAAGGGCTACCCGGTCGCGTTTGGCAAAGCCAAGCTCCAGAATGGATTCCCAATGTAGACTTGAATTCCAACGCCGTCTTTCGCCGTGCCGATCTAGCGCGACAGATGCGGCTTCAGGCGGGCCTAGGCGTGCCAATTTTAGGCCAGGGAGAGGTCTTGGCAGTGCTGGCTTTTTTTATGCTGGACCAACACCAAGAAGATCACGAGTTGGTGGATTTAATTTCAACCCTAGCCATCCACATCGGCGGGGTCGTGCAGCGCAAACGCATGGAAGTGGCCATTCAGGCCAGTGAAGCCCGTCTTCAGGCGCTCTTTACGTCTCTGCCCGGTTTTGTCTTCCAGAAGCTCCCCGAAGCCCCTTGGACCATGCAGTATCTCAGCGCTGGCTGCCAAGATCTCTTGGGGTACGGCCCGGAAGTCCTCACCCATGAGCTTGAAAGCCCCCGCTACGAAGACTTAATCAGGGCTGAAGACTGGCCCCGCATCCAAGCCCAAATGCAGCAGGCGGTGTCAGGGCAGTCGTGCTGCTATGTGGTGGAATATCGCGTGCAGACCCAGAACGGCGAGGAACGGTGGCTCTGGGAGAAGGGCTGTGGCCGCTATAGCCGCCAGGGGAAGCTGGTGAGCCTAGAGGGCTTTATTACCGACGTGACCGATCGCAAGCAAGCCGAGCACAAGTTCCAAAACCAACAGGCCCTCCTCCAGCTTGTCTTGGATACCATTCCCCAAGCTGTGTTCTGGAAAGACAAAGATCTGCGCTATTTGGGCGGAAATCAGCGCTGGCTCCAGGATTTGGGACTGCCCAACGTCGAGAGGGTGGTGGGTAAAACCGACTTTGATTTTCAAGCGCCGGAGCGGGCTGTGCAATATCAAGCCTACGATCGCTGCATCATTGAAAGCGAAGCCCCCTCTTTGCATCAAATTCGGGCCTTTCAGACCGAAGATGGCACCTTGACCTACAAAGATATCTCTAAGGTGCCCATCCACGATGCCAACCAGCAACTCGTCGGGGTTCTGGGCACCTACGAAGATATTACGGAGCGGCGACGGGCTGAGATGGATTTGGCCCAACGTGAGCGCTATATGGCGGCGATCGTGGCTATTCAGACCCTCTTGCTCGACTCTAGCCATTCTCAGGTCGCCCATGGGCCAATTCTCCAGGCACTGGGGGAAGTCAGCGAGGCCGATCGCCTCTATTGGGTTGAGGCCAGCCTGGACCCAGACAGCAACCAAGAACCCAGCCGGGGAGTCTGGCTGATGCGCCCCGGCCATAGCGTGCCGACCCTCTTCCAAACCCGCCTCCAAGCCCAGTGGGTCCAGCCCCACCTCACCCCAGGGACAACCGCTGCCCCCCTCCGCGATCGGCAAGCGATCTCAGACTGGCGGCTACTTCAACCCCAAATCTGCTGTCTGGCCCAGGGTCAGGTCATTAACTGCTCTATCACAGCCCTCCGGGGGCCGGGGCGGAGCTTTTTGCAGCAACAGGGGGTCAAAGCGGTCCTCATGCTGCCCCTGATCGCCCAGCGTAAGTTTTTTGGCTTTCTCGGCTTTGAGCGCTACCGCAACCTAACCCCCTGGTCTGAGGTCGAGGTGCAAATGTTGCAATCCGCAACCCTCTCCATTGCCCTGATGCAAGAGCATCACCTCACCCTCAGTGATCTCGCCAAAACAGAAAGTAAATATCGCAGTATTTTTGAGAATGCGGTAGAAGGGATCTTTCAAAGTACCCCTGAGGGCAAATATCGCACCGTTAACCCCATGTTAGCCCGAATTTATGGCTATGACTCACCGGAGGAACTGGTGCGAGAGATCCAGAATGTGGGGGAACAGTTGTATGTGAATCCCCAAGATCGGGCGCTGTTTGTCAAGATCATGGAGCAGGATGGACTTGTGCGGGGCTTTGAGGCACAGGTACGGCGCAAAGATGGTCGAATTATTTGGATTGCAGAGTATGCACGGGCCATTTATGGCAAAGATGGCGAAATTGTCAGCTATGAGGGTACGGTCCAGGATATTACCGATCGCAAACGGGCAGAGGCCAATCTCTGCAACCGCGATCGACTGCTCCAGGGACTCGCCACCGCCAACCACTGTTTGCTCAGTAATCCAGAGATGAAGGTGGCCATGCCCTTGGTTTTACAGACCTTGGGGGAAGCAACCGATGCCGATCGGGTTTATCTCTACCAAAACCATCCCCACCACTCCAGCGGAGTCATTGCCATGTCCATGCGCTATGAGTGGTGCGCCCCCGGCATTGCACCCAGTATTAATCAACCCCACTGGCAAAATCTGCCCTATCACGCCCATGGCCTCACCCGCTGGTACCAAAACTTTAGTATGGGCAAGTGTATCCAAGGCCGCGTGACCGATTTTCCGCCCCAGGAGCAGGAACTACTGGCCCGTGACCACATTCTCAGCATTGTCATGGTGCCGGTTGTCGTGGATGAGCATCTCTGGGGCTACATCGGCTTTGATGACTGCCAAGGCAATAAGTCCTGGGCTGCGGGTGAGGTCACCCTTCTCACCACCATGGCCGCTAGCTTAGGCGCAGCCCTCAAGCGCCAAAAAACAGAGCAAGCCATGGAATATCAGGCGTTCCATGATGATTTAACCGGATTACCCAACCGGGTTTACTTTAACCAAAGTCTCCCGCTTGCCCTCAAGGCCGCAGAAGCAGCCCAGGAGTCCCTCGCCGTGATGTTCCTAGACTTGGACCGCTTTAAGACCATTAACGACAGCTTAGGTCATGTGGTGGGCGATCGGCTGCTCCAACAGGCAACGGCCCGCCTACTCTCAGTGCTGCACAAAAGTGACACGATCGCCCGCTGGGGCGGAGATGAATTTACCCTCTATTTACCCCATATTCGCTCAGCAGAAGAGGTTGCTGAAGTCTGTCGCCGCCTTTTAGAGGTTTTACGCCCCACCATCCTCATTGACGGCCATAGCCTCCATGTTAGTGCCAGCATTGGCGTTGCCCTCTATCCCCAGGATGGCACCAGCGCCGCAACCCTCCTCAGCCATGCCGACATCGCCATGTATCGGGTCAAAGAGCAGGGGCGCAACCATTATCAGTTTTACCAAGGCGCGACCAATCCAGAGGTTTCCCTGGAACTGATCCTAGAACAGGATCTCTACCAAGCCCTCCCCCGCCAGGAGTTTTATCTTTGCTATCAGCCCCGTGTTGATGCTAAAACCGGCTCAATTATGCAAATGGAGGCGCTTTTACGGTGGAATCACCCCCTCTTTGGCCTAATTTCCCCAACCACATTCATTAAGATCGCAGAAACCAATGGCTTAATGGTGCCGATCGGGGAGTGGGTGCTGCGATCGGCCTGTGCCCAAGCCCGTGAATGGCAGCGCCTCGGCTTCCCCGTGGGCGTAGCGGTGAACCTATCGCCCCGTCAGTTTCGGAATAAAACCCTGGTGCAAACCATTCGCCAAGTCTTGACCCAAACCCAGCTTGAGCCAGTCTACTTAGAGCTAGAAGTCACGGAAACGATCGCCATGGCCGATACAGACTTCTCCATCCAGATTTTGGAAGAATTACGGCGAATGGGGGTGCGGCTGGCCCTGGATGACTTTGGCACGGGCTACTCTTCCCTCAACCGCCTCAAGCAGTTTCCCCTCGACACCCTCAAAATTGATCAGTCCTTTGTGCGCGGTCTCCCCGATGATGCCCAGGATTGGGCCATTGTTTCGACGATCGTGGCCCTAGGGCAAGGTTTAGGCTTAGAAGTCGTCGCAGAGGGGGTCGAAACCCCGGAACAGTTGGCCTGTTTGCAGCATTTGGGCTGTACCGAGGTGCAGGGCTACCTCCTCAGTGCAGGGCTACCCGTCGAGGAAGCCACGGACCTGCTCCAGCGCTGTCAAGGGCAGTTGGATGTCTCGGCAACCTCCGACTGGATTGTGGGCCAAGGCCAAGAGCCAATGCCACAGGAAACGCTCCTCAAGCTCTCATCCCCATCCGTTTTGTGAGCAATAGCCCTACATACGCTCTAAAACCTGGATACCCAGCAAAGAGAGGCCCAGTTTGAGGGTACGAGCCGTAAGATCCGCCAAAACCAGGCGGGAGGTGCGTTGGGGATCGGCGGCCTTGAGGATGGGGCAGCGATCGTAGAACTGATTAAACTTCTGACTCAATTCAAACAGATACTGACAAAGACGATTGGGCAACAGATCCTGCGCCACCGCCTGAATCACCGTCTCCAGTTGCAACAGATGCTTCGCCAAAGCTAACTCTAGCTCATCCTCCAAAATAACCGGGATTTCCGCCCCACTGGCCCGCAACTGCTCAAAATCAATGCCCCCCTTGCGGCTAATGCCCTGGACCCGCACATAGGCATAGAGCATATAGGGAGCCGTGTTGCCCTGGAGCGAGAGCATTTTGTCATAGCTGAAAATATAGTTACTGGTGCGGTTTTGGCTCAAATCGGCATACTTTACCGCACTCATGCCAATAACTTGGGTATCGGTTAGGATTTGCTCAAAATTTCGCGCCGTTAGGTCGTGGGCCTCGCCCCAGCGCTGGTTTAGGGTCTGCCGCACCTGGGTCAGCAGGGGTTGGGCGATCGCCGGGGCACTGGCGGGATCCTGGAGCCAACCGGGCACGCGCCGCTGGACAGCCTCGATCAGGCTAGCTTTGAGCAGGTCCACCTTTGTGGCGATCGGCTGCTCTCCCGGCACCGCTGCCGCTGCGGTTTCCCAGTCCGCGATCGCCCCCCACTCCTGGGCCACTGCTTCCCAATTTTGGGCCTGGACCACCTCATACAGGGCTGCATCCGCCCGTAACCAGGCTTCATCCAACAAATCCCGCAGCCGCACGGTTTCTCCCGATCGCGTCTTCAGCCGCTTGCCATCTTCCCCCTGCACTAACCCAAAGGGCACATGGACCAGTTCCACCGTCTCCGGAACCCAGCCCGCCCGCTGAGCCACCTGGAAAACCTGGGCAAAGTGGTTAGACTGACCCGCATCGGTGATATAAATCAGGCGATCGGCCTTGTCTTGGCCCACCCGGTAGCGAATTGCGGCCAAATCCGTGGTGGCATAGTTATAACCCCCGTTGGACTTTTGGATAATCAGGGGCTGGGGCTTGCCCTCCCGGTTGCTAAAGCCCTCTAAAAAGACGCACTGGGCACCGTCATCTTCCTCCAGCAGCCCCAATTCCCGCAAATCTGCCACCACATCCCCCAAATAGGGGTTATAAAACGATTCTCCTCGCTCGTTGAGGCAAATATCCAGGCGATCGTAAATTTGTTGAAACTCCCGCCGCGACTGGTCACAGAGCAACTGCCATGCTTGGCGGCTAGCCCCGTCCCCCTGCTGGAGCTTAACCACCTCATCCCGCGCCCGGTCCTGAAAAGCCGCGTCCTCATCAAAGCGCTGCTTTGCCTGCTTATAAAACGCTACCAAATCTCCCAAATCCAACGCATCCGCCCGGATCAGAGCATCGGGAGCCACTTCCCCCAAATAGGTAATCAACATCCCAAACTGAGTCCCCCAGTCCCCCACATGGTTGAGCCGCAGCACGGGATAACCGAGAAATTCCAGCGTTCGGGCAATGCTATCGCCGATAATGGTCGATCGCAGGTGCCCCACATGCATTTCCTTGGCGATATTGGGGCTGGAGAAGTCTACAATGACGTGCTGGGGGTCTGGGAGGGGAGTAATACCCAGGCGATCGTCCCGGTGCCGCTGTTGCAGTTCTTGGGCTAAATACTCCGTCTTGAGGCGCAGGTTAATAAAGCCCGGTCCCGCAATGTCCGGCGGTTCACAGAGTTCGGCGATCGTATCCGGCAAATGCTCGATAATTTGGCTTGCGATCGCCCGTGGAGCCTGTTTTAGGGGTTTAGCAAGGCCCAAGGCCGCATTACATTGGTAGTCGCCGTGCTGGGGATTGTTGGCGGGTACCAGGAGGGGATCGCCGCTGGGCCAGGTCAGATCAAAGGCATGGTGAAGGGCGTGGGCAAAGGCGGCGGTGAGGCGATCGATCGGGGCAGTCATGGGGACGGGTTCCAGAGGTAAGGGGGGAATGGAGGCTAGCAACTGCGGCATCGAAAAACCGGAGGTCACCCCAGTCTGCCATTGTACCCTGACCCGAATCCCACACCCTGAACCGAATCCCACGTTAAGCGGAATCACGGTATGGCACAATCAAACGGGGATTACAACCAATCCCGCTGATCGTGGCGTAGGGAGCTTTTGGGCTTGGCTGAGCATTCTGTTACCGAGAATCCTGTTACTGAGCATCCTGTTACCGAGCATCCTGTTACCGAGAACCCTGTTACCGAGCATCCTGTTACCGAGCATCCTGTTACCGAGAACCCTGTTACCGAGCAGTATCATATTCCCGTTTTAACCACAGCCCTGCTCGACCACCTCGCACCCCTCGATCGGGGGGATTACCTCGATGCAACCGTGGGCGGCGGGGGGCATAGTGCAGCCCTGTTAGCCGCCGACCCCCTAGGGCGACTGTGGGCCATTGACCAAGACCCCCAAGCCCTCGCCGCCGCCCAAGCCCGTCTTGCGCCCTACGGCGATCGGGTGCAGTTTTGGGCCGGGAACTTTGCCCGCTTTAACCCCGGTGAGCAGCGTTTTGATGCGATCGTCGCCGACCTAGGCGTTAGCTCAGCCCAGCTTGATATTGCAGAGCGGGGCTTTAGCTTTCGCCAGACTGCCCCCCTGGATATGCGCATGGATCCCACTCAGGAACTCACCGCCGCCACGATCATTAACCATTGGGATGAAAAGGCACTGGCAGACCTCTTTTATAATTATGGGGAAGAGCGGCTCTCCCGTCGCATCGCTCGCCACTTGGTAGCCCAGCGGCCTTTCCAAACCACCACCGCCCTCGCCAATGCCATTGCTGGCTCCGTTCCCGGCAAATATCGCCAGGGGCGGATCCACCCCGCAACGCGAGTGTTTCAAGCCCTGCGGATTGCGGTCAATCAAGAATTACAGGTCTTAGATACCCTACTGGCCACCGCCCCCCACTGGCTCAAACCGGGGGGTAAATTGGCCATTATTAGTTTCCATAGCCTGGAAGATCGGCGGGTTAAATATGCCTTCCGCGAATCACCGCTGCTCCAGATTTTGACCAAAAAGCCCCTAATAGCAGACGCGGCGGAGGTCCACAGCAACCCCCGATCGCGATCGGCTAAACTGCGGGTTGCCCAGCGTAGCGCCCTCCCATGTTCTCAAACCCCTATACCCAACTCTTCAGCGATCTCCA
>JAYKJG010000035.1:0-3220 GCA_035286285.1 Prochlorothrix sp.
ATCCTCAAAAAATCACGATTCAAACTGCCCTGACTCAAGAAAACGCCGTTGAAATCCGCATCGGCGATAACGGTAAAGGTATGTCTGAAGCGGTGAAAGCCAGAATTTTTGATCATTTGTTTACCACGAAAGGTTTGGGTAAAGGCACAGGATTGGGGTTGGCGATCGCCCGTCAAATCATCGTCGAAAAACATGGCGGTAGCCTAGACGTGCAGTCTCAACTAGGTCAAGGTAGCGAGTTCTGCATCTGTCTACCGGTTCGGAATCAGTAGCGAAGTCTGCATGAAAGGTTGTCGATAGAAAACTGTCTTGGCACAGCGAGACCTACAAAGGTTGAGTCCTTCTCCGGCACGCCGTCTCGTTTTTCGATAATCTCTCTCTTTTTCTTTTTGTGCTTAAACTTAGAACACCCCCATTCAATTAAGGGTGTATACTACGGGTCATATTAAGGCACAGCCCCTGCTCAGGGTGGTCTTCTCACCCGTTGCGTGCGGCCTCCCAAGCCTTTTCCCTTGGAGAACTGTTATGGCCCCAATTGATCCGCCCATTGCGCTGAGTTTAAGTGAGCGCCGTTGGCTCCAGAGCATTAGCTATCAGGTGCTGACGATTGAACTAACGAGTCCAGATCGCGTGATTCAGCCCCAGGACTTGGGGGAACTGCGTTTACCGACAGGGATTGATGCCACTGGGGGAGTGGTCATTTCTGGACGTGCCCCCATCTGGTTGTATGGCTACTTGGTCCATGAACTCCATCCAACGGCTTGGGTGGCCTGTTATGATCCGCGTCTCAAGGGTGCGGTGGTGGTGGCGACCCACTCCCGGCAAACCCAAATTGGGGCGGTTTTGCCTGTAGATCCCAGTGCTGGGCCGATTCAAGCGCTCTGCTCCGCTTTATTGATTGTGGGGCCACCGGACAGCGGCAAAAGTGTCTTAGCCCATGCATTGTGGCAGGCTCTGCTGAAGGAAAGTCCAGCGGTATACCTCCAGCGTGCCCAGTGGGATGGGGAAGGCAATTGGTGGCTGGAGTTGGGCGAAAATACGACTCCAGATCAGCGGGAAGCCTGGAAGGCGCAGTATAAGGGCACCTTAACCGATCGTTTTTTCCCCTACCATGCCCAAGCGATTCTGAATCTCCGGCGGCAGCAGAGTCTGGTTTTGGTGGATGTGGGGGGTAAGGTCCAACCCGAAAAACAACCTTTACTAGAGGCTTGCTCTCACTACCTCATTATTAGCTCGGATCTTCAGGCAATTGCGCCCTGGCATGAGTTCTGTCGCGATCGGGGCAATCTTCAACCCGTGGCTGTCATTCACAGCAGCTTGGACTCCGGCTTTTCTGTACATCAGGAGATGCCTTATCTAGAACTGACCGCAGGTCCGTGGGTTGCGGGTCAAACTCCTGAAATTCCACAGGTTTTATTAGATCGCATTCGATCGCAGTGTCTGTCTAGCTGAAGGACGGAAGCCCACGATCGACGGATGCTGGTGGTGGGTTGTCAGGATTGGGCATCACGGGAGGAAGCGATCTAAATCTGGGTTCTTGCGAATGCTTAAGAAATTGCGTCGTTTTCACTTTCCAGTGATGTGGCGTTTAATTCTAGTACTATTACGGGAAGAGGCTAACAATA
Organism: Prochlorothrix sp.; assembly: GCA_035286285.1. Classification (GTDB taxonomy): domain Bacteria; phylum Cyanobacteriota; class Cyanobacteriia; order Prochlorotrichales; family Prochlorotrichaceae; genus Prochlorothrix. Next base: position 1,626 of record JAYKJG010000035.1, read on the forward strand.
ATGGCTAATGTAACTCTTGGCAATCCGCATACTTGGAGTAAGCTGGATACGGCGCTGGTCTGGTGCCTAGCTTGGGGACCAAAGCAGAAGTGCGGTTGCGATCGGGATCAGTTAAAAGCGGCGATCGAGCTTTTAAGGGGTCTTCAGAAGCCTGAGGATGGACAGTCCCCAGGGAAGCCGGATGTTTCTGCAATTTCGCCGCAGATTCAAGATTCTGTGGATTTAGTCTGGGAATTTAATCAAAAAGCAGTAAATTTCCAGGGGGAGGGCTTCCCGATGACGGCGGCGCAGGTGCAGCAGCTTTTGGGGGAGCCGATCGGGATTAAACAGGTGGGGTTGGTCTATGGGGGGGCGACTAAGATTAAGCAGTATGTGTTTGAGGGGGCGAAGTTGCCGGATGTGCGGGGGGCTTCGGCGCTGCTCGATCGCATTAATGGGGTGGATTTGCCCGCCTTTTTTGGGAAATATTCCCTTTTTCGTTCCACCGCTAGTAATCCAGATTGTACTCCTCTTACAGTTAAGAACAAGCTCGCCCAGGCGATTGAGCCATGGTTAGAACAGCAAGCACCTGGCTTGTACACTGCGCTGATTGATGAACTGATCATTTACTCCACGGGGGGGAATATTCTGGCTTTTTGTCCCCCTGCCTTTGTGGATGTGCTGGCCGATGCGATCGAAGCCCGCTACACCGAAGAGACCCTAACGGCAAACTCCTGTGCCGTGGGGCAAACTTTCCGGTTGTTGGAACTGCTGCTAGGGGCTTTACCCCTGACTGACAATGGAGTTAACTGGTGGCTAGATACGGTATTACAGCAGCAAAATGTCCCTGAGTCTTTGATTTTGCCCTATTTCCGGCAGAAGGGCCAGCTTCCTGAGCAATGCTTCCAAAAGCGTAAAAGCTTTAATGAACTGGTGACGAAGCTGGCGATCGCTTTTAACCAGCGGCGGGCCGGTATGGTGGTTTCTGATGAACGCTTAACGCGCCGCTATCCCCCGATGCTGGAAACCCATCCTTATTTAATGCGGGATGATCATGAGCGCCGCTTAGCTATAGCGCATCTGAAGGCGAATGCAGGTGTTCCCAGTGATGCCAATCTATCTGATGTTTTAGCCCGTAAACGGTACATGGGACAGCTTACCAAACGGCTAAATCCCAAAAAGCAATGGTTTGAGACCCTAGCACTCCCCTGGAAACCATTACCCGTTTACCCTAATGGTAATGGTCTAAGTTGGGTCTTACGCTTTCGACAGTTTTTGCAAGGACGGGCTACAACTGTTATTCTCAGCCAAGAAATTCAGTGTCTTAAACAAGGGTACTATACGGCTTCAACGCCGCGTCGAGGTTCAACTGAAGCTCGAAGCTTGCGGGAGATTGGGAATGTTACGGATCCCGGTCAGGGATTTGTGGCCTATATTTATGCAGATGGTAATAACATGGGGGGCTATATTCAGAACTTGCGAACGCCCCAGGAGTATCAGCAGTTTAGTGAGGATGTTTCTGAGGCAACGGAACAGGCGGTTTATATTGCCCTCGCCAAACATTTGGAAGTACGGCAAATCCTGAACTTTAACGCGGAGCCAGGGGAAGAAAATCG
>JAYKJG010000036.1:0-10374 GCA_035286285.1 Prochlorothrix sp.
TTGACCTCCTTGTATTCAGTCAATCAGCCTTTAGCCTATCCTGCCTCACCTAGGGATGCTCAACTCTGGAAGAAAGACCCGAAGGGAGGATGCCCTAAGAGAAAACGTCCCACCAGAAAACGTCCCACCAGAAAACATCCCACGGGAAAGCGTCCCAGGCTTACCGCAGCTTGGGGGTGAGAAACTTGACTAATCCGTCAATGCTGCGGGATTGAAGGTAAATTTTGCCCTGGCCGGTAACCCGGTTGACCAGCCCCTCACCAGAGGTAATGGACCCCACCAGACCGCCCGCCAACTTGATATTCATCTTGAGTTGGGGACTGTAGGCGACGAGGTGCCCCGTATCGACAATTAGATCGCCCTGGACCCGCCGCTCGGTAATGCCGCCATAGGCTCCAAAAAAGACCAGCCCCGGCCCTGAAACCTTGAGCTTAAACAGCCCCTCCCCCGCAATCCAGCTACTGAACCCGGCCCACTGCACCCCCAGGTTAGCCGTGCCCATGTGGGCAATGTAGGCTCCGGGCTGGAAACAGATGGATTCCCCCGCCTTGAGCTTGAGGCTGTGGATATCGCCAACGCTGGCCTGGGTCAGCACGACTTCACAGGGGCTACTGGTGGGGTTGCTAAAGGTATTGACGAAAAGGGACTCGCCCCCAAAGAAGCGCTTCAGCAGAGCCGAAAAGAGACCCCCTGAAAACGCGGTGGTATAGGTAATGGCTCCGTCCATGCTGGCCATGGCTCCGGCTTCGGCCACAAGGCGTTCTCCCGGTTGTAGCTCAGCAAAAAGGGTAGCAAAGGCAGGTTGGTAACGGATTTCATACTTCACGGGAGTTCTCCCTAGCCCAATAGGCTTAGTGTGGCGGCTGATCGGAAATGGAGACCATTTTGGCCTAAATTTCTTTAAGATTTCTTCGGGTCTCCGTGGCCCCAGTCCTAAACCCTCAACCCTGCGCCCCCTGTCCTGAAGCCCCCGGCTGACCGGGCTGAATGTCGCTCAGGACCGAAATGCGCTAGATTTTTGTATCAGCTTACCCATGAGCTTACCCCTTGCCCATGCAGGATTATCCATGCAGGATCACCCATGATTGAAGTCGAGCAACTCACCAAGTTTTATGGCCCTTCCCCGGCGATCGCGGATCTGAACTTTAAGGTGGAAACCGGGGAGATTTTGGGATTTCTTGGCCCTAACGGAGCCGGAAAAACGACAACCATGCGGATTCTGGCCGGTTACTTGCCTGCGAGTCTGGGCACGGCACGGGTTGCGGGCCATGATGTCCACACCAACCCCATGGCGGTGCGCCAGTCGATCGGCTACCTCCCCGAAAGCCCCCCCCTCTACCCCGAAATGACGGTGCAAAGCTTTTTGCACTTTGTGGCAGCGCTTAAGGGAGTCCCAGCGGGCGATCGGGTCAGTCGGGTGGATGCAGCCATGAGCCGCTGTGGCCTCAGCGATCGCCGCCGTACCCTGATCCGCAAACTCTCCAAGGGCTACCGCCAGCGGGTGGGCATTGCCCAGGCGATCGTCCACGATCCCCCCGTCATTATTTTGGATGAACCCACGGTGGGCTTGGATCCTCGCCAGATCATCGAAGTGCGCCAGTTGATTAAAAGTCTGGCCGGACAGCATACGGTGATTCTTTCGACCCATATCCTGCCGGAGGTCAGCGCCACCTGCGATCGCATCACCATCATCAATAAGGGTCAGGTGGTGGCCACCAACAGCCCCGAAAGCCTCCAAGCCCAAGTCAGCGCCGGATCCCTCAGCTACGACCTAGAAGTCGAGGGCAACCCTGAAGCGATCTTGCGAACCCTCCGCAGCTTGCCGATCGTCAAGTCTGTGACCCTGGGGGATAGCACAGGACTCGCCGAGAACCACCATCGGGTCATTGTGACAGCCCAGGACAATACGGACATTGGCAAAACCTTAGCTGCCGCTGTGGTCGGGGAAAATTTCGGTCTGTACGAATTGCACCGCAACCGGGCCACCTTGGAAGATGTTTTCCTCAAGCTGACCATGACCGATCTTTCGATCGCGCCAGACGATACCAGCACCCCGATCGAACCCCTCGAAACCCCAGCCTAGCCACCGGCGTTGCCTCCCCAACCCTTCCGCGTCCTCCCCTGGCCGATCCCACGCTCCCCCCCCAACCCCTCGTTCCCACGCTCCGCGTGGGAATGCCTCCTGGGAATGCCTCCTGGACGCTCCAGCGTCCCCTTCCCTAGCTAGCCCCTGGCGATCGTGACTCCGCCGATCGCAACCACAGCAGTCACAGGGCGCTGGAGCGCCCACCCAAGAGTTCCCACGCTAGAGCAGGGGAACCAGAAACACTAGAAAACGCTAGAGCAACGAAACTCCGGCAACGAGGAAAACTCGACCCAAACTCCACCCAAACTCCACCCAACCGCTATACACAAGCCCTATGAAAATCTTGGCCGGAAACTTCTTCGCCATCTATAAAAAGGAACTCCAAACCTACTTTGCCTCGCCCTTGGCCTATGGCATCGCGGGGCTGTTCTGGCTCGTCAACGGCATTTGGTATAGCATCACCCTCTTTGGCTTGCTGGACCAAGTTGCCCAATTTGACCAGCAGCAAGCCCTCCAGGGCACACCGCCGGTCCCGATCGATGTGCCCGCCTTAATCCTGCAAAACTTCCTCGGTGTCCTGGGGATTATCTCCCTGGTGATTCTGCCCATGCTCTCCATGGGCCTCTATGCCGAAGAACGGAAACAGGGCACCCTCGAACTCATTGCCACCTCCCCCATTACCAACTGGGCCGTTGCCAGTGCCAAACTGGCAGGCGTAGTCACCTTTTTTGTGGGCATGATCCTGCCCCTGATGGTCTATGAAGCCGTCACCTTCAGCGCCGCCAACCCCCCCCTGCCGCCGACCCTGTTCCTGATTAGCCATGGGGGACTGGTGCTCATGGCCACGAGCGTCCTCTCTTTAGGCATGTTTGTGTCCTCCCTCACCGCCAGCACCCTCCTCTCAGCGGTCTTCACCTTTGTCTTGGTCTTGCTGCTAATTCTCCTAGAAGGCATTGGCAGCTTGATGGGCGGGGCCACGGGGGAAGCCATCACCCACCTGTCTTTGCTCAAGCACTATGGGGACTGGGTTCAAGGCAACTTTGACAGCAGTTCCCTGGTTCTGTTTGCCAGCTATATTTTTCTGGGGGTTTTCCTAACGGCCCAGACGATCGAAGCCCTCCGCTTCCAGCGCTCCTAACCTCCAACGCTCAAATACCCAAAACCTATGAAATCTTCGACAAAAGCCAATCCCTGGCGTTATATCGGTTGGCTGGGGCCATTTCTAACCCTGATGGGTCTCTCTGCCGGAGTGGTTTCAGGGCAGTGGGGCATTGTCCCCCTCAGTTTGTTGGGGGTTGGCCTGGTGATCCTGGGGGGATCCCTCTTGGCCGCCACCGCCCAAGGCAACTTTTGGCAGCGCCGATCGACCCTCTCCGGGACCAATGCCCTCATTGCCACGATCGCCGTCTTTGTGATCCTTGCCGTGATCAACCGAGTGGCTGTCCTGAACCCCATCCGCCTTGACCTGAGCGAAAACCAAGCCTTTAGCTTGGCTCCCCAATCCGTCCAGGTGGCCCAAAACCTCGATCGCCCCGTCAAAATCTGGATTTTTGACGATGCCCAGTCGGAAACCAACCTCGTCACCCTCCGCAACTACCAGCGCCTCAGCAACGGTCAAATTACCTATGAATTCGTCGATCCCAGGGAACAGCCCGATGTCGCCCAGCGCCTCGGTGCCCAAGCCATCGGCGATGTCATCCTGGAATACGACGGCACCACCCAATCCCTCCAGACCCTCCAGCGCAGCGCCACCGACCAGCAAAGCAGCCTTTCAGAATCCCGCCTCACCAATGCCCTCGCCCGCGTCGGTCAGACCCAAGAAGCGGTGATCTACCTTGTCCAAGGCCACGGTGAATATAGCTTGCAGGATCTGTCCGAGGCCGTCGATCGCCTCCAGGACCGCAACTACACCACCCAGCCCCTCAACCTCGCCGAGCGCCTCGCCCAAAACCAACCCGCCATCCCCGACGATGCCAACGTCTTGATCCTTCCGGGGCCGCGTCAGGCCCTGTTTCCGCCGGAAGTTGCCGCGATCGACACCTACCTCAAACAAGGCGGCAGCGTTCTGCTGTTGGCCAGCTACGACACCCCCGAAACCGATCAGAGCCTAGCCCCCCTCCTGGCCTCCTGGGGCGTAAGCCTAGATGACGGCCTCGTCGTTGATGGGGCCGGGGGCGGCGGAGTGATGGGGGTCGATCGCAATACCGGCGGTGTCGTCGGCTTCGGACCAACAGCCCCCCTCGTCACCCAATACGGCCCCCATCCGATTACAACAGACTTTGGCAACGGCAACTCCTTCTATCCCGAATCACGGGCCGTCATCCTCAATGCCCCTGAGGGAACCGAGGGCACTGCGCTGCTCTTAACCAATGCCCAAAGCTGGGCCGAGAGCGACTTGGAAAACAACCTCGGCTACACCGAAGGGACCGATCTCCAAGGACCGCTGACCCTAGGGGTTGCCCTCCGTCGCGATGCCCCAGCCCCCAGTAACCCAGCAGCAGCAACACCCCAAGCAACCCCCAGCCCTAGCCCTAGCCCAACCCCAGCAACACCAGAGGCCGCAAATCCCGCCCCAGAGGCTGGAACCGAAGCAGCGGCGACTGAGGAAACGGCGACTGAGGCAGCAACGACCGAGGAAACGCCAGCCCCAGAGGCAGCACCCGAAGCCACGACACCCGAAGCCGCTCCCGAAGAAGCTGCGACCGAACCCCGCTTAGTGGTCATCGGCAACGCCAACTTCATCGCCAATGGCATTTTTAGCCAACAACTTAATGGCGATGTCTTCACCAATGCCGTGGTTTGGCTCAGCCAGCGGGAAAACGAAGTGCTTTCGATCGCCCCCAAAGACCCCACCAACCGCCGCATTGAAATGACAGCCGTCCAAGCCAACGTTGTCGGCTGGCTTGCCATTTTGATCATGCCCCTCATCGGCTTTAGCCTCTGTGGCTTCCTGTGGTGGCAGCGCCGCTAAAACGCCGCCAACCCCTCACCCCAACCCCCCTCCAGGCCCAGTCCTCCGGGTCCAGCCCACGTTAGACGGGCCGGAGGGCCACCTCCCACCCACAAAGTTATTGTGGAATCGCCGGACCGACTGTCCAGGGGCGAAAGTGGGCTACAACCCCTCCCTCCTCAACTCCACCCTTCCCCTAACCCTTTTCCATCCCCATAGCAATCTATGTTGTCCCGATCGACCCTCGCCCTTGCTGCCGCTGCCCTCGTCACCGGGGGTGGCTACCTGATCTACGACAGCATCGTCGTTCCCCGCCAGGAAACCGCCGAAGCCGAAGCCAAAGACCTCTTTGCCTTTGAAGAAGCAGAGATCCAAAGCCTTGAACTCGTGACGGAACAGGCCACCCTTGCCTTTACCCGATCGCCCCAAACCGAAAATCCCGATTCCACGCCTTCCGATCCCAACAATCCTGACCCCAACAATCCTGACCCCAGCAATCCCGACCCCAGCAATCCCAACACCCCAGAACCTGAAACCCCTCCAGCCCCGCCGCCCGCAGACTGGCAAATGATCCAGCCCCTGTCCGGACCCGCCAATGATGCCTCGATCGCCTTCCTGCTCAACCTCATCACCACCGGAGCCAGCAGCCGCACCTTTACCGTCCCCGTCGATCGAGCCGCCGAATTTGGCCTCGATACCCCCACTGCCACCCTCACCCTCACCCTCACCGACGGCAGCACCCACCGCCTCATCCTCGGCAATCCCGACTTCGATCGCACCTCCCTCTACGCCCAAGTTGACCCCCCCGACGGAGCCACCGAACTCACCCTCCGCCTCGTTCCCACAACCTTCGAGCAAGCCGTAGGCCGCCCCCTCGACGACTGGCAACAAGCCACAGACCTCGACACCGACAACATCCAAGGCTTAGAAGACGTTGAACTCCCACCCCCCGCTGAACCCCCCAACAGTCCCCCCAGCGCTCCCGCCAGTCCCCCCAGCGATTCCCCTAGCCAACCCCCCAGCGATTCCCCTAGCCAGTCCCCCAGCGATTCCCCTAGCCAACCCCAACCCAGCCCAGCCCAGCCCCAAGAAACCCCACCCAACTCTCCTTAACCTCCCACAACCGCCAACCTCCCCAGACCATCTCACCCCACCATCGCCCCCAGCAACCCAGACCTCCCCAGCAGACAACTTGCCCAAAAAATCCGCAACCCATCCACCGCCCCCCAGCCCCACCCACAACCTAATCACACCTACCAACTAGAAGGTATGCAATAAAATCACTCACCTGCCCCGTTCCGGTGCCGCCCCCCTCGGTCATACCGAGCTACGCCCCACCTTGCCTCAACTGGAGCTAAGCCCCAACAGCGCCCTGCTACTGCGCGGGTTGAGTTGGGCAGATGCTCTACTGCTCCAAGCCTTGGGAGACGATCGCCCCGCGCACTGTACCTTGAGCCAAAGCTGCCTAGACCTGCGAATGCCGAGTCGCCATCCTGAAATTGTGAACCGCCTCCTCGGCAAAATTGTGGGTTCAGCAGGGCGCTGAGCAGGGGGATACTTCCCTCCTCCGTCAGGTGCGGCAATTTTGTCGCCAAACTGCCTGAATTCCACCGTCAGGGTCAAGCCAAAGCCAAGTAGAGGAGATCAACCAGCCCCCAGTGAGCAACTCTTGATACAGTCTGTGAAATTTCCTTTAGGAACATTGCTCAGTTAGTAAAATAATTTATAAGCTTGGAGCGTTGCTGTCCTGTCCGGACGATCGCCCCAAAAGCTCTCTTTTTTCTGATTCAATCTCAATCCTGGGGGTAGCCCCCCTTTCCATCCCACCACAGCGAGGTCATAAAAATTCCTGAATGGCTCAGTACACAAACAACTCCCGACGGCCTACTCGTGATCTGCCCCAAATTAATGAGCGGATCCGTTTCCCCAAAATCCGTGTTGTTGATACTGATGGTCAACAACTGGGCATCCTCAGTCCCCGGGAAGCCCTCAAAATTGCTCAGGAAAAAGAGCTAGATTTGGTGCTTGTCAGCGACAAAGCCGATCCCCCGGTTTGCCGCATCATGGACTATGGCAAATATAAGTTTGAGCAGGAAAAACGGGCCAGGGAAGCCAAAAAACGGCAACACAACGCCGAAGTCAAAGAAGTGAAGATGCGCTACAAGATTGATGAACACGACTACCAAGTGCGCATCAACCAGGCGCGGCGGTTCCTCAAAGCAGGCGACAAAGTTAAGGCCACCATCACCTTTCGAGGGCGTGAGATCCAGCACAGCGACTTAGCCCAAAGTCTCTTGCAGCGCATGGCCACGGATCTGCAAGAGTTTGCAGAGGTTCAGCAGGCTCCTAAAAAAGAAGGCCGCAACATGATGATGCTGCTCACCCCCAAAAAGCAGGCATAGGCCCGATCGTCTTGCGCAAACCTTTCCCCCCGCTCCCTAGACTCCCCAAACGGGCAGGCCCTCGATCGAACCCCGGCCAACCCAGGGGCCATCCCGCCACCCAGAGCCGTTGCCCTGGATAATTGTTACAGAATGTTACAAGAATGCCGTCATGATGGGATGCCAGCTTGACAGCTTTCCAGTCCAGCCGGTATGGTACTTTCCATACCCGGGTAAGTCGGTAGTAAATTCCATGCAAGACAAGCAGAAGAAGGTAACGCTCTACATTCCCCCTGAGTTACACCAGCAACTAAAAATCAAAGCCGCCATTGAGGCAGAGCCAATGTCCTCCCTCGCGGAGCGAGCCATTAGCTTTTACCTCCTCCACTCTGAAGTCGTAGACCGGGTTGAAGCCCACGGTCACACCCACCAAGTCTATGACTGCCCCAGTTGTGGCACCTCAGTGGTTCTCCGGGATGGTAAGCTTGTCGCCCTCAGCGACCAAGCCAGCATCCTACCCGATGATGAAGAGTTGTCTGTACCTGCCGCCTACGGCAGTGGCTACGGGACTCCCACCAAGGGAGAAGAAGAGTTAGTCGTCTGTTGAAGTTCGGGTTGGGGGCCGCACTCCGGCTTGTGACTCCCTACCTGGCTCCGTCAGCCCGTCTGGAATCACTCCACAGTTCTGTCCAATGGGTTTCTAGGGTTTAGATTATGAAAGAAGAGCTAAACGTTCTCATCAAAGCTCAATATCCTCTGATCTACCTGGTCACCTACGAGGAAGAGCGAGCGGAGCAAGAAATTGCCCGCATTCTTCAGCAAGACCACGCCCAACGGCGGCTCTTTATTTGGACGGAAACCCTAGGGGCGATCGAATACGGCCAACCCCGCACCAGCCCCAACCACAACACCCTCTCTCCCCAAGCGGCGATCGATCGCGTCATCCGCGACACCGAACCCGCCCTCTATGTCTTCAAGGACTTACACCCCTTTTTAGACAGCCCCACCGTCATCCGTCGCCTTCGCGATGCCATCTCCAGCATCAAAGGCACCGACAAAACCATCCTGCTGATGTCCCCGGTCCAAAAAGTGCCGGTGGAACTGCAAACCGAGGTGGTCGTCCTGGACTTCGCCCTGCCCAATCTCCAAGCTTTGGACCAGGTGCTGTCCCAGCGGCTACACCACAGCAGCGACAAGTCCGAGCAGCCCACAGCACCCCTTAGCTCCGACGCACGGGAAAAGTTGCTGAAAGCCGCCCTCGGCCTCACCCGCGACGAAGCCGAGAAGGTCTACCGCAAAGCCCAAGTCATGCGCGGTCGCCTCACGGAGGCCGATGTCGATGTCGTGCTCTCGGAGAAGAAGCAACTGATTCGCCGCAACGGCATCCTCGACTACATTGAAGAGGATGAAACCATTGAATCGGTCGGCGGCCTAGAGGAACTCAAGCATTGGCTGCGCCAGCGCTCCAACGCCTTCTCTGAAAGCGCCCGCCAGTATGGCCTGCCCCAACCTAAGGGTATGTTAATCCTGGGTGTTCCGGGCTGCGGCAAGTCCCTCATTGCCAAGACCACATCCCTGCTCTGGGGCTTACCCCTGCTGCGGTTGGATATGGGTCGGGTCTATGACGGGTCCACGGTGGGGCGATCGGAAGCTAACCTACGCGGTGCCCTCAAAACGGCTGAATCCATTTCCCCTTGCATTCTCTTTATTGATGAATTGGACAAAGCCTTTGCTGGAGGGGCGGGATCCGCCGACTCTGACGGGGGAACCTCAAGCCGAATCTTTGGCTCATTCCTGACCTGGATGCAGGAAAAAACCCTGCCCGTCTTCGTCATGGCCACCGCAAACCGCATTGAGCGTCTACCCGGTGAGTTTCTGCGCAAGGGTCGGTTCGACGAAATCTTCTTCGTAGACCTGCCCACCCCCGAAGAGCGCAGCACCATCTTCCAAATCCACATTCAAAAGCGGAATCGCGACCTAGAGCGCTTCGATACTGAGCAGCTCGCCAAGATTTCCGATGGGTTCTCAGGCGCTGAAATTGAGCAAGCCCTGATCTCCGCCATGTACGAGGCCTTTGCCCAAGGGCGTGAGTTTACCCAACTCGATATTATTGCGGCCATTAAATCGACCCTGCCCCTGTCTAAGACGATGAGTGAACAGGTTGCCGCCCTCCGCGACTGGGCACGGCAACGGGCACGGCCTGCCGCCTCCGCCGTAGCTGAATACCAGCGGCTGGAGTTCTAAAAGCTTCCCCCCGAATTTTCCCGATCGGGGGAAAGGCTGGTAAATCCCATTACCAGCGCATTTCGAGAGACCTGGTTCACCAGGACCATTGATTCCCAACTCACTGTTGTTCTTATCTTTCTCACTGGAGGAAATTCCTATGTCTCACTTCAGCACCCTGCGGACCAAAGTCACCGATGCTGCCATCCTCACCACTTCCCTCCGGGATCTGGGTATCGAAGTCAAGACCGAGGCTGATGTGCGCGGTTACAATGGCCAGCAAGTTCGCGCTGACATCGTTGCCGTCCTGGAAGGTGACTATGACCTAGGCTGGTCCCGCAATGCCGATGGGTCTTTCGACCTGATTGCTGACCTCTGGGGTGTTGCTAAGAAGCACAACCAGACTGAACTGATTAATTCCATTAACCAGAAGTACGCCATCAACAAGACGCTGACGGAAGTGAAGTCCTCCGGTCTGCAAAATGCCAATGTGAAGTTGGTTGTTCAATAGACTTTCTCTTTGCGCGTTCCCGAATCTGTGGGTCAGTTCCAATGGTGGGCTGACCCACTTTTTTTGTCTGCATTGAGGGGATCGTAGCGCGGACCTTATACCAAATCCGACTAATCTCGATTCGTTTTGGTAGGGGCAATCCCCCCGTGGTTGCCCCTGTATTGGGCTGGTCGAGGGTCGGCACAGGGGCACGACCCCTACCCGTTTATTCTGTTTCAGGCTC
>JAYKJG010000037.1:0-8433 GCA_035286285.1 Prochlorothrix sp.
GCTGAGTTTGCCCTGAATTAGGGGTTAAAATGCCTGAAAACCAAGGATGATGACGGGGCGATCGTGGCCTTTGACCCAGCGATCGCGGCCTATCCCCACTTGGCTGCGGCCTTTTTGCACCGGGGCAAGGTCCACCGGCTCCAGCACCCCTAGCGGGAGGCCGTTGCGGATTTTAACCCGGTTTTACAGCTTAATCCCAACGCCGATCGGCTACAGCATCCAAGCCGTAGCACCTGCAATGAGGGAAACCGCAACGCCAACCACGGAGCCGACAAAGACCTGAAGCGGGGTGTGGCCTAGCATTTCCTTGAGCTTTTCAATTTGCTCCTCTGGGGCTTGGTGTTGGGCTTGCCCCTCCATAAGCTGGTTCAAAATCTTGGCCTGTTGCCCAGCGGCCCAGCGCACCCCCGCCGCATCGTACATGACAATAATGGCGAACACCGTAGACAACGCAAATTCTGTACTGCTCCAGCCCCGCGTTTGACCGACTCCGGCAGCCAAAGCCGACACCAGAGCCGAGTGGGAGCTAGGCATTCCGCCGGTTTCCACCAAAACATGGAAATTTAAGTGCTGGTGACGAACTAGCTCGACTACGAGTTTGAGAAATTGTGCAAAGAAACAGGCCACCAGGGCAGTGACTAAGACTTGGTTATGCGCGATCGCAATCAGATCCTGCATGGTGCGCCGTTATACGAAGAGTGATCGAAGGGGGGCAAGCCAATTGTTGAACCACAATGACTGACAAAACTGAGCTAACCCTACTGAGCTAACCCTAGGTACCGGGGGCCGGTCGGGAAACTTGGCCCCTAGGGTTCGTAAGCCTTTGTCGAGGTACGGTTTCCGTGGCTAAGGCCGCAGTTTTGCCAGTCAAGCAGCGCTGGGTTAATTGGTGCGGGCGGTGATGTAGTCTGCGAGGGCCATGAGGGGACGGGCTAACTCACCAAAGATGCGGATTTCATCCTTGGCCCGATCGACCATTTCCTGGGCCTTAACGCGGGACTGCTCTAGACCCCAAAGGCTGGGATAGGTGGCTTTTTGGGCTTCTATGTCCTTGCCGATGCTCTTGCCCAGTTCTTCTTGGGTGGAGGTGATATCAAGGATATCGTCTACCACTTGGAAGGCGAGGCCGATGTTTTGGGCGTAGCAGGTCAGGCGTTGGATATCTTCTGGGGGCGCACCGGCGAGGATGGCCCCGGATACCACTGAGACTTCCAACAGGGCAGCGGTTTTGTGCATGTGGATGAAGTCCAGCATTTCTACGGTGGTGTCGGTTTTCCCTTCCGACTCCAGATCCACCACTTGGCCCCCAACCAGCCCTTCGGCCCCAACGGCGCGACCGAGGCGGGCCACGACTTGCAGCAGCCGATCGGCGGGGACTCCCTGGGTTTTTTGGGCTAAATGCTCAAAGGCATAGGCCAGCAGCCCGTCTCCCGCCAAAATGGCGATGTCTTCGCCGTAAATCTTGTGATTGGTCAGCTTACCCCGACGGTAGTCGTCGTTATCCATGGAGGGTAAGTCGTCGTGAATCAGGGACATGGTGTGAACCATTTCCATGGCGCAGGCGGTGGGCATGGCCATCTCGATCGTGCCGCCCGCTAGCTCACAGGTGGCCAAGCAGAGGATGGGACGTAACCGCTTGCCTCCCGCTAGAAGAGAGTAGCGCATGGAATTATAGACTGTCTCCGGGGGGACCACTGGTAAGCTTGCATCCAGGGCGGTCTCCACCAGCGCTTTTCGCTGGGACAGGTATTCCTTAAGATCAAATGGGGTTACGTTTGGAGCAACAGGACGTTCATCCACTGCCACTCCCCCCTCAGATTGGTAACTAATCATTGGCCAAATTTATGAAGAGGAGGTTGTCCCTGAATCACTGAAAGTGTTTATAAAAGACTCATTAGGCAGTGTCTCACGCTCAGTGCATCCTGTACACTCCCTAGGGTTGGAACTTAGGGTTGGAACTTAGAGTTGGAACTAGGGGGGCTAGGGGCGGGAGGGCAGGGGGCAACGGGGGCCGGGGCGGGGGGAACTGGGGCAACGGGAAACGCCGATAAGCTTGGCGCTGGTCTTGCTTACAGAAGTCTTCACCGGGGGCCGATCGATCGCATCTGGGGCCACGATCGCCCGATTAGCCAACCCCCAAGCAGCCCAGCCCCGATCGATCTGACGTTACAAATTCATTACGAATTCATTAATATTTTGTCAGGTTTTGTAATAAATTCCCCCCCATCCCATGGCCGATCGTGCTCCCTTTGCTGCGGAATGTTTTGCGCCCTTAGTGGGTCAGCCCCAGGCGATCGCGCTGTTGAGTCAGGCGGTAGTGCAGGATCGCATTGCTCCGGCCTATTTGTTTGCGGGTCCGGCGGGAACGGGGCGTGCCCTAGCGGCTCGCTGTTTTGCAACGCTGCTCTGTGGCCTCAATCTCCACGAACCCCGATCGCAGCGGGGATATCGCGCCCAGTTGCCCCCGCCGACCTTGGCGGATCTGCGTCGCCGCATCGATCAAGATAACCATCCCGATGTGCTGTGGGTGGAGGCTAGCTACCAGGTCCAGGGCAAAATTATCCCCCTTAGCCAAGCGGATGAGGCGGGGGTTAAGCGCAAGACTCCGCCCCAAATTCGTCTGGCCCAGGTGCGGGAAATTAGTCAATTTCTCAGCCGTGCGCCCCTGGAGGCGTTGCAATCTGTGGTGGTGTTGGAGCAGGCGGAGACGATGGGGGAGGGGGCGGCCAATGGGTTGCTGAAGACGCTGGAGGAGCCGGGGCTGGCGACGTTGATTTTGTTGGCTCCCAGTGCCGATCGGCTGCTGCCGACCTTGGTTTCCCGCTGCCAGCGCATTCCGTTTCAGCGCTTGTCGGCGGGGGATATGGCGGAGATTCTGCGGCGATCGGGTCAGGCCCAGTTGCTAGAGAATCCCCAACTGCTGGCCCAGGCGGAGGGCAGTCCAGGGGCAGCGATCGAACTGGGGGACTACCTCCAAAGCTTGGATCCGGATCTACTGGCCCAGGCCCAGGAGTTGCCCCGCAGCCCGCGCCAAGCCCTGACCCTAGCCCGCCGCATTAGCCAAGAGTTGGATCTCGACCAACAGGTGTGGCTGCTGGGCTATCTCCAACAGTGCTGTTGGCAAGCTCCCTATGAGCAGGTGCCCGATCGCATGGGTGCGCTGGAGGAGGCGAAGGGATTACTGGGCCGATCGGTGCAGCCCCGCTTGGTCTGGGAGGTGATGTTGCTGCGCTTGGTGGGGGTCGTGTTGTGAGTCCGTCACACCGGGAGCGAGGAGCAGGAATAGCGTTGACCGTCCTGGGTTGCGGTTTGGGCCGATCGATCGACCTCCGGCACCCCCAGCCGCCGCTGCCAATACTCCACATCCACCCACTGGTTAAACTTGCGGCCCACCTCTGGAAACCGACCCACCGGCTCAAAGCCCAGTTTTTGGTGCAGAACCACGCTAGAGGGGTTAGGCAGGGCAATACAGGCAACAACGGCGTGGATTTGGCGCTCTTGCAGCCGATCGAGCAATTCTTGGTATAACTTCCGACCGATGCCCCGTCCCCTCGCTTCTTGGGCGGTGTAGATGGAGCTTTCTAGGGTAAAGCGATAGGCCGATCGGGTCTGCCAAGGACGGGCGTAGGCATAGCCCAAAACCCGATCGTCCTCTTGCCAAACAAGCCAAGGGAGTTGCTGTTCTTGAATGGCCTGAACCCGCTCTGCCATAGCATCGGGCAGCACGGGATACTCTTCAAACGTGATTGTGGTTTGCAGAATATAGGGGTTATAAATGCGGCACAGGGCGATGGCATCCCGCAGGGTTACATCTCGAATCATGGAGCCGAAGGGAAGGGGGGTTAGAGGACGAGGGCGGGAGTCGCCGGAGGCGGGAAGAGGCGCAAGTCTATCCCCAAAACCCATCCTGAGCGTCCCTAGACCGATCCTGAAGGATCTCCTGCAAGTGCTGTTGGGCCTGGGTTAAGAGGGCGCTACGCAGTCGATCGGCAAGGGTGTCTTGGGTCAAATCTTCCAGATCAATCAAGGCGATGTTAAGGGTTTTTTCGGCTCCGATTTCTCCCAAGATATTGAGTCTAACGATCATGGAGACTTCAGAAAGTATCAAATGATCAATTTGGAAGGCTTTTGGGCGGGGGGAGTTGCGCGTGTTGGGGCCGGAGCTTTGGGTTTTTAAGGTTTCAAGGCGATCGAGGAGTTGGGCTAAGTTGTTGCGGTGGAGGCGCTGCTCAACGCGCAGGGTTAAGCCTTGGAGGCGAATTTCGGGGAATGAGAGCGGGGATTCCCAGAGGCTGGGGAGGTGGAGCCGGAGGCTGAGGCGATCGAGGGTGAGGAGGGGCTGGGGCGAAAAGTTGGGGGGGTTGCTGAGGAGGAGATCGGTGAGGGTGGCCTGTCCGCGCAGGGGGTTGAGCCGAAGGTCGCCGAGGTGGACGGTGACTTGGGTGGTGGTGCGGAGGGTGTGGAGGAGGGCGGTTTGGGCGCGGTGGTGGAGGGTGGCGTTAAGGAGGCTGAGGGCGAGGACGATCGTGGCGGTGAGGGTGGCCAGTAAGGCGCTTTTTTGCGAGGCCGATCGGCCTTGGAGCCAACGGATCCCGGTGTGGAGCAGGGGGCAGCGATCGGCCATCTTCACCAAAATCCTCACGAAAGTCTATCCAAAACCTTGCACAACACAAAACTCTGCACGATGCGCTTCACGCAACAAGCCGCGCCCACCCCTGGCGAATCCCCTTACTAATAACCTCCCGTGCTGTGCGCAAAATTAAACGGCCATTAGCACTGCGCCACGGCGGAACCAGCCAAAAACAATGGGCTAGGGACAAAAAGCAGCGTAAAAATCGCTTTTCCTGCCAATACCAATGGGCAAAGTTGGAACAAATCAGCGCTCGACTGGTGATGTCTTGGACTTGGGGGAAGAAGTCTAGGGCTTGTTGATGCTCCATCTGGGCTTGGGCCAAGTTGCCCATAAACCGCTGACAATTGGCGATATGACAGCCTAAAATGACTTTATAGGCACCTAAAACCAGGATGTCAGTTTTCTGCCTTGCTTCTGCCAAATATCCTACTGCTTTGTCATAGTTCTTGAGAAAATAGCAGTGAATCACCCCCAGGCTATTAAGGAGATACACTTCTGCCCTGCCATAGTGGTATTGCCGGACCAAGGCGATCGCCTCTTGATAGGTTTTCTCCGCCATGGTCCAGTTGCGCTGCATCATGTAAGCATTGCCGAGGGTATACAGCGCGAAATATTCCAAGTTAGTAGCCCCTGCGGCTTGAATCTGGGGCAGAAGTTGCTGAATTTGGGCAATGACAGCTTTATCTTGATTATTGTGCAGGAGAGCCTCTGCAAAACCCAGTTGGACCTGTAAGGATAAGCTTTGGAAAAAACTCGGTGCTGTCCCTAAGGGTGTTTCTGGTTCTAGTGACTGCTCCCCTAGGCCAGTTGCTGTTGTTAAGGTGGAGGGTGTCGCTACAGTGGGTTTTAGACCTGAAAACCCATGATTTCGGCTATAGAAATCCGAGTTATACAATTTTCTGAGTTTGAATAAAGATTTCTTTGCTTGGCGGTAGCACCGGAGGGATTGGGATGGGTTTGCGTGGGTACAAGCCTGGGCTAGATCGACCCAAGCCCGCGTCAGCAGCAGGGGTGACTGGAGCCGTTGGGCTAACTTAAGCTGCCGCTGAAAATAGACAGTAGCTTGCCTGGACGAATCTCGAAACATGACAATATAGCCCAAAACTCCCCAAGCTTCTGCTTCTTGACTTAAATCCCTTAGCTTTTTTGATAAATCCAATGCTTGTCGCCCCCAGGTTTCTGCCTGCTGTACCTGTCCCAATTCAGTATAGGCTTGGCTTAATTTCAGCATCAGCGGTAAGCGTTGCTCTTCCCGCCATGCTCCCTCGGTCAGTGCCCTGCGGTAAATCCGCACCTGCTCCTGATAACAGCCCAATTCCCCCAACTGCTCATGCCAGGTGACGATCGGCAGGGCTAGGGGCTGATTAACTGCCTTGGGGGTCGCTCCTGCGGTTTTCTGTGCCGCACTTTGCCCGGAATCTTTGGCATCCGTTGGAGCTTGCTGCCGCTTCCAGTGCAGTCCCCGCCGTCGATCGGATTTTAGCCCCCGCAGGATATTACGCAAATTCAGATTACGCAAATTCTGCTGGGCTGGGGGCAGTAAACCTCGCAAACCCTGGGAAAAACCCGTTAATAGCGCCTTCTGAGACCGGTTTGGGCTTAATTTCTGGTTCAATACCGTCTTGAGCGCTGCCGTCTTGAGCGCTGCCGTCTTGAGCGCTTCACTGCCTGTAACCAGCGGCGATCGTAACTCGCCCAACAATTGCTCCACCAATGACCACGCCCCCGCATCAACAAGCTGATCATGGGCTTCGACAAAGGCTTCCAACTGCTGCGATCGGGTTGCCTCTGCACCGGGATTGTAGTGATGGAGCCAATAAGCCGCCGCCTTCAGGTGTGCCTTTTGTGTCAGGTTCAGTTTTGCGATCGAGGCCGTAGCTTTGGGGTGACTGGGATGGCTTGGTTTTGCTGGGTTGTGGGCGCAAACCGGAGAAGAGAGGGCCGATCGCCGCCAAACCACTATCCCCGTTTCGGTTAAGGCAATTTGGCGCAAAAACCGCGCATTCAGTTGGTCTAGCTGAAGGGGGTCGAGGGGGGGCCGATTGTCAGGGCTAGGGACCGAAGCACGATCGCCCTGAAGTGAGGAATTTTGAGGATTTTGGGGGGCAGGCGCAACTAATGAAGAATCTTGAGGATTTTGAGGATCCTGGGGGGCAGGCGCAACTAAGGGGGATTTAAGGATGGGCATACTCATCTAAAGTCAGGCTATCTCACGGAAATCCCCAGTCGTCATACCGGGGAACCCATAACAGAAATACTCAAGACCAACATAACACCTCTTTTTCTTCCCCAGACCCCGAAATTTAGCCCCTCAGGAAGATTAAGAAATTACGCCGAGACGGATCCTAGGGATTATACTGAGGAATCCTCTAAGCTACTGATCTCGTCATCCATTTCCGCCAAGGCATCCGCAGCCACCCGCCGCACCAAGCTATGGAGCCGATACCCCGCCCCACTGCTTATCGTCTCAAATTCCAGCAAATAACGCCGTTGCAAGGTGTGAAAAGCCCGTAATTGCGCCTCACGATCGGCATCATATTCCTCCACCATCAACAGCCATGCCTTTTGCTCTACTGCCCGCCGATACACTGACCCCTCACACAGCATCCGCCCCGCCAAATAATCCTGCTGCCACAGCCGCCGAATACTCTGCTCGATCCGCCGCTGCACCAACTCCGACAGATTAACGCTCAGCCGGTCCAGCCTAGGGCGATCCCCTGGCCCCTTCTCCGTTGGCTCCTGCTTTAGCTGCTCCAGCCGCTCAATTTCGACCCCCACCTCAGCCCAGTAAGCGCTAATCCGTCCCCCATAGGGCATTGCCCCCATCTCCCCCGCCATCACTCGCAGGGCCAAGGGATGCCCCTCATAGGCTTGGATAATGCGCTGAAGATAGTCTGTGTCCTGGGTATTCTGGGGAGTGATCTGCCATTGCTCAAAGAGGGCGAGGGATTCTGATAAATCTAAGCCAGATAGCAGTTGGAGGTGGGTACGATCGGGATAGCGGCCTATATCGGGGCAGGGAGGCTGGTCTTGAGACGTGAGGATAATGCGGCTGGCAAAGGTATCAACCTTGACGACCCAATCGAAAAAGTCTCGGAATCCGGCATCGCGGAACTGATAGCCCGCAGAATCTGACTGGAGCAGCACTTCCACCATATCTAGCACTAATAAATGGGGTTGAGACTGCAAAACCTGCACCAGTTCCGGCACCAAGGTTTGAATTTGGGCTTTGCTCTCTTCCCCTAGGGCGATCGTCCGGCCCAAAATGGGCTGAAAAAGCTGATTGAGGCCGTTCTGTTCAGAATCAAAGCGGAGCGCAAGGCTCTGGCTAAACTGGGTTGCCAAATCCTGTTGTAGCTTCATCCCCAGCGCCGTTTTGCCAATCCCCGTCAGCCCCACTAAACTTAAAATCCGACAGTTGCCCTGGAGCCGCTGCTTTAGCTCTTCTACCAAGGCTTCCCGCCCCACCCAGCGAAGGGTTCCATTGCCATCGGGATAGCAGTGAAAAGTATCCACGGGGGGAGAGCCTGGGGTTTGCGATCGCTGGGGATCGGGTTGGGTAATGACGGCGGGATCGAAGTCAAGGTTGGTACAACAGTCGTAAAAGTAGGCGCGATCGAGCGATTTTCCCCTCAAAAAGCTTGATGCCGTATCCCGTGAGCATCCTACGGCTTCTGCAAAGAGACTTTGGCTGGGGTAGCGCTGCTGAAAGCGATGGCGAACGCGATCGAGGTAGTGGGGATGGACGCAGAGCGATCGGGCAGAGGGCATAGGCGAAAACAGCAGCGAAAACAGCACAG
>JAYKJG010000038.1:0-9076 GCA_035286285.1 Prochlorothrix sp.
CGATCGGGGCTTCAAGGGTGGGGTTTGCCTTGGTTTTGCGGAGTGTGGGGGGCGCGGCGATCGCGGTGGGCAGACTTAACTGCCAAGTTGCAGGGGCGAGGGAGTCGGCGATCGGGGGATCCGTGAGGGAGCGAATCAGGGGGTCTAGGCTTGCAGGGTCTAAGGTCAAGGGGTGCTGGAGGGACGTTTGTCCCGGACTCAGGAGTTGAGGCTGGACTTTGCGCCAAGTTTCGCCCCACAGCAAAAATTGCCCGCTGATACTCCAAGTTCCATGTAAAATCGCCATAGAATGCCATTACTCCTGCATAGAAAATCCCCATGTCCTGCACTCCCATTCCCAGTCAAAATCCAGCCCTACCCTTGGGTTCCTTGCCAGTTTCAGCGCTGGAGGCTTTTCAAGGGGCAGTGCTGGGGGCCATTTTGGGAGAGCAGGGACTGTGTGCCCCTGGGCCAAGCTCTCCCCAGCATAACCACAGCGACGATCGCAGTCAATTCCCAGGGGATGCGCCGCCGGAAGCCGCCGCTGTTGCTAGTCCAACGCTATCCCCCTATGTACACTGGCTGGGTCAGGCTCTCCAAGGCTATGGCGATCCGGGCCATGGCGACTCTGCAAGGTTGACTACACTGTCTCAGCCCTCTTTGCTGCCTTTTTTAGGCTTGGATCAAGATATCTTAAGGACTGCCTTAGCCCAGGCTCTGGCTTACACTGATCGAGGCTGTCTTAAACCCCAATCTGCTCCTCAGCAGCTTGACTTAGGGGTGACCACCAACCCAGCGCTTATCCTCGCCCTCGACTGTCTGCGCACCAGTCCCTCCAGTTGGCTGCTGACGGTGCATCGCTGTTGGTGGCTCAGCGATCGGACTGCTCAGGGTTCTGGGGATTTGGAGACTCCGATCGATCGCCCCCTGGCCGTAACCCTAGCCGCAACCCTGTCCGGCTTTGCCCTCGGCTCCCGCGCCATCCCCCTTGCTTTACAAGACCGGCTTGCACCTCCCTTGCACCGATCGGCCCTACACCTCGCCCAAACCTGCTTCCAAACCTGGGCTGGCCTTAAGATCGGTATCGGAGATCCGGCGATCGATCGTCCTCATCCCTGTTTTACTCCGTCGCCATCCTTATGATTAGAGATTGGAAACAAGGGATCTGCGTTGACTAGCCTTATGTCGGACTTGTGACTGTCTAGCTTTGCTAGATGGGTTAGATGTGATATCTTTTCTGTCAATATTTGAAAATCAGAGATAGGCTGTGTCCATTAGTCGTTATCCCTTCTGGCGCTACTCGCTTTTCCAGGTTCCCCTTGCTGGATTCCTGCTCTGCTTGGTGATTGCCCTTCTCTCTTTTTTCTTGGGTTTCGGTCGCCCTCCCTTGGCAGTGGCGATCGCCCTAGATTTGAGTAGCAGTACTTATCCAGACGGTAGTACCCTCTTTGCCCCTGGTAGCATTTCTGTTGCTGAGGTTGAAGCAGTCCAAGAGTATCTAAAGTTAGGAGGATCTCAGCTTAAGTCCCCCAATGAGGTCTTTGTCTTTGGCTTTGCTAGCCAAATTAAGCCTCTGACTGAGGATTTCGATAGCAATACAGCTCGTATTCATGAGAGTCTGGACCAAGTTCTGACCCAGGGGCCGCTTCTGTCTCCTCAGCTTGGGGATGGAACCGACCTAGCCCTTGCGATTACGGAAGGGGTTCAAGCCCTGGGAAGGTTTGACGATCGCTGTCGCGAAATGCTGGTTGTAACGGATGGGGCGGTTGATATAGCCCCGGCTGCAACGGCTCAAGCAATTGCCAATCGGGTTAAGGTCCACTCAGTCGTGATCGGCAGTGATTCCCCTGCCCTTGCTGCCATTGCCCTAGCAACCCGGGGCATCCACCTCCCTGGTGCTAGCCCTAGTCAGCTTAAAAGTCTGTTTACTGAAGACCTGTTCAGGAGTTTAAACAGTAATCTCCGTTGGATCATCTTTTGGCTGGGTATGGCTTGGATCTGCCTGATGTGGACTTTCGTGCTTCCCCTCGATCGCTGGATTTTCCAGGGAATATACAACCTACCCATGGACCTGGCAGGTCAGCTTGCCCTTGGTAATGCCCTGTTTTGGACGATGGCAACCCCTGGCATTGTTTGGCGGGTTGCGGGGGGTTTGGCCTTGTTCTCAGCTTGCTGAAAGGTCTGTATAGCCCCTTTCAGAATACTTGACTCTGACTGAGTAATCTCTTGCAGATCCTCCAACCCCAGCCTAGAAACCACCCTTACCCTCCTGTTTTGATTCTTTTCTGCATTTTGAGTCCCTTTATTTTGTCCTTCAAGCTAGGAGTCCGCTATGGCAGCCGTTGAAGAGAAGAGTATGGTCCCTACCATCCTGGTGGGTGTAGGCGGTACAGGTTATGAAGTGTTGGCCCGTGTCCGTCGATTGGTTGAGGAAACCTATGGAAAGTTAGAAAATTTTCCAATTTTAGGATTCTTACTAATCGACACGGACAAAGACTATAAAGTTAACAATCCTGAAGCAGCCGGATCAGCCTTTAAGGACAATGAGAAGTATTGGGCAAAGGTTTCAGGGAAACAAGCTCAAAATATCGTTGAAGATATGGGCAACTTCCCCTGGATCCAAAAGTGGTTTCCCACGGAGTTGGAAAAGAGTCTGACTGCCCTAGAAGCGGGTGCTGGCCAAATTCGTGCCTGTGGCCGTTTTGCTTTTTTCTTTAACTACACAGGGATCCAGAAGAGTTTTACTCAAACGGTGCGTCAGCTTAAGGGTCATGAAAACTTCATGCTGGATCGATATGGCATCAGAGTAGGCCCAGGAGTTAATATCTTTGTGACAGGATCGCTGTCCGGGGGGACGGGGAGCGGGATGATTCTCGACTTGGGTTACTGCATCAAGGACTGGCTAAAGGGGGAGCAAAGTGTGATGAGCACGGCGATCGTTCCGACACCCAATGCCTTTGCCGGAATTAACGTGGGCGAGCGGGTTCTGGCCAATGGTTACGCTGCTTTGATGGAACTGAGCTATTTTTGTGACGATCGCACCGAATATGTCGAGAAATTTGGAACCGGAACCACCCAAGAGGTTCGCAGCCGCAAAGCTCCCTTTGACTTTATCTATCTGGTTGGGACCAATAATGGTGTAGTTGAGTTCAAGCTCGATCAAGTCCGGGAAATGATTGCCCAGAATATCTTTTTGGACTTGACTTCTGACTTCGCTCCCCACAAGCGATCGATCCGGGACAATATTAAAAGCGCCTGGGCCAATCGAGATCCCGGTGGCCGGGGCTATCCTAAAAACTTTATGAGCTTTGGCCTCTCCACGATCGAGATCCCCATTGTTCAAATCCGCTCTAGCCTCTGTAACCGCCTTTCCCAGGATCTTGTCAACTGGTGGCTTAATGACTCCATTCAGCTTCCGCCCCAGATGTTGGATTTAGTGCGGGGGACCATGTTTAAGCAAATGGGGTTGAGTGAGTCCGATCTGCTCAGTGCCATTTCAGCGGCTCAAGATCGGCCCTATGCCCAGGTTTTGGCAGAGTGGGTCAGTAGTCTCCGCAAAAAGATCACCGAAGAAGACCTGCTGCAATGCACCCTCCAAGGGGTGAATGTGATGGGCAAGGAAAAGGGGAATATCCTGCGCCTTGTGGATACGTTGCAGGAAGCGGTGAGTACCTATAAGGCCGATCACCTGCGGGATATGGGCACCGATGAGCGTACCCATGGGGACTTCCTTAAGCGGATGTATGGCAACCGGGATCAGGTGCTAATTCAGGGCCGAACGGCACTGGATGAGGAGTTCTACCGGATGTTGGAAGACCGGACCCGTGGGCCAAAATTTGCGGCTGACTTTATTATTACGGCCCGTCAGGAATTCGATAACATGATCGAAAAACTGCGGCGGGAACAGGAAAAGGTGTGGGGACCGACGGAAAAGAACCAGCAATCTCGCTATGACAATGCGCTGCAAAGCATTACGGAGTTTAAGCATCGCTTTGGGGTGACTAAGCAATCCCAAATGGAGGGCTACTGTGAGGAAGCTCTGAAAGGGTTAGAGTCCGCTTTGGTTGCTTTTATCCAACGTAAAGCCCGGGCTGCGGCTCTAGAGGTTCTCGATCGTTGGCAGGAACACCTCACTACCCTAGATCAGCGCCTGAATCAGTGGCGACAGCGCATGATCCAAGCGCGGGATGCCTTCAAGGAGCGGGCGGATCGTCAAGCCGCTGCGGCTGATGCCCTCACGATTAACGGCATTAAGCTCTACGATCGCCAAGACCTCAACAAACTCTATCAAGATTTAATTGAGCAACTGGCAGGAGCGGCCCAAGGGACACAGACCCGCTTTGAACTGGGCATGAATGCCATCTGTAGCACCGTCTCCCTGGACATCCTCCAAGCAGCTAGCTACCTCTGGAAGGAAAACCGAGCAGCCGATGAATATATGCGTCTGCTGGATGTGATTGCTATTCCCACAGTGCAAGAGTCCGACTGGCGCGAAATTATTGAAGCACGGACCCGGCAGGTGGTCCTCCAGGCACCTGACAGCAGCCAACTGAAAAGGGAAATGGCCGCCTGCGATATGCTGTTCCGGGCCTATAACAGTGATGCTGAAATCGTCAATAATATTCGCATTGCCTACAACAAGTCGAATCCCCTAATTCTGTTAGATTCTGGGGTTTTGAAAGGGGCTGATGCTGGATTTACGCCGCAACAGAATGTCAATGTGGCCATCCTAGGGGGCCGACGAACTGCTGACCCTGCTGCCCAAAAGCTGCTGCCCAAGTTTCAGGAGTTTGATGTCAATTCAGATGATGTTAAGCCCTTGGGAGATTTAGAGCGGCACCGGATTGTCTTTGTTCAGGAAATTGGGGGGTTCTCGCTGCGGTGTTTAGAGGGAATTCGAGAACTGCGAGACGCTTACCAAGACTGGAAAAGCCAATCGATCGAAGCCAAGCGTGCTCAATTAAAGGGTGAACACCGGGAAGCCCCCATTCCCGTGCATATGCAAAAGGATGCTCCCTTCTGGGATCTGATCCCAGAGGATGCCAAAATCCTCAAGCTAGTGGTGTTGGCCCGTGCCTTGGGTGTCCTATGGCAACACATTAACCAATCTACGAACGAGCAAGTCATTCGCTATCAGGAACCCAGTCCTGTGGGCACTAACAATATAGATCTTGCTGCAACTTGGGAAGAAACCGTACAGGTTCTCCAAGTCCCCGTGTGTCGGGACGATCGGGAGAAAATCCAGCAACAGGTGGACGATCGTCTTCAGGCGGCTAAAACCCCTGAACAAAAAGGTCAACTGTATCAGGTCTTACTGGCCTATCTCCAAAGCCGTGTCCAGGAACTGCGGGATGAAGGCGGGGAAGACAGTCCAGTCTACAAGCGGGAATCCCAATTTATGCGAGAGGTGATCACGGATTACAAGCTGATTGTTCCCGGTAGCGCCCCCCCTGCTCCAGAGCCGACTGAAGTGCTTCGGCCCTCTGGACCGCAACCTGTGGAGGTGATCGATCTCACCCCGGTTAATCCGCCCACGTCTGTTCCTGCTGCCTCAGGCCAGCCTCCGATCGGGGTCACTCAGCCCGTAGAGCCTTCCTTTGCTCCCCCTCCTAGCCTCCCCCCTGTCCCTGCCGAGCCAGCTAGTCCTACGCTGTCTGGCGAAATGGAGAAGCTGATCGGGATGCTGGAGAAAGGCTACATCACGTCAGAGGAGTTTCAAGAAATGAAGCGGAAACTGATCGATCGCTATGGTGCTTAGCGGATTAGTCAATCCAGAACCTTAATTTGGGCGCGGCAACCCCCTCTCTACAGGGGGTTGAGAGCAGTAGGGGTCAGGTTTCCTGACCCTAGGGCGGGGGTTGGGTTTGCACGTACCCGGTTAGTTTTGGATCCCACCTGGGAAAACTTTAGGATTTTCAAGGGATTTCCTAAGTTATGATCTTCTTCAGCACATTATGGATGTTGCTTAAATAATGACTCAGCCAAGCGGGTTAGCGGTTCAGTTCTCTATTCAGGTGATGGTGTCATGAGTTGGGTTTGTAATCATGCAGGGACACCCGAAGAAGGGATGGATCCCATGGTCAATTATGGTCAGGAGTGCGTTGTCTGCGGCAAAACCGAAGGCCAAGGTAGCGGCGGGGCTGGCAGCGGGGGTAACGGTGGCGGGGGTTTACCCGTTGCGGCCATAGCTGCGGGGATTGGTCTAGTTCTGCTGTTGGGGGGTGGTTTTTTGCTCTCTCCCTCCCTGCCCGGTGTTTGCAGCACCCTCGGCAATTGCAAGTCTTGGCAGGATGATTTTGATGAGGCTGTAGCCAAGGGGGATGAGGCGATCGGCCAGCTTGAGGGAGCCGACAGTGCTACCCTAGAAACCCTTAAGAAAGATCTAGATGATGCGATCGGTCTGCTGGAGGGAATTCCAGAAAAGGCAGAAACCTACGATGAGGCCACCACTAAGCTGGAGGAGTATCGCACAGAGGTCAAGGGTTTAGACTCCATTGTCTATGAGCAACAATGGCGCGACTACTTTGATGCCAACGTGACCCAGGGAGAGGATCTGGTTAAAAAGCTAGAAACGGCTGATGCAGCGGATCAAGAGGCTCTCAGCAAAGAACTCCAAACCATCGTCGATAATCTTGGCCAAATTCCTGAGGATTTATCTTTTCATGCCGAAGCCCTAGAAACCCAAGAGCAATTTAAAACAGCCCTCGGATCTTCTCCTGACCCTAGCCCCAGTCCTAGCTCGACTTCTACCACTACTGTTACCCCCAAACCTGCCCCATCGTTGCAAGCTCAGCCTCGGCCAACTCCCTATAATCCGCCCCCAACTCCCTATAATCCGCCTCCAACTCCCTATCGCCCCCCACAGACCCCCTACAACCCCCCACCCCCAACTCCTTACAACCCCCCACCCCCTACTCCTGCGGAACCCTACATTCCTCCCGTTCCCAGCGAGACTCAAATGCCTGTGCCTGGCTTTTAATGCTCACTTTACGTTGTAGGCAACGCCATGAAACGCTACTCCGTGCTTTCTCTTCTCACTCTGGGGAGTGCTGCTGTCCTTGCACTCAGTACAGCATCTAGACCTGCTTGGGGTTCAACTCCCAACTCATCTCCCACCAAGTCTCCCGTTGCACCAACCCCTGTTTCTTCGCCTAGTGCAACCCCGCGATCCTCTCCCGTCAGTGCTCCTGCTCCTACGACTGCCGCTCCTTCACCCAGTTCTCCGTCTGCCCCCCCCCTCGATCGCCAGCCCAATCCACCGACTGAAGCCGTGGATCCTGCTAGCTTAGACTCCCGTAAGCGCTATGCTCGCCAGATTACCGTTGAGATTTCCTCACCCTCAGTTTGGGGCACAGGTGTCATCCTTCAGCGATCGTTTCAAGGGAACCAGTACCACTATTTGGTGCTGACCAATGACCATGTGATGCGATCGGCCACGACTGCCAATTTGAAAACGGCGGATGGCCAAAGCCATCAAGGTGAGGTTGTTCAGTGGCCTAGCTTGGAAGGCTATGACCTGGCTCTGCTTAAATTTACGGCCCCCCACCTTTACTCCGTCGCAACCTTTGCCCCCCTAGGCAGTGTTCAACCCTGGCAACCGGTTTATGTTGCGGGCTTTCCGATCGAACCCCAATCTCAGAGTCGCCCTGCCTTTGACCTTGTTGAAGGAGAAGTCATCTTAGTTGCTGAGCACGCTTTAGAGTGGGGGTATCAAATTGGCTACCACAATGACACGGCCAAAGGGATGAGTGGGGGGCCAGTTCTGAACCAAAACAACGAAGTTGTCGCTATCCATGGGTTAGGTGCTTTTCCCTTTTGGGGCAACCCCTACACCTATAAAGATGGTTCCCCACCACCCTGTGAGTCGCTGTGGCAAGTCATGTATCGTCTGAGTTGGGGGATCCCCGTAGAAACTATTGCAGCGGTGGTCCCGCCAGTTTTAACGATCGCGTCTCCTGCCCGCTTTGATCCTTTATCTGGCACTGTTGCCCAAACGTCAGCTTCACAGTTCCCAACCGCCAATGCTGCGCGTCCCGGTTACCCTTCCCAATCAGGAACTGCCGTTGCTCCAACCTTAGCCTCATTCCCCGGTCTCACTCAGTCCCAAGCCTTGGCTGATACCCAAAGTTGGCTATCCCAAAACAGTGCAGTTTATGAAGCAGGGTTACAGGCTGTCCCACCCTGGAACCATGAACCGTCCTGGGAAGACCTAGAAACTCAAGCCTTGGTTACCCTAGCCCAAGCCTGCCTACCCTTACCGGCTTCGATCCGAGCTAGATAGTTGAGGACTACAGTCCTGCACCGATCAAGATACGGGCGGCTGTAGCCTGTGGAACTACTATGTTCGCTAAAACCGATACTAACGGGAGTATCCATCAGTTCATGGGTACTCCTTATCTTTGCTGCTGCGGTTGTTGCCTGTGATGAAGTACAACGGGTTCTTGCCATACCGTTGCATAAGGTTACCCCCAGTTCTTCATCAAAGCTTTGTCCGCTCGCTAGGACTTGAACACGTTGATCAGGGGTCCAGAGAGAGTTCCCAGTAACTTTATGAAGTTTCCATAAAGATTGCACAGGACTTCCCAGAAAGATTTCAGTAGATTCAACAGGGTCAGGGACGCTACAGGTTAAGGTTGATAAAGTTTATGCTGAAGCTGTGTCGGACTTGTGTCGGACTTGTGTCGGACTTTTAAAAACCAGCCAAAAATATGCTTTATTAGTTGGCCAGCTATAGTTTTTTTGCTGCCGTGAAGTATGGACTTGAGTGTTGCCTAAGGATGACTCATGTTTGAGGTCAATCTTTACTTTTGGGCTAAGAGTCTTGTAATATGTACTCACCCCAGTTAAGATAGAAACTTAAGCAGCGATCGAAGTAGTTGCAGTGAGAGCTAGTCTTAGTCAACCTTCTTCAGGTTTCTTGTGGAGACGCACAGTTACGCTGTGTAGTAGCCTGTCGAGTAGGTGTCTGCCCAGAGCAATACTTGTCTAGCGCCCCATCTGCCTAGTACACAAAGTTTAAGCTTCTTCCTCGTTTGAATTTCCATCCTTTTCGACTCCAAGGAGAACACTACCCATGAACTTCAAAAGTTTTAGAAAC
>JAYKJG010000039.1:0-8378 GCA_035286285.1 Prochlorothrix sp.
CTGCTGCGTTTTTCCCTCATCCCCAAAAATCAACAAATGGGACTTGCTATAGTTCGTGAGTTGCCGATCGAGCTTGATCCGAATTGGCCGCGCTGGAATCTCTGGAGTGATGCACTGGTAGACAATAAAGCCCCGCTTTTGGGCAATAGAAACCACCTCAAAAGACTCACCCTCAACCTCAAAAGGTAACTGGACCCGATCGGCCTGATCCCAGCCCAGTTCCTCAATAAACAAAGACTCAAAATCAAATTTCTGGAGATACTTTTGGGCGCGTTGACGATCGAGTTTCATGGTTTTACAATCAGGTCGGGTTTAAATCAACAGGAAAATTAGAATCAAACAGTTGCTCTGATGAATAAAGGTCAAATACACCGATCAAACCAGAAGCTATCAGCATACAGCAAATTCACCATGTTCTCGCATTAAAGGCGGTTGATAAGCCAGGACAATCGCCTGATGTGGAATGCCTGCTTCCACTAACTGGTTGGCAACCCCAACCTCTGTACCATCATATTGAATCCAGAGCTTATCCTCCTTAATATCAATGTGAATCAGGACACCATAAACCCGGCTTTTTTTGAGCCATCCAGCCCGTAAAACCTGGTAGCGATCGTGGTTTTCATCAAATAAAAGCTGCATTTCAACCTCGCCATAGGCAAGCTTTAATTGACTATGTTCTGTCAGGATCTTTTTAACAATCTCTCGATAGTTACTTAGTCTATCCATTGGATTAACCTCCGATCGTCAATATCGTAAACAACTAAACAAAGGTTATAGTCAGTAACACACTCTCGAATAAATTTTAAATTAAAAAACTCCTCATAGGTAGCAAAAGGAACCGCTAAATAAAGTTTGCGATCGGGTTCCTGGGAACGTAAAGCACGACGATAGTTAAGATACTGACCTAGGGCCGTATGAAATTCAGAAATAGCAGAAGGCTTTATGAAACTCTTAACTTCCACTGCGATTTTTTCAGAATCTTTTTCCGCCGCTAGTAAACGCTCTGCACCTAAATCGATCTGCATTTGCACATCACCGTAAGAGACAGGTAATGGATCATGGGTCACTGCCCAACCGTCCGTAATGAGAGCTTCCTTGACAATGCTATGAAAGAAATCTTTTCCCATACTGTAATTGCGCTCCTAAAGGCAGTTTACTGTAGAAACAATCCCATGGAACAGATAATCCGGGATCCATCTTGCCGTTCCTCCGGGTTGATCACACACAGGGCATCATGCTCCCGCAAAAAGGTAACCAGTTTCGCTAACTGTTCATCGCTAACCCCAGCCTTCAATTCCCGATTGAGGCGAGCGATCGCATTTTGCTTGAGGGGATGCTGGTTGATGTCTTCGATCGCCCGTTCCAGATTTTCCCATTCCGTGCCGTGAGCCAGGAGGGGCAAGGCTTCCCGGACGTGTTGGGTGTAGGCCATCAGGCGATCGTAGGTCCGCGCTGCGGCACTGCGCTGATTGCCCAAGGTGCCCGCCACCGCTTTGGTTTGCTCAGCAATCAGTTCCGCGCCACGGGTCACCAGTTCATGGTGCTGGGGATGGCGGGGTAAAGACGGAGTATCTAGGCTGCATCGGGCTATGCGGAGGATTCGCATTTGTGACTGGGTGACGCTGTTGCCGTCCTTGTCCACCCAAGCCAAAGCATCAATGCCGCCCTCCGTGCGCAGGTACACCAACACCCCCTCTGGATCAGAGCCTGTGGGTTCGTGGTCCTGGGTGGCATACACCACATCGGGCAATTTCTCGATGATGCCCTTCAGGGCTGGATTAGCCTCGATCGCGCTTTCCCAGATCTGCAATGCCTCTGAGGTCAGATCGACTTCTCCCTCATCGGCTTCATCCAACACCCCCGATCGCTCGTTGTAGAGATTCAGCAGCATCTCCCGCGCCTGCTCATCCTCAAAAAAGGCTTCATCGGTACCCACCACAGCTTGGTTTTCGTTGAGCCGATCGCGCAACCGTCCCCGCAGGTTAATCAGCCGCTCCACCCCCTCCGCTGGCAAGAATGAATAGCAAAGAATCTCCTCAGCCTGTTGCCCAATGCGATCGACCCGTCCTGCCCGCTGAATCAGGCGAATAATCGCCCAGGGCAAATCATAGTTGAGAATAATGGCACAATCTTGCAGGTTTTGCCCCTCACTCAGCACATCCGTCGCCACCAGCACCCGCAACTGCTCCGCCTCTGGGATCAACTTGTCGTTACTGATGGGGCTAAACCGCCACGCTAGAGCCGTTGGGTCAGGCGATTGTCCCGTTGCCAAGCCCACTTGCGGAATACCCTGCTCTTTTAGCACCTTGGCCAAATAGTTCGCCGTATCGGCAAATTGGGTAAAAATTAGCACTTTATCCGTTGGATGTTGCCGCTGCAATAACTCCACAAGCGCCCCCAACTTGGCATCGGCTGATGGGTTCCAAGCACCCGCCCGTTGCAAAATGCCGATCAACGCCGTGGCATCCTGTTGAAGATGCTCTTGCAACTCTGGACGAAACAGATTAGCCCGAATCCACTTAAACCGACGCGGGTATTGCTCTCGGTATAAGCGATAGATCTCCGCCGCCCGTTGAGTAAAACTGCCCTCACTGACCCTCACCCTAAATCCCTCTCCCCAGAAGGGAGAAGAACTTTGAAATTCTTGTCCTTCTTCCTCCCTGGGAAAAGGGGCTAGGGGCTGAGGGTCTTCCTCCCAATCCTGACTCAGGAGCGAATCCTCATCGTGATCCACTTCATCCAGCAACACCGCATCTTGGGTACCAATCGGCAGAGGAAGATCGTGGGCGATCCCATGGAGATAAACATAATTGCGCAGAATATGTCGCTCCAACGACTGGATAAAGGCAGCACCGCTACTCTCCAACCGCTTAAATAAATTGGTGCGGCAGAACCCCATCAACCGCTGCCCCGCATGGGAAAGATTGTCTAATAGTTTTTGTTCCTCATCCGTGGGTTTTGGTTTGGGTTTAGGGTTGGCATAGAGTCCTAAGCCATACCGGGGTAAGTTGAGGGTGTTGATGATATCCACCACGCGATCGCTATACAACCGAGCATAGGGATCCTGGGGTCCAGCCATTGTAAACCGAACTGTCCGAGGACGACGAATCGGAAAAAGAGAGCGATCTCCATTGGCAAATTCTAGATAGTAACGATCCCCCTCTTTTTTGGCATAGGTATTTTTGATAAAACTGCGGGTTCGCCGCACCATATAGCGACTCATCAACTGCTGCCAGTCCTCTGGCTCCTGGCTCTGTTCAAAGGCGAGGAGCGATCGCACCGGGCTAGTGCTATGCTTGCGCCGAAACTGCATCTCACCCCCAATGCTGCGGATGTAGGCTTCGGGTTTAATCCCCAAATCGGCATCCGGACGCAAAAATAACTGTAACTGGGCTGACAAGTCTAAATAGGTTTTGTTGTAGGGCGTTGCTGTCAGTAAAATGCACCGACTGCCGCTCTGTTCAATGTAGTCTTTAATCGCCTGATAGCGCTTACCGTCTTTGTTGCGCAGGTTGTGACTTTCATCAATTAACACCAACCGAAACCGCGCTGGCACGTTGGGCAGTTCCTGAATTGCTCGGCTCATGGGAACCACCTTGCCGCGCAAGCCATAGCGATCGAGGTAACCCTGCCACATTTTTTCCAGATTCTTGGGGCAAATAATCAGCGTGCTAATACTGTATTCTTCTTCACAGAGATGGGCGATCGCGGTTCCCACCAAGGTTTTTCCTAGTCCCACCACATCCCCAATGACGACACCACCGCGACTGTTTAATTTCCTAGCAGCAACCCGCACTGCCGCTTCCTGAAACGGTAAAAGCCCAAAACGAGCAGGTACACTATACTGACTCAACCCATCCCGTGCTTCTTGAGACAGGTGATAGGCCATTTTTAAGTAGACAAAATAGGGTTTGAGCGGCTGTCCTGCCCAACTTTTATCGATAATTTCTGCTAACTGCTCCGTAATATCCAAGCAAAAGCGATCGTCCCACCGCTCCTCAAACCATTGCTCCAGCTTACTCGTATCATCCCGATCCACAACCTCCACATTTAGCTCACCCTGGGATCTCAATCCAGACAGGGTTAAGTTGCTGCTGCCCACATAGCTAATGATGGGGGTGGCCCGATCGTGGCGATACATCAGATACAGCTTGGCATGGAGGGGATGGCGCAGAAATAGCTTGACCTGAAGTTTGTGGGTGAGGAGTTGCGATCGTAACCGTTGTAACCCCTGTTCATCAGCAGCACTGGGCGCACCATAGGTTAACTGCTGCCGAAACTCCTGTGCCATCAGGGTTTGTAATCGAAGGGCTTGTCCCTGATCAATGCGCTCTGGTGCAGACCCGATCGCGAGTGCCTGGGAGAGTTCCTCTTTTGGCAAACGGTACATCCCCACCAACAATCGACAATTCTGCCCATCCCCCCCCTGAAACTTCTCAATCTCAGCATCAATTTGCCGCCAACCCCGTAAGTTGAAATAACCCACACAGAAGTCAGCACGATAGGCTTGCTTTAGGTAGTGCTGTAACTCAGGTAGGAGAGGTTGTTCAATATTGTCATAAATACTAGACATCAATTTTAGGGTATGTGTATTGTTTTTCAGATCATTTCCATCAACAAATCTTCCTGAAACATAACGAGGTCTACCGTAGGTAAATCCGAAATCGTCTTAGCAAGATCTCTGGTCGAGGAGAGCCACAGGGGCACGACCCCTACTGTCGTCGTTTCTGCTCCCACTGGCAAGTTAAAATTTCGGTAACGTCTTCAATGGCTCCTGCTGCAAACCAGATTACAAAACCGAGAAGCATAAATCTCATGTTTTGAATGCCTAAAATTAGGGGAATGAGGGTGATGCAGGTACCAAATACCTCGATCGCGATCAAGGTAGCGCGATATTTAATCAATGCCGATAATTTTTCGTCGCTTATATCCGATAGCTTAACCGTTTTAGCAAGTAGATTTTTGCAATTTACAATGGCAACAAACAACGAATACGAACCTTTTAGGAACGCAATACTTAAAAATAAAATTTCCATTTTAGGGTAACTATTTAGAGGTTAACAAAAAAAAGAGGGTTAAGAGGAGTGCATTTCACTTTGGAACAATCAACCTGAGGTAGGGGTCGCGCCCCCGTGCCGACCCTCTTAGCGGCCAAAAACCGGGGCAACCACGGGGGGATTGCCCCTACCGACTGGGTGAATCTGCCAAAGTGAAATGGACCTGTGTCATTTGCCAGATTGTCTCCTCGTCCACCCGGAAATACTCATGAATCACCATATTTCGCATCCCGCGAAGTTGATGCCACGGCACCGCCGGAGCAGCCGCCTCTAACTCCTCGATCGTACTCGCCATCGCCTCACCAATCACCGCCAAACTGTACAACACCGCCCGCAGTGCCTGTTGATCCTGAGCAAACACCTCACCGCTTAAGCCAGCAACAATATCCTCCACCACTGCAATTTCAGTTAACATATCCCGCAGACGCAGCCCAAACCCCCTAGCTATGGACGCAAGTAAAGCTCAAAATGGGCACAAGAATTCTGTCAAATAGTCCGATCGCTGAAAAAACAGGGTTGCCTTTACCGATCGGGCTAGTCAGGGCAGCATTGAGATCCGCAGACCGTCGAAACGCTCAACCCTCTACCATCAGGATTATGGACAGCCGGGACGCAAGCTTAGGTTGCCTGACCTCGCTGAAGTGACTGGGGGAACGGGTTCCATTGTATAACGCGATTGTATAACGCGATGTATAAGGCGATCGAGGGACTGAGCCGATCGCCCCGCAAAAACTGCCAGCCACCTTGCTACAGCTTGTAGAATCGACCCACTTCAGATACACTGACACAGGATAGCCTTACTACAGCTTGTCGAAAATCTTCTTTTGAGATCGCTATGAAAGTTCTTGCATCCCTGTCTAAGCGCTTTGCTGCTGTTCTGTCCCTGCTCGTACTGGTTGCTGGCACCATTCTACTGTCTGCCGCGCCCGCCTCTGCGGCCAGTGTCCAAGTTAAAATGGGCACCGACAAATTTGCTCCCCTCTACGAACCCAGCGTCGTCAGCATCAGTGCCGGTGACACCGTTCAGTTCGTCATGAACAAAGTTGGCCCCCACAACGTGATCTTCGACAAAGTGCCCGCTGGTGAGAACGCCGCCACCCTGTCCAACACCAAGCTCGCCATTGCGCCCGGTCCCTTCTACAGCGTCACCCTGACCACCCCCGGCACCTACACCTTCTACTGCACCCCCCACCGGGGCGCTGGCATGGCCGGTACGATCACCGTCCAGTAAGCTTTGACCCTCTTCAAGACGACCGTTTTCCCCTTTCAGGAAAACGTTTAAGATTAACTGGGCATCTACGGGTGCCCATTTTTTATGGTTTCTGACCCGATCGCCATGTCCCACCCCTGCTACCTCATCCAAGCAGCCCAAGTCCCCTATCGCCCCGCCTGGGACTGGCAACGGCACCAAGTCGCCCAACGCCGCAGCAACCCAGCACTCGCCGATATTTTGCTGTTACTGGAACATCCGCCGGTCTACACCCTAGGACGGGGCGCAACGGAAGCCTTTTTGCGCTTTTCTCCCCACCATCCCCCCGCAGATCTGTATCGCATTGAGCGGGGGGGCGAGGTCACCTACCATTGTCCGGGGCAAATTGTGGGCTATCCGATCCTGAACCTCCAGCGGCATCAGCCCGACTTGCATTGGTACTTGCGGCAGTTGGAGACGGTGCTGATTCGGGTACTGGCGCGGTATGGCTTGGGGGGGGAGCGGATTCCGGGGTTAACGGGGGTTTGGGTGGAGGGGTGCAAAGTGGCGGCGATCGGCATTAAGGTCAGCCGCTGGATTACCATGCATGGCTTTGCCTTGAATGTTTGCCCCGATTTGGCCGGATTTCAGGAGATTGTGCCCTGTGGCATTGGCGATCGCCCCGTGGGCAGCTTAGCCCAGTTTATTCCCACCGTGGATCCCCTCCAGGTCCGCAGGGCGATCGTCGCCGAATTTGCCCACAGCTTCGACCTACAGTACCGGGAAGCACCGACCTGGACCGCCGCCGATCGGGCCACCCTCAACCTCACCCCCCTCCAACTCAACACCCCCGCCCCCTAATGCCACCCTAGAACCGCTCGAAGCGCAGTTGCATCCCCTGGGCGATCGTCGCGGGCTGCACCCTCACATCGGGCGCTGTCGCCGTGGAGCAAGGGGCCAAAAACGGAACTTGGCTCAACTGCATCAGATCCACATCTTCATCGGACAGCAGTTCCCGCCAAAGGTTCTCCGGCTCCGCTGCCCCCTCCCCTTGCTCCACCTGACAGTGCAGGTCCGCCAAGGTTGCCAGGGTATCAAACCACAGACCTTCCTGAGCAAAAAACAGCGCCCGATCGCCCTCAGGGGTTTGGGCCAAAGCTTGGTACTGTTCAGGGTTGAGGGGCGATCGTTCAACCCAGCCCTTAACCGTAATGTTGTGAATGGGGTCATTGGGATCGCACAGCAAACTCACATACCAGCGGT
Source organism: Prochlorothrix sp. (assembly GCA_035286285.1). Classification (GTDB taxonomy): domain Bacteria; phylum Cyanobacteriota; class Cyanobacteriia; order Prochlorotrichales; family Prochlorotrichaceae; genus Prochlorothrix. The sequence goes on from JAYKJG010000039.1 coordinate 7,510, forward strand.
AGGGCTGTCCCTCCACCAAGGGGGGCAAATTCAGGGTTGCAGGCAGTTGTAAACTGGCAATCCCCGCCTCACCGTCAATTTTGAATTCCGTCTGATAGATTAACGTGTCGTCCCAGAGCCGATCCCCGCTCTGGACCACAGAAAAAAGGCGAAATTCGGCCCAGCGGGCCTGGGTTTCCGGCACATACCAGAAAAAGCGGGGATAGGCGGCTTGGGTGAGGGCCATGGCCGAGTGGGGGATCAGGGGCGCAAGGGCCAGACCCTGGGGATCCACACAGGCTGTGCGAGGGTTGCGGGTTCCACCGCCTTGGGTCATTCCGCTGTCGGGATAGCCTCGCTTGGGGGCTGTAAAACTATCTGCCTGGGCAGGCATGGCTCCGTTTCCCCACCCCAGCAACAGGGTCAGCAAGCCGACGCTTAAAGCAGTGCGGCTCCGCTGGGGGCTGGGGCGGCGCGGGGGGAAGACGGACAGGCAAGCAGCCAAGGGGGAGGAACCGGCAACCGATAGAGAGACTAAGTTCATGGCGGGAGTCAGATACTGTGGAATCGAACGGGAAGCCCTGCATGACCTCTGTGCAACGGGTGCATTTCACTTTTGCCCCTGGACGGACTAAAGTCCGTACTACGAGCCGTTTGAGACTGGTCAGGGTCTGGGTTGCTCCAATAGTGAAATGCACCCTATGCAAACGCATCTATAGCGATCCGAAATGAAATATAAAGACTCTGGCTCCCCTCTCCCCTCCTGGGAGAGGGGTTGGGGGTGAGGGGTCTTCAGATATCACAGCGGATCACTATATAGCAAACGCATCTATAGCAAACGCAACGGAAGGAAGGACAACAGCGCAACGGGCCAATGCAGATGACCTTAC
>JAYKJG010000040.1:0-15838 GCA_035286285.1 Prochlorothrix sp.
TTCAATTGGTATCCCCAGCGAGTGGGGATTCGAGAGGACAAGAAATGATGCTGTTGCAAGGACTTGTATTTGTTTCCATTCAATTGGTATCCCCAGCGAGTGGGGATACCTGCCATCTTAAACCCAGACAGGGAGCGGTGTCCAGAGGCCGTTTGCGAACCCCCCCCAAAGATCGGGACAATACACAACAAAATCACCTGTGGAAAACGTCTGAAACCCTTGCACAGCAAGGCTGCGAACCCTCCGACGAATTTGCGTCGTTTCAGGCCGATCGCCGGACCCGTCGCAACTGTCACAATCAACCCAGGGATCCCCCCTGCAACGTCTCCCAAATCCGCAACCCGATCGCCAGAGAACAATCATCAGCATAGAAAATACCGCTGTTAGCCACGATCGGGTTACCCAGTTCCCACAACCTCAGACTATTGCCGATCCCCATGGCCAAAGCGACAGCGCCATCGTTTATCTCTGGCCATCGCCCGTAGCTCAGCTTGGTTAGCCCCATTCATCTAGGCTAGGACACGATCGGCTGCTTCCTCGATCGGGGTGGGGGAATTGGTCATGGTGATGTTCTAGGGGAAAGAGTGGGGGCCAGTTGCCGCACTTTCTGGTTGTGTACCAATCGAATGCCTTAATTGAATACCTTGCAAGTGTTATGGCAAGTTCTGTGGAACCAATTCTCAAAGTAAGGACGGTATGCTGAGAAAAAGTCAGCATTAGAGCCTGAAAGGGGAATATTGTAGGAAAATAGTGGCTCTAAAGCTGTGCATTGAGATTGAGTGCCCATCTCACCCCTGGAACAAGCTCTGACCATCCAGTCACTTCTTAACCCAGATAGTTTATTATCGCTTCCCAACTCGTAGTAAACCTTAGAAACCATCTCTGTAATAACCTCATATCTGATATTAGTCACAGTGTCGGTTTGTGTAATCGCACCTGTGTTATTGCTATAAGTATCAAATTGAGCTAATGTTAGAATCCCTCCAGGGCGGATTTCTAAAAAACGGTTCCAAACACTAAGATATCCCTGGCCAAGCCAAGAAGCTTCTAAAAGAATCTCATTGATTCCATCGTTATTAATGTCAGTTATTGTCTTAATCCCATAGTTACCCGACACATCTCCATAGGCAGTAACCTGATTTCCACGAGCAATCATAATCCTTATTGTGCCAATTCCCCTTGAGCCACATGAATCACCAATATGAACTAAATAAAGGGATTCTGAAGCATTAGCACGAGTAAAAGAGCCTTGAGTGTATCCTGCTACATAAGGACGATTTCGGTAGCTAAGACAAAGCTCATCTGAACTTCTCAATGACTGAGAGACAACACTGTTAGTAATGTTTGATGGTGGGAAATTCTGATACTCTCTGGATAGCTCACTATTATCAGAGTTTACCCCGTATTCAACTAAGAGATTTTGCGTTTGCTGAGCTTTGGCTTCAATAGCAATAGATGATAGGAGAATTAGGCCAAAGCAAGAAACGATTGATGCTTTGAGAGTAGATAATTTGATAGGCATGGGATTGGGGTAGTAATTCTAAGGTAGTGAAAAAGAAAACTTGGTGATAGGAAAACTGCTTAGTGATGCAGAAAACTCTGAAGGGGCTAGAGTCCAGCCATAATGGGGCTTTTGGAGATCGATCGTCGAGCATTTAGGGCTAGCTTTTGCAAAACGGGCCGCAGGCAATAGCCTCAAATGCTGATTCTGACCTTAGCCGCAACCCAGACTATAGGTCTCTAAAATAGCTTGTAATCCTTGCTGGTGGGACAATCCAAGACTTTTCTGCACCACTAAGCCCCACCCCCTTGATTCCCCAACACAAACCGCGCCCCCTCACGGCGCAACATCTCATAAGGAGTTATAAAACCCAACCCCAGCCCCACACAAACATTAGGAATCTTAATCCGCTTCACAGAATTCGCCGGAACCTCATGGGTCACCACCACATCACCCCCCGCCAACGCATGGGCAATTAAATAAAAATCCGCCACCTGCATAAATGTATGAATTGCCGCCGGTTCATAGCTTTGAGCCATCACCCAATCACTCACCGGGCCAAACTGAGCCAGCACCTGGGTATCCGTTGGGCGAAATAGTCCCTGACCCTGTTGCCGAACCCAACGGGTTAGCTCATCTTGCCCCGCATTAATTTCATCCGCCACCTTATCAATACTAATCACCTCACCCGCCTCATTTTTCTCCACTAACCAACTCCAAAACCCTGGACAAAAATCCAGCCCATAGTGCAAATTCTTCGCCTGAATAAACACATTGGCATCCAATAAATAGGTCACAGCATCACCCCCAACTCCCGCGCCGCCTGATAAAAAGTAGCGCTTTTTTTAACACATAACAACCGAAAAGCGTCCTGAAACAGAGTTTGTCCCTCCAGAGTACTAGCAATTAAAGCCCTCGCAAAGCGTTTTCCCGTGCGAGTGCCCAAAGTGCGATAAAAATCACCGCCCCCCGTCCCCCCGCGATCGACTTTCCGAAGCCGCTCCAGTTCCTCACCATAACGCTGCCATAGCTCAGCCTCCGAGAAAGCCCCCGCATCACACAGACGGCGCAACACAACCAGCGTACTGACCTTAAACAACCGCGCCAACCGCTGCACCTCCTCCCCTAGGGCTTGCCCAGGTTCATAGGCTCCACAAATTGCCCCGATCGGCATCAACAACTCCGCCGCCACCTCATTACACCAGCGCTCGATCGCCTGATCTGGCAACCGTCCCGCCTCCGTATCCGAAACCCCACTTTCCCCCAACCACAGGTGAGCCAGTTCATGGGCCAGGGTAAACATCTGCGCCGCCTTGCTGTCCGCCCCATTCAGAAAAACCAGCGGAGCCAGATCATCAGCTAGGGCAAACCCGCGAAACTCCGAGACCTTCAGCTTGCGGTGGCTATTGCTGCCCACAATAGAACTCGCCATCACCAATACTCCCGCCCCTTCCGCCTGGGTCATTAGTTGGCGCAGTGCCTCCGTCCAATTTGCGCACCGTTGGCGATCCACCACAGAAATACCCAACTGTTCACCCATAGCAGCCGCGATCGCGATCGGATTGTCCTTTAGGGTCACACTGCCAATAAAATCCAGTTTAGGCAACCCATGTATCCGCCCATAATCCCGATACCAATCCTGCCGCTGCTGACACAGATAAACCGTATCAAGCAGATCTGGGCTAGGACGCTTAACCCCACAATTGGCAACGGTGCGAAAATCGGGAATGGGAATTGTCTCTTCCAGGGGACGGGGCAGGAACAGATACCCAATGGGAATCTGCACCGCATGGGCAAATTGTTCCAATTGTCGCAACGTGGGTTGCACCGTACCCGCTTCCCATTCTGCCAGCTTAGGAAAGCGCCCGGTGAGTGTGGACATCTCCAGCCCAGCCCGATCGATCGCCCAAGTTAGTAATTGGGGATTGATGGTAATACGGTTATTGCTCATAAACCTTTAACCCCAAAATTTCTCGCCCCTGCGCCAGCCTCCTCAGTACAAGTAACTGACTCTTCATCAGGGCTGACTTAATCGGTCGCTGTTGATTTTAGGCACAGAAATTCCCTACCCTGGTCAGGAACCTTACCAACAAGCCACCGCTGCCCATCGAGACAATTCCCCCCAGGCAACCCTTGTTATGCCAGACCAGCGCGGTGACACCGAGATCCGCAGACCGTCGAGGCGCACACCTTCTTGAAATAGAGACCTTAACTTGCAAGATACTTTAACCGGCTGATGCTGATCTTGTAAAGTAGGCGTAGCCAAGTCAGTTTTGGGGTCGAGGTAGGTCAGGGGGAGCGGTGCGGTGAGAGTCGCGCTGGGGTTGGGCCTCGATCGGGGCCGATCGAGTGGCCATAACCTTAGTCGCGAAAAGTGAGGTAGTGCATAAAGTGCTGCACCTGCTCCGGGCTAAGCTGGAGACGCTGCTGAAAAACAGCGAGATCTGGATACGGACCCTGCATAATGCGCTGGTGGATAATGCTTTGGGCAAGGGCCGGGGACATTTGGGGGATTTTGAGGAGTTGGGGGAGAGTGGCGCGGTTGGGGTTGAGGTGGGGGAGAGAGTCGAGGGGGTCGGGGTCGTAGTAGGCAAAGCAGAGATAGGGTTCCCAGGGTTGGAGTTGGGCCAGGGGCCGATCGAGGGCGGCAGCGAGGTCTTCTAGGCAGTGGAATTGCACCCCCGATCGCACGAGTTGTTCTAGCATTTGGGCCTGGGAGCGGTCCAAACCGGGCAACTGCTGCCACTCTGCTGCTGTGGCGCGGTTAACATCAAGCCGGAGGGAGTCTAAGGGAGAAGATTGGGGATTTTTGGGATTTTGTCCGGTTTGGGGGCTGGAAGTTGCTGCAAATCGGTCTTGGAAGGCTTCCGGGGACTGAAGGCCATACCAGAGTCCTTCGAGGGCGCTGGCGACATAGGGCAGGGGAGTCCAAGACAGGAGCAGGTAAAGGACTCCCCAGCGAGTTTGGCCGAGATAAAACTTGTGGAGTCCGGTGAGGGGCGTAACGGTGCCCGCGATCGCTAAAGCTACTGCAACGGTGCGATTTTTTTCCATATTGGCTTAGTTGGGGGTATCGTCTCCGGCCAGTAACCAAGCCGCAAGGCCACCCCCCAGCAGACCAAAGAGGTGTCCTTCCCAGGAAACTCCCTGCTGCCAGGGCGCAATGCCCCAAATGAGGCCGCCGTAGAGGGCCAGAACGAGGAGACCGAGGGCGATCGAGTCAAGGCGGCGATCGAAGTAGCCCCGTGTTAATAAAAAGCCAAAATAGCCAAACACTAGACCACTTGCGCCTAGGTGGATTGAAGTGGGGGCACCCAACAGCCACACCCCAAAACCACTGATGATGAGGGTGACGATCGTCACTTCCCAAAAGTCCTGGATTCGCCGCAGCATCACCAGCCACCCCAGGGTCACAAAGGGCACTGTATTGGCGATGAGGTGACGGAAGCCACCGTGGAGGAAGGGCGAGAGGAGAATTCCGGCTAAGCCTGAGAGGCTGCGGGGGCGAATGCCAAACTCATCCAGCTTATTCCGGAAAATAACTGCGTCAAGGATTTCTAAGCCCCACATCAGGGTGATAAAACTTCCCAGAATTGTGATTTGGGCAGAAAACTGGTCTAACAGGTTTCGCTTGGCCATGGGGCTGGGTGAAGGAATAAAAAAAGGGGAAACTGCGTGAGTTTCCCCCTTACTATAGCGGTAGGATCAAGGTGTAATCCTTCCCAGAAAACCGATCATCTACAGAATGGCCGGTTGAATTTGGTTGACTTCCAAGGGCTTCATTTGGAAGAGCTGCCAGAACTGACCTAGGTTCGAGACAAAGATCGGCAGTTTGCGCAGTGCCTTGACCAAGCCGGGAGCGCTGGAGGCATCGATCGCCCGCAGTTGCTCGTTGTTGCTGACACAGATTTCCAGACGCTCATAGAACTCCGGATTTTCCACATCGAGGATGATGGGGAAGACGCGGCCAGCGGTTTCGTTGGTCTTGAGGATAACGTGCTTGTCATACTCCCGTGCATCGAGGCCGATCGCGGCGTAGAAGTCGGCCCGCTGGGTGTCGTTGAGGTACATGGTGGCGAAGACAGACAGCAGGAAGAAGCGGCACCAAATTTTGGGGGTGACCCAGGAAACCATCAGGTAGCGCTGCCATGCCTTGCCGGAGAAGAGCTTATCCGGTTCCGAGAACAGGGGCATGTCTAGGATCTTGCGGATCAGGCTCTTGGGCTTGTCCAGCATTTGGGGCTGGGTGCGCATGACGGCATCAAAGAAGTCGCCGTGGCGGTTTTCGTCTTGGCACCAGTTCTCAAAGAAGTTGAAAATGGGGTAAACCCGGTTTTCGGGGTGCTGCTCTAGGTGGCGATAGATGGTGATATAGCGCCAGTAGCCAATTTTCTCGGAGAGATAGGTGGCGTAGAAGATGAATTCTGGCTCAAAGAAGGTGTAGCTCTTGCTCTTGGTTAAGAAGCCGAGATCCAACTGGAGGTTGAAGTCGGTCATGGCTTTGTTGAGGAACCCAGCATGGCGGGCTTCATCCCGCGACATGAGTTCAAAGCCTTCGGCCAAGAGGGGGTTGCGGTCTTTGATCCGACGGCTCAGTTCTTTGTAGAGGAGAAAGCCGGAAAACTCAGCGGTGCAAGAGCGCTCTAAGAATTCAATAAAGAGTTTACGGGTGTCTCCCTCGATGTGGTCCCAGGATTGATCAAACACTTCGCTCCGGACAAAGTGGTGACGGTTGTAGTCCGTGCGAAACTCTTCGATAATGGCCCGCAGTTCTTCTTCGTTCACATGGAGGTCCATTTTGGCCATGCGATCGAAGTCGGTGGTATAAAAACGGGGGGTGAGGATGGTGTCCTTGGCGGGAGCCTTTACGCCGGGACGAATCTCATCAAAATTGGTTTTTTCGAGAGTGTTTACCATAAAGGGATACGTGCTCTTGAGCGCAGTGCAATGTTCCAGCAGGAATTCTAGCTAATCCGGGAGCGAACACAGGGGGGGCACGAAACGGCTCTCTAAGCAGTCAAACCCCGCAAGTGCAAACTCCTGGGACAAGTTATAAATCAACCTTAATGTAGTTTAAGTCTACCAAGGGGGATTCACGTCTAAATATGTATTTATGTTAAAAGCTGTAACAATTTTAACGGTATGGCTGAAACGCTTCTTTATCGAAAACGGGGGATTCGCCTCACGACGGAAACCCTGGAAATTCGCGGCGGCGGGGTCTATCCGCTCCAGAGTATCCGGGGGGTGACGGTGCGGGAAGAGCGGCCTAATCGCAAGGGGCCGGTGATCTGCATTGCCTTGGGCTTTGTGCCGCCGCTGGTGCCCCTGATGTTTGTTGGGGTGATTTGGCTGCTGCGGCAGCGATCGGCCTATTGGCTGTCGTTGCAGACGGAATATGGGACGGTGGAGCCGCTGGGGATGGCGAAGCCGCAGATTTTGCAGGAACTCCAGGGGGAGATTGTGGCGGCGCTGGAGGCGCGATCGCTGCCCCAACAGTCCCAGAACCGTGTCGATCGGCTGCGGCAGAAGTTGCTGGAGGTGGCCCAACGCAAGGGCGGGGAAATTTCGGTGACGGATGGGGTGCTGGCGACGGGCTGCGGCTTTGAGGAGGTGAAGGGGCTGCTGGATGCCATGCTGGCCAGTGGTTATGTGCAGTTGGATAACCATTGGGAAACGGGGGTGGTGATCTATCGGTTTCCGGAGTTGTGGGCGGAGCCGGGGCCGCGATCGCCGGGGAGTTCCCAGCCTTCGCTGGAGGATTTGCGCCAAGACCTGCTGAGGGCGGCCCAGACCTATGGGGGGCGGTTGTCTCTGACCCAAGGGGTACTGGCGACGGGGCAGAGTTTTGGGATTGTGCAGGATTTGTTGGGGGAAATGGTGGGGAGTGGTGCGGTGCAGTTGAGGGAGGAGGACGGGGGAGGGAAGGTGTATGTGTTTCCGGAGTTGGGGGCGATCGAGGAGCGGCCTCGGTTGGATCGGGTGCAAGGGGAGCGCGGGCAATCTGCTGATCCCAGGGGGGCGGATCTGGGGGGCGATCGGGAGCGCGGGCAATCTGCTGATCCCAAGGGGGCGGATCCTGGGGGCGATGGGCATCGCCAAAACATCAAACGCCTGACACGGGAGTTATGGCAGGAATTGCGGGGATTTTTCGACTCGCTCTAGACTCGCCCCAGACTCGCCCCAGACTCGATCGTCGGCTCCCCCTAGCGCGTAAAATGCTATGGGGTTATGGGGATTGATGAAGGATCCAGTTGTGATCCAAGATTATTTGCCCCCCTAACCCCGGACGTAGACTAGGAGCCTGAACCATGGATTTATCTCTCATTCCTGCGGAACCCAAAGACGGTCTGATTAATGTTCTGATCGAAATTCCTGCGGGTAGCAAAAATAAGTACGAGTTTGATAAGGATATCAACGCCTTCGCCCTCGATCGGGTGCTTTCGTCCTCGGTTCACTACCCCTTTGACTATGGCTTTGTGCCCAATACCCTCGCTGATGATGGGGATCCCCTGGATGGTGTGGTGATCATGGATCAGCCCACCTTTCCGGGCTGTGTGATTGCGGCTCGCCCGATCGGGATGCTGGAAATGATCGACGGCGGCGATCGGGATGAAAAAATCCTCTGTGTGCCTGCCAAGGATCCCCGCTATGCAGAAGTCAAGTCCCTCAAGGATGTAGCGCCCCATCGCCTTGATGAAGTTGCTGAGTTTTTCCGCACCTATAAGAACTTGGAAAAGAAAGTGACGGAAATTCTAGGCTGGAAAGATGTGGATGCAGTCGCTCCCTTGGTGAAGCAGTGCATCGCTGCCTATAAGGGCTAAGCCTCAGACAAAACCAGCGCCCCTGTGGCTCCCCTCTTGGCGACCAACAACCAGGGCAACCACGGGGGGATTGCCCCTACCCCATCCTCAACCGGGGCAACAAATGGGGCAACCACGGGGGGATTGCCCCTACCCCATCTTCAACCAGGGCAACCACCTCAGCCCCGGATCCGTGCATGGTGCAATGGACCCAACTCACCTTAGCCAAAGCTTAACCTGAGATTATTCTTAGGCTGCATAAAATGGGGACGACTCTTATGTTCCTCACCTATGCTGTTCTACGAACAACTTCTGAAGGGTGGCCCAGTCATGTGGCCAATCTTCGCTTTATCTGCCGCAACCTTGTCCTGTGCCCTAGACCGCGCTTGGTTTTGGTTTCGTCTCTTGAGTCAAGAGGATCGGATTGTGCGGGACGTTATGGCCGCAGCCTATGACGATCTCCAACGCGCCAGCAGTATCGCAGAACAGGCTATTCATCTTCCCATTGGCCGCTTTTTGGCGGCTCCCCTCCAACTGCGCCAGCCTACACCAGAAACCTTTCGCTTGGCTTTAGAAGCAGCGGGTGACAAAGAATTTATCCAAATGCGTCGGGGAGATAAGTTGCTAGAAACGGTCATTGCCATGGCTCCTTTACTGGGTCTGTTGGGTACTGTGACTGGGTTAATCAATACCTTTAGCAACCTGACCGTGGGCGGAGGTGCTGCGAGCGAAGAGGCAACACTAGCAGCGGCGGGGATTGGAGAAGCCTTGATCACAACAGCAGCAGGCATGGTTGTGGCGATCGTGGCCCTCCTCTTCTTCCGGGTTTTTGTGAGCTTGCAGGCCCAGCAGATTGACTATTTTGCCGAAGTGGGCAACGAGCTAGAGTTGGTCTACCGCCAGATTTGGTTCAACCCTGTCAGTCTGGAATCCCAAGCGTCTTCCCCCGCCTCACCCCTTAGCCCCCTGTCCTCCTCAAGACCGCTAGACTCTACCGAAGAACCCGGAGGCTCATAATGCGCTTTCGCAAAACCTCCAGTTCATCCCTTCCTAGCATCAACCTCATCCCGATGCTAGATGTCCTGATGACCGTTCTCACCTTTTTTATTCTCATTTCCATGTCCTTGGCCAATGAGCAGGGCATAGACCTGGCCTTGCCTGATCCTGATCTGGCTCCCCTTCCCAATACGCCTGAACCGCTGATTCTGAACCTTGATGGCCAGGGAATTCTGTCCTACCAAGACCAACCCCTTGCCCTGTCCCAAGCCCAAGGTCTAGTCCGGCAATACCTGGCCCAAACAAAGGAGGGAGCCGTCATCATTGCTCCCGATCGCCAACTCTCCCTCCAAATCCTCATCGAAACCCTAGGCTCATTACGAGCAGTTGGGGGAGATCAGGTATCCCTTGCTGTGGAACCCCCTACTTCTGGAGAACCCTAGATGCGCTTTAAGTCTCGTCAAGAGGGTCTCCCAGAGATTAACCTGGTGCCAATGCTAGACGTGTTGATGACCGTCCTCACATTTTTTATCCTCATCTCCATGTCTATGACTGGGCAAATGGTTTCCAAGGTAACGCTCCCCAGCAGTGAGGCCGGAGTGGAAGCCAAGGACAGCAGCGCCATTCTCGTGATCGGGTTAGACTCAGAAGGGCAATTGATTCTTAACCAAAAGCCCGTAACTTTAGCTGAAGTCCTAGAAGCAGTGCAAACCCATCTCGCCACGCAGTCCGATGCGGTGGTTATGCTGAAGGCAGACAAAACCTTAACCTATAGTCAGGTTGCTGTGGTTTTGGAAGCACTCCAGCAGCAGGATGGCGATCGAATTACAATAGCCGCCTCCAGCCCCTAGCGATCCGAAGTGAAATCTGAAGAGTCCAGATAACACTCCCTTAACCTAGGTTATTGCAAGCTTAAGGCTATGGCTACCCTAGCTTAATCTTGGCCTTGTAGATTGGAAATCATGGGTTTCCCCAGCGTGAATCCTATGCAAGACTCTACGAGGTTCTTATGTCTTCTCGTCTAAATCTCTCGCCGATCCAGCAACTGACAGCCGCTGTATCCTGCGTCGTTGCAGCCACCATGGTGACCTTTTCGGGTTCCATGGTCCAAGCCCAAGGCCGTAGTACGATTTCGATCGACGGCTCCAGCACAGTCTTCCCGATTACAGAGGCCGTTGCCGAGGAATTTCAAAATACCAGACGGAACAGCGTAGCCGTGGTGGTTGGAATTTCAGGGACCGGAGGCGGTTTCAAGCGCTTTTGTGCCGGAGAAACCGACATATCCAACGCCTCCCGTCCAATTAAAGCATCGGAAATGGAGCTTTGCCGCCAAGCTGGGGTTCAGTACATTGAAGTTCCCGTTGCCTATGATGCTCTAACCGTTGTTGTCAATCCGGATAACGATTGGGTGACAAGCCTCAGTGTTGAGGATCTCAAAACCATGTGGGAACCCGCAGCCGAAGGACAGATCAGCCGGTGGAACCAAGTTCGGTCTGAGTGGCCCAATGCCCCCATTAACCTGTTTGGTCCGGGAGCCGATTCGGGTACCTTTGACTACTTCACAGAAGCGATTAACGGTAAAGCCCAAGAGAGCCGGGGAGACTTTACGGCCAGTGAAGATGACAATGTTTTAGTTCAAGGCGTTCTGCGCGATCGCAATGCCCTAGGTTACTTCGGTTTTGCTTACTACGAAAACAATAAAGATCGCCTGCGTGCTGTTCCCATTGATAACGGCAATGGCCCCGTCTTTCCTTCCCGCGCTGCTGTGGAAAATGGTACCTACCAGCCCCTGTCCCGTCCTCTATTTATTTATATCAGTACGGCTGCTCTGCGCCGCCCTGAAGTACGGGAGTTTGCTAACTTCTACCTTGACAATGCAGATGAACTCTCGGCAGAGGTTGGCTATGTGGCTTTGCCTGCGGAAGTGTATAGCGCTGTCCGCCGCAACGTAGAAACCGGCAAGGTTGGGTCTGTGTTTGCGAACCGGGAAACCGTAGGGGTGAACATCTCCGATTTGCTCCGCTTGGAGGCTCAAGAATAGGATCCAGTTGATTTTGTCGGGTTCACCGATTGGGGTCGGGGCAATCTTCCTGTGGTTGCCCCGGTTGTTGCCCCGGTTGTTGGCCTGAAGAGGGGAGCCACGGGGGCGCGACTCCTACTTGATGCAAATCTATAGGATGGGGTCGGGGCAATTCCCCGGTGGTTGCCCCGGTTAGTGAAATTCACCCTCAGGTATCTTGTATCCAGACTGGAAGGTATAGCGTTGATGACACAAGGGTTAAAAGGGGCAGGAGGGATCGTTGGACTGCTCCTGCAAGGTTTATATCGCCCGATGCTTTTACTGTCTCTTCTAATTCACGGGGCAGTCTTGAGTGTACCGATTCCCGATGCGCCAGAACCAGAGCCAGAACCGGAGCCAGAGCCAGAGGTCGCTGTTCCTCTATCTAGTTTACAATCCTTTCAACCCCCTGCCCCGGTGCCTCCTGCCCCGAAGCCCCCTGCCCCGAAGCCCCGTGCTGCCCCGGTGCCCCCTGCCCCTGGACCTCGTGTTGCTCCGGTACCCCCGCCGATCGCCTCCCCAGCCCCCCAATCTAGCCCCAGTTCTGTTCCTAGCCCAACACCCACACCAACGCCCGAAGCTAGCCCCTTGGACGATGGCACAGGTCAGTCTTTCCAAAATGGATTGAGCCAGTTCAGATCTCTTGCTTCCTCAGAGGTTGCCGTTACTAACTCTGGGATTCCTACCTATCTTTTTCCCGATCCGAGCAAGTTTTTCACAGCGGAGAGCTTAGCGGCAATTGCCCAAGACCCCTCTGCCGATCCCCAAACCCAACCCGGCATTGAAGATATTCTCTGGGCTTCTCGTAAGCGTCCTGAGCAAGTGTATGGGGAGCTACAGCAACTCTTTGCTGGTTTTACGTTCTCTGAAATGGGAGAATTTGGGGGAGGGGTGCTTTATCGGCTAGAGGCCGGGATGACTGTGCGCTATGCCAATTTGATACGATCGAAGGACCGCACAGCAACTTTTGTGGTGATCTGGCAGGAGGATCCCAATCAGGGAGCAACTAGCCCCTAGGGGACACCTCAATTATGGGGGGGAAATTTGGAATTTTTCGAGGTGCCCTCAGACTTGCCTGAAGACAGGGAAGTAGTTTAGGAGTGTGCTACAACTGTCTTGGCTCTATACTCCTCGCACCTGTGGACTCTCTACACCCGGTTCCTCCCCCTGCTACCCAACATTCCCAGTCCTCCCTTGCGCCTTTCAAAGTTAAGTTCTGGGGAGTGCGCGGTAGCATTCCTACCCCTGGGCCGCAATGGCTGACGTTTGGGGGCAATACAGCCTGTGTGGAAATCCGGGCGGGACAGACCTGTTTAATTTTGGATGGGGGCACGGGTTTACGGCTGTTGGGGCAGTATCTTTTGACGACAGACGACAGGACAGCCCATCTTTTCTTTACCCATGCCCATTGGGATCGGATCCAAGGGTTTCCCTTTTTTGAACCCGCTTTTTACAGTCGCTACCAACTCCACATCTATGGCGGCACAGCGGTGAATGGGGCTTCAATGAAACAGTGTTTGATGACCCAAATGGTGCGGCCCAATTTTCCGATCGCGCTGCCTCGGATGCGGGCTAAGTTACAGTTCCATGATTTGGCTCCGGGGGATCAGTTGACCCTAGCCCCGCCGGTTCTGGATCCAGCTTCGACGGCGGTTGATGTTGAGAGGGTACACCTGGATCTGGGGGGGCCAATTCAAATTGAGACGGGATCTTTGAATCGCTACGATCGCGCCTTAGGTTACCGCATTACTTGGCAAGGCCGGACGATCGTCTATGCGACCGATGTCCAACCGAGTCCCCAGCCGGATCCGGCCTTGGTCTATTTGGCACGGGGGGCGGATTTGCTGATTTATGATATGGCCCAGGATCCGATCGCTTCGGTCCAGGAAGCCGAAGCCCCCCGTAGCTCTGCGGCCTTTGCCCCCCATCCGCTGCACCCAGCCCCCCAGGCAGATGACTTTTGGCAGCAGGGGCTAGCCCTCACCCACGCCGCAGGGGTAAAGCAATTGGTGCTGTTCCATCACCATCCTTTCTATGAGGATCAGCAGTTGCTGGCTTTGGAACAGCGGCTTCAGCGTCTTAACCCTCGCTGTCTTTTTGCCCGTGAGGGTATGTCTTTGGTTTTGAGCCATTGAAGGGTTGGGACTGGTTGATGGACACAAGGGGGGTGAACCGAGGCCCAGGGGGCGGGTCAGGAAACCTGACCCCTACAATCCCCAAGGTCTTGTGGGGACATGGTTTTTGTGCCCAGGGCAGAATTTTTGGCCTGCCAACTTGGATCCCAGCCCAGCGGGCTAGGTTGTGAGTGTAATCACTGGGTTGTGCAGCAGTTCTTCAGCTTTGGCTGCGGGCAGGGGGGCGGCAAATAGGTAGCCCTGGCCCAGGTCACAGTTTAAAGCCTGAAGGGTGGCAAGCTGGTGCGGGGTTTCAATGCCCTCGGCGACAATGGCGAGGTTGAGGGTTTGGGCAATGCCGAGAATGGCGGTGACGAGGTTGCACTGGCGATGCTCGTCGCTGATTTGTTGGACAAAGGATTTGTCTACTTTGAGGATATCGATCGGCAGCGAGTGCAGGTAGCTGAGGGAAGAGTAGCCAGTGCCGAAGTCGTCTAAGGCCATTTGGAAGCCGCGTTCTTTGAGGGCATGGAGGGTTTTGATGGTGCGATCGTTTTCAATAAAAACGCTTTCGGTAATCTCTAGCTTCAGGGCGCTGGTGGGCATCTGGGACGACTGCATGAGCCGATCGATGCGTTTCAATAAGTTGGAGTCTTGAATTTGGTAGGCTGAGAGATTGAGGTTAAGGGTCATCTCTTGGGCTAGGCCGTTATCCCACCAGCTTCGCAGTTGCCGACAGCCTTCTTCCATGACCCACCAGCCGATCGTGTTGATAAAGCCCATTTCTTCGGCGAGGGGAATAAAGTCATTGGGCGACACCATGCCCCGTTGGGGGTGGTACCAGCGGATGAGGGCTTCAAAGCCTTTGATTTCAGCGGTTTTGAGATCGACAATGGGCTGATAAAAAAGGCGAAATTCCTGCTGTTCGATCGCGCGGCGCAGTTCGTTCTCTTGCTGGAGCCGGAGCAGCGCATTTTTGTGCATCGAAGCGGAAAAGAGGTGGTGACAGCCTTTGCCCTTGCGCTTGGCCGCATACATGGCGGTATCGGCATCCCGCAAAATGTCATCGGGGGCATCCCAGCGATCGTGGCCCATGACAATACCAATGCTGATCCCAATGAAAAGCTCGTGGTTGTGGACCCAAAACGGCTTAGACATTGCGTCAATCAGGGCAGAAGCTAGGGCGGTGGCTTCCTCAACCCCCTGTACAACTCTGGCCAAGACTGCAAATTCATCCCCCCCCAACCGGGCGAGAACATCTTCCTGGCGTAGGGTTTCCTGGAGCCGCTGGGAAACGGCTACAAGGACTTCATCCCCGGCAATGTGCCCTAGGGAATCATTAATGATTTTGAAGCGA
Organism: Prochlorothrix sp.; assembly: GCA_035286285.1. Classification (GTDB taxonomy): domain Bacteria; phylum Cyanobacteriota; class Cyanobacteriia; order Prochlorotrichales; family Prochlorotrichaceae; genus Prochlorothrix. Next base: position 14,828 of record JAYKJG010000040.1, read on the forward strand.
TCGCAGTCGAGGAAGAAGACGGCAAAGGACGGGGAAACGGCGGTTTCGCTGGTGGAGGTTGTGGTTGGGCAGGATGGGTAAATGCCAAGGCGCTGGGGGCTGGGGGTTTGGGGGGCGGCGGGAGCAGTTTTGTCTTGGGGCGATCGGGCTTCGGCGCACTCTGGCGCAGGGAGGGCGATCGGCTGGGGGGTTTGGGTTGGTGGCGATGTTTGCTGTGATGTTTGCTGTGATGCCTGCTGCGGTGCTTGGCCGGTCCAGTCCCCCCCCTGCTCCGCTTGGCGCTGGGCCTGCTGCTGCACTTGCTGCAAAATTTCGATAAAGCGGTTGCGGTTCGGTAAGCCCGTCAGGGAGTCAAAGTGGGCTAGCTCACTCAAGCGCCGATTGGCCGCTTCTAGCTGCTGGGTTCGTTCTTGAACCCGCTGTTCTAGCACCGCATTTAAGGCTTGAATTTCCTTGCGGGCGTTTTGTAAACTGAGGTGGGTGCGAATGCGCACTAAGACTTCTTCCGCCTCGAAGGGCTTAGTAATATAGTCCACCCCACCCGCCTCAAAGGCTTGGACCTTATCGAGCGCTTCGCCAAGGGCGCTGAGGAAGACGATCGGAATACCTTCTGTTTTGGGATCGGCTTTGAGCAACCGACACAGTTCATAGCCATCCATTTCTGGCATTCGTACATCCAGCAGAATCAAATCTGGGATCAGGGTTGCTAGGGCAAGCTGAGCCATTTTGCTATTAATGGCTTTCCGGACCCGATAGCCATGGTTACCGAGCAGAGCCGCCAGCAACCGCAGGTTAGCGGGGGTGTCATCCACAATTAAAATATCAGCAACATGCTGCTCAGTCCCTTCAGGCTGTTGGTGTGCCGCACTCGGTCCCGTCCCAACATTGGCCTGCTGCTGTGGAGCAGAACCCTTTGGATCACTCGACAAATTCAACATCGGAGACTGGGGGAGAGGCATGGGAGTGGCTCAACAATCTGTTGTAGAGAGGCTGGAGAGTGTGCAGATAGGC